>DATHUJ010000001.1:0-12422 GCA_035462375.1 Jiangellales bacterium
GTCGTCGACGAAGAGGTCGTGCAACCGTGGGCCGACCATCACGTGCTGCCACAGCGGGACCGGCCGTCGCTCCTCGACCACCACGTCGGTCGGTCCGCGCACGGTGCCCAGCCACTCGCCGAACTCCTCGGCGTTGGAGACGGTGGCCGAGAGGGAGACCAGCGCGACCGCGTCCGGCAGGTGGATGATCACCTCCTCCCAGACCGCGCCACGGAAGCGGTCGGCGAGGTAGTGGACCTCGTCCATGACCACCCAGCCGAGGCCCGCCAACGTGGGAGAGCCGGCGTAGAGCATGTTGCGAAGCACCTCGGTGGTCATCACGACCACCGGCGCGTCACCGTTGACGGTGCGGTCGCCCGTCAGCAGGCCGACCCGCCCGGGGCCGTGCTCCCGCGCCAGGTCCCGGAACTTCTGGTTGGACAGCGCCTTGATCGGGGTGGTGTAGAAGGCCTTGCGCCCTTGCTCGAGCGCCAGGTGGACGGCGAACTCCCCCACGACGGTCTTGCCGGAGCCCGTCGGGGCCGCGACCAGGACCCCCCGGCCCTGCTCCACTGCCCGGCAGGCCCGCACCTGGAAGTCGTCGAGGGCGAAGTCGTAGCGGGCGGCGAACCGCTGCAGGGCGCTCGTCTCGTCCCGCCGACGGGCGCGAGCCGCGGCGTAGCGCTCCGCAGGCGAGGCCATGGCGCCACCGTACCCGGAAGAAATCGCTGGCACTCTGGCGTTGTGAGTGCTAGACGGCTGGCACTCTCAGGCCTAGAGTGCCAACCGAAGGAGGTTGTCCGAACCATCCCGAGGAGGGACGCGCGATGGCCATGACCATCTGGGACCCGTTCAGCGCCCTGGCCCGTGTCGACACCGACTTCGACCGGACCTTCGACCAGCTCGTCCGCCGTACCTTCGGCACTCGCCCCGGTGCCGCAGCCAGCGCGGCCACCGGGTTCGTCCCGGCGGTCGAGATCACCCGGGAGGGTGCCGACGTCGTCATCCGCCTCGAGCTCCCCGGCGTCGACATCGAGAACGACGTGGACATCGAGGTCGCGGACGGACGTCTCACCGTCACGGGGCGCCGCTCGGACCAGCACACGATGCGCTCCGAGGACGACGAGCGTGCCGTCCTCGTCCGGGAGCTCCGCTACGGCGCCTTCCGCCGCGACTTCGCCCTGCCCGAAGGGGTCGACGCCGACTCGGTCGACGCCGGCTACGACAAGGGCATGCTCGAGCTCCGGGTGCGGGGCGTCGTGCCGCAGCCGAGCAAGCCCCGCAAGGTAGCTGTCCGCTCCACCGAGACGGTCGAGAGCAAGGCCGTCGGCTCCGGTCAGGAGGACTGAGCGGCCAGCACCCGCACCGCCCCGGGGACGGCCTCGAACGTCCGTGGCAGGGGACCCAGCACCTCGCCGTCGACGTACGTGGTGATCCCCGGGGCCTGCAGGCGTACCTGCCGGGCCTGCAGCACGGTGACCGCCGGGTGCGAGACGTGCGTGCCGCGGTAGACCCGGGGGAAGACCCGCAGGAACGCCGGCGTGGACAGCTCCGTCAGCACCAGGACGTCGAGCAGCCCGTCGTCCATCCGCGCACCCGGCGTGACGAGCATCCCGCCGCCGTACGAGCGGGCGTTGCCTACCACGACGAGCATGGCGGCGGTCTCCCAGCGGGTCCCGTCGGTCTCGATGACGTACGGCAGGGGCCGGAAGACACCGAGCTCGGCCACCATCGCCATCGGGTAGCGGGCCCGCCCCCTGGGCCACGTCATCCGGTTCGCCCGGTCGTTGACCCGCGCGTCGAAGCCGGCCGCGGCGACGCAGCCGAACCAGGTGCCCTGGCTGCGCCCGAGGTCCACCGGCCGTGCGCTGTCCTCACGGAGGCCCTGGGCCACGACGTCCGCCGCATCGGCCGGGTGGCGGAGAGGTAACCCGAGGGCGCGGGCGAAGTCGTTGCCCGTGCCCGCGGGGACGACGCCGAAGGGGACCGGGTGGCCGGCGACCGCTTGCAGGGCCAGGTGGACCATGCCGTCGCCCCCGACGGCCACGACCGCGTCGGGCCCTGACTCCACCGCCCCGGCGGCCTGGTCGGCCGCCTCGGCCGCGTCACGGCCCACCACCTCCCGTACGGAGAAGCCCGCCGTGCGGAGCGAGGCGGCGGCCGTGGCGGCTGCGCGCGCCCCGCGGCCGCGCCCGGCGACGGGGTTGACGAGCAGGGCCACCTCGCGCGGCACGGCGCGAGGCTAGCGGTCCGCCGGCCTCAGGTGACGTCCTCGACCCGGCGCCCGTGCGGCGTGGCGCCGTCCGACTCCGCGGCGGCCTCCAGTTCCGAGGGCAGGTCGTCGGCCGCGGCGCCCGCGGGCGACGCGAGCGTGGAGGCCTCGTCGTCGTCGAGCGTGCCGTAGTCCGGTTCGACGTTGGTCCGGGCCCGGCGGCGGTCGTTGAGCCTGCAGACGAGGTACGACGCTCCGAACAGCGCGCACATGGGCAGCGCGAGCAGGGACATCGTCACGGGGTCACCCGTGGGGGTCGCCACGGCCGCGAACAGGAAGATACCCATGATGATCCACCGCGCGCTGCGGCCGAGTCGTTCGCCGGACAGCACGCCGACGGCGTTGAGCAGGACCACGAAGACGGGGAGCAGGAAGGCCAGGCCGAAGACCAGGAGCAGTCTCAGCACGAAGCTGAGGTACCCCGAGAAGCTGACGTAGTTGGACACCTCGCCGGGGGTGAACTCGAGGATCACGTTGAGGCCGACCGGCAGGATCCAGTAGCCGAGGGCGACGCCGGCGACGAAGAGAGGGACCGACGTCAGCAGGACGGTGGTGGCCCACTTGCGCTCGTTGCGGTAGAGACCGGGGGTGACGAACGCCCAGAGCTGGTAGATCCACACCGGGGCAGCAAGGACCAGGCCGGTGAACAGCGCCACCTTGAAGGGCACCGTGAACGGGTCGGCGATGCCGTCGAAGATGACCTTGGCGTCCAGCCCGCGCCGCTCGGCGAGCGGCACCACGGCCTCGTTGAACGGCCGGGTCAGCCAGCCGAAGATCGTCTGGTAGAAGACGAGGCCCAGGACACCGCCGGCGACGACGGCCAGGGCCGACCTGCCGACCCTGCGGCGCAGCTCGCGCAGGTGGTCGGCCAGGGGCATGCGCCCCTCGTCGTCACCGGACCGCGGGGATCGGACCCCCCGACGTGCCACGGTGGCCACAGGTCCGGGGCCGCTCAGCGGTCGGTGTGCTCGGACTCCGGGGCCCGGGCCGGCGCGGGTTCGGCGGCCGGGTCGCCGGCCGTGCTCGGGCGCGCCTCGACGGGCCGGGCCTCGACCGCGGGTGTCGTGTGCTCGGGGCCGGCCGCCGACTCGTCGTCGTCGCGCAACCCCTTGGTCTCGGCCTTGAAGATGCGCATGGACCGGCCCAGACCGCGCGCGGTGTCGGGCAGCTTCTTGGCGCCGAACAGGAGCAGGACGATGAGCAAGATGATGATCAGTTCGGCGGGTCCGAGCTGACGGAACATGACGACCTCTTCCGGTGGGACGTGGACATCATCGTACGCTGCGGCGTTCAGCGGGGTCGGTGACTGCGTCGATCGACCGCTGCACCGCCTCGGCGGTGGCGGCGAGCTCGGCGGCCAGGCGGCGCCCCCGCACGTACAACCACCGGACCGCGAGTCCGAGGGCGCCCGCGGCGCCGAGCAGCAGCGCGAGGACCAGCAGCACCCACAGCATCCGGAGAGCCTAACCGGCGGCGGCCGCGTCGCTGCCCAGGTGGCCACCGTAGGCGCCGAGCGCCTCGCGGGCGTCCCGCCGTACCGCCTCCGCCAGCTCCGGCGGGTCCACGACCCGCGCCGCACCGCCGAGGCGGAGCACCAGACGGCGCACCCAGCGCGGATCCGGCGTGCGGAGGCGCACCCGCCGGGAGCCGTCGTCGAGCTCCTCCACCGACTCGCAGGGGTAGTAGTCGCCCACCCAGCGGGCATGGGGCCGTAGGTCCAGGGTCACCACGTCGTCCTCGGGCGAGGGCTGGAAGAGCCCCGCCGCGAGGTCCCTCGGCCGGGCGTGCGGCGGGACCTCCGCGGGCGCGTCCAGGACCTCGGCCGCCTGAACCCGGTCGAGCCGGAACAGCCTCACCCCGTGCGCCCTACGGCACCACGCCTCGAGGTAGGACCGTCCCTCGACGACCACCAGTCGCATGGGGTCGACGTCGCGCTCCGTCGTCTCGTCCCGCCCGGGGACCCAGTAGGACAGGTGCAGGAGACGCCGCTCGGTGAGGGCCCGTCGGACGGACGCCGCCAGGTCCCCGCGGGGCCCCGCCTCGAGCTCGACCCGGACCGCCAGGGCCCGTTCGGCCGCGGCGCCGGCGGCCCTTTCCAGCTTCGCGACCACGCGGTCGACGGCGTCCCGGTCCCCCGCTGCGGGGACGGCCGCGAGGGTCCGCACGGCCACGAGCAGGGCGAGCGCCTCGTCGGTGCCGAGCCGCAGGGGCCGGGCGAGGTAGTCGGCGTTGGAGACGTTGATGACCCCCTCGCCCTCGACGGCCTCCATGTCGACCTCGATGTAGTCGCCCATCGCAAGGCCGGGGAGGCCGGAGAACCAGAGGACGTTGAGGTCGCGTACGACCTGGCGCTCGCTCACGCCGTACAGGTCGGCGACCTCGGAGACCCGCACCCCCGGGTGAGCCAGCAGGTACGGCAGCATCGACAGCAGGCGGGACACCTGCTCCTGCGCGCCCGCGCTCATGCCGCCCCGCCCCCGGCCACGGCCCGCAATCGGGCCACGACGTGGGCGCGCACGTCCGCGGGTCCGACGACCACGGCGGCCGAGCCGTAGCCCGCGATCTCCTCGGCGAGCACCCAGGCGTCGCCGAAGGGCACCTCCAGCACGTCCCAGCCGAGGCCGTCGGGGCGCGTGGACGCGGCCCGCCGACGGAGGCCCCAGGCGGCTCCATGCCGGACCCGGACCGAGGCGGTGCCCGAGACGGCCGGAGGGGCTAGGGACGCGGCCGCGCGTCGCACCTCCTCCGCGCCGGGGGCGGGGAAGGCACCGGGCGCGCCGGCGGTGACCTGGCCGGTGACGCGGGACAGCCGGAACATCCGGGGCGCCGCACGGTCCCGGTCCCGGCCGACGACGTACCAGCGCCCGTGCCAGGAGAGCACGCTCCAGGGCTCGAGCCGACGGCGTTCGGAGCTCTCTGATCCCGGCTTGAGGTAGTCGAAGGACACCCGACGCCGGTCCCGCACCGCCTCCCAGAACGGCCAGAAGGCCGGTTCCTCGGCTGCCAGCCGTGGCTCGACGGCCGCGAGGGCCCGGGTGTCCGTCTCCACACCGGCCGCCCTCAGCTTGAGCAGCGCGCGGGCGGTGGCGTCGGCGAGTGTCGCGTGCTGCCACACCCGCGCGGCCAGGCCGAGGACGGCCGCCTCGTCCGGCTCGAGGCTGACAGGGGGCAGCTCGAAGTCGCTCCGGCGGATCCGGTACCCGATCTCCTCGTCCGGCGCAAAAGGGTCCTCGGAGCCGGTCTCGATCGGGATGCCGAGCTCGCGTAGCTCGTCCTTGTCCCGCTCGAACATCCGCTCGAACGCCTCGTCCGTCTGCTCGCCGTAACCGCCCACGACTTGGCGAAGCCGAGCCTTGGGCAGGAAGGTCCGTGCCACGAGAAGGGCGATGACGAGGTTCATCAGCCGCTCGCTCTTGGCCTGGGACACGGCCGGTGACCCCCTTCCGTGGCCGGGTGCCGGCACCCGCCCGGCGAGGCTAGCGAATCGCTAGCCTGCGCCTGTGATCCGCTGGCGCAGGGGTGTGGTGACCGGTGTGCGCCGGGAGTGGCCGGGCGCTCGGGAGCTGGACGTCGAGATCGCCGACGAGGGTACGGCGCGGGCGTTGGCATACGAGCGCCTGGTGGGCCGTCCGGAGCCGGGGGAGGCGGTCCTGCTCAACACGACCGCGCTGGCGATGGGCCTCGGGACCGGTGGCTACGCCCTGGTGCTCGCCACGCCCGACCGCCTCCCGGCCGACCCGCCGCCCGGGCCCGGACACCTGGTCAAGGCCCGCTACACGCCGCTGCAGGTGTCCGTGCTGGGCATCGACGAGCAGGACTCCGAGCACCACGCGGTCCTGCGCGACGCGGACGACCTCGACGGGCTCCCGGTGGTGGTCGCGGACCTCCACTCTGCGCTGCCTGCGGTCCTGGCCGGACTGCGCAGCGCCCGGCCCGACGCCCGGGTGGTGTACGTCATGACGGACGGCGGGGCGCTGCCGCTGTGGTTCAGCCGCTCCGTCGCCTCGCTCCGCTCGGCCGGCTGGCTCGTGGCCTCGGTGACCGTCGGTCAGGCGCTGGGCGGCGACCACGAGGCCGTCACCGTGCACACCGGGCTGCTCGCCGCTCGGCACGTGCTCGGTGCCGATGCCGTGGTCGTCACCCAGGGCCCGGGGAACCTCGGCACCGGGACGCGGTGGGGCTTCAGCGGGGTGGCCTGCGGGGAGGTGCTCAACGCGGCGGTCACTCTCGGTGGCCGTGCTGTCGCTGCGCTTCGGGTGAGCGGCGCGGATCCCCGCGAACGGCACCGTGGGGTCTCCCACCACTCGCTGACCGCCTACGGCCGGGTGGCGCTGGCCCCGGTCGACGTCGTCCTCCCCGTCCTCGACGGCGACCTCGGTGAGCTGGTCCGCCGCCAGGCGGCAGCGCTCGACCCTCCGCACCGGCTGGTCGAGGTCGGGACCGCGAGCCTGGTCGAGGCGCTGCGGCACGTGCCCGTCCGGCTGTCCACGATGGGACGCGGCCTGGAGGACGACCCGGCCGCGTTCCTCGCCTCGGCGGCGGCGGGTCGGCACGTGGCGGCGCTGCTCGCCGCCGACCAGGGTTGAGGCGAGCGGCTCAGCGCACGTCGAGCAGGTCGACGACGAAGATCAGGGTCTCGCCCGGGCCGATGGCGCTGCCCGCCCCCCGGTCCCCGTACCCCAGGTGCGGGGGGACGACGAGCCGGCGCCGCCCGCCGACCCGCATGCCCGCGACCCCCTGGTCCCAGCCGGCGATGACCCGGCCCGCACCCACGGGGAACTGGAACGGCGCACCGCGGTTCCAGGAGGCGTCGAACTCCTCGCCGGTCGAGTAGGCGACGCCGACGTAGTGGACGACCGCCGTGGAGCCCGGGGTGGCCTCGGCTCCGGTTCCCTCGACGAGGTCATCGGTGCGCAGCGTGTCCGGGACCGGGAAGTCGGGGAAGTCGACCTCAGGCTTGTCCATGGGCATCCTCCGTTCAGACGGTTCCGACGACGTCGACGACGAGGACCAGCGGCTCGCCCTCCCCGCCCTCCGGCACGTTGTCGGCCGCGGCCACCCGGACGACCGCCCGGCTGCCCACGTTCTGTCCCTCGAGGGCGGCGGACAGGCCGGGGAGCTGGTCGGGCGCCAGCAGGGTCGGCTCCTGGTCCCACGAGGAGTACTGGGTCTCGCCCGTCGGGTAGGACACCTGGAGGATCTTGGCGACGATCACGTCGTCGATCGGGTCGCCGTCGCCGGCGAGCACGAGCACGGCGTCGGACTCCGCCGGGGGTTCCACGCCCTCGACGCTCACGGTGGGCGCCTCGACGCCGTCACCCTCGACCGACGGCACGTCGGCGGGCAGGTCGGCCACGGGCTCCCCGGAGACGGCGGCGTCCTCCGGCACGGAGTCGAGGATGTCGATGACGAAGACCAGCGTGGAGTCGGGCGGGATCGACCCGTCCGGGGTGCCCTGCTCGCCGTAACCCTGCTCCGGCGGGATGACGAGGAGCACCCGTGACCCGACCGTCTGCCCGACCAGGCCCTCGTCCCATCCGGGGATCACCTGGCCGCTGCCGATCCCGAACCCGGCGGGCTGGCCGCGGTCGTAGCTGTTGTCGAAGACGTTCGGCGCGCCGTCCTCGCCGGGCTCCCAGGTCTGGCCCAGGTAGTCGGCCACGAGGAACTCGCCGGTCTGGACCTCCGCACCGTCGCCCTCGGCGAGCACCTCGACGACCAGCTCGTCGGACGGTTCCCCCTCGGGTACCTCGATCTCGGGCTTCTCGCCGAACCCGCCGCTCGCGGTCGGGACGTCGTCCGACGCCCCGGACGTCGCGTCGCCGTCGGTCGTGCCGCAGGCGGCGAGACCGAACGCGGCGGAGATCAGGAGCGCGGCGAGCGCGGGAGTACGACGCACAGTCGGGTGTCCTCGTCTGGGGGGAGCTCGGTCGCGGGGCCCCGGTCGGCGGTCGTGTAGCCGGGGTGCAGCCGCCGGCCCACCCTAACCCGGCTCCCTGAGAGCTTCCTGAGCCGGGCGGCCCCGGGTGCTCACATGCCGGCGATGAGCCGCTCCACCCGCTCGTCGACCGAGCGGAACGGGTCCTTGCACAGCACGGTGCGCTGGGCCTGGTCGTTGAGCTTGAGGTGGACCCAGTCGACCGTGAAGTCGCGGCGGCGCTCCTGGGCTCGGCGCACGAACTCGCCACGCAGCCGCGCCCGGGTCGTCTGCGGGGGAACCGACTTGGCCCGGAAGACGTCGAGGTCCCGGCAGACCCGGCCGACCGCCCCCTGCCGCTCGAGCAGGTAGTACAGCCCCCTGCCGCGGTGGATGTCGTGGTACGCGAGATCCAGCTGGGCGATCCGCGGGCTGGTGAGCGGCAGGTCGTGCCGGGCGCGGTAGCGCTCGATCAGGCGGTACTTCGTCACCCAGTCGATCTCGCGCTCGACGAGCGAGAGATCGCCGGAGTCCACGGCCTTGAGGGTGCGCTCCCAGAGGTCCAGTACCCGGTGCACGACCGGTGAGTCGAGCTCCCGCTGGTCGACGAAGGTGCGGACCTTGGTGAAGTACTCCTCCTGCACGGCCAGGGCGGAGGCTTCGCGGCCGTTGGCCAGCCGGACCTTGCGCCGCCCGGTCATGTCGTGGCTGATCTCCCGGATGGCCCGGATCGGGTTCTCGAGGGTGAGGTCACGCATGGGGACGCCGGCCTCGATCAGACGCAGGACCAGGTCGGTGGCACCCACCTTGAGCAGGGTCGTGCACTCGTTCATCGTCGAGTCACCGACGATGACGTGCAGCCGGCGGTAGCGCTCGGCGTCGGCGTGCGGCTCGTCGCGGGTGTTGATGATCGGCCGGGACCGGGTGGTGGCCGAGGACACCCCCTCCCAGATGTGCTCCGCACGCTGGCTGACGCTGAACACCGCGCCGCGCGGGGTCTGCAGGACCTTCCCGGCCCCGCACACGATCTGCCGGGTGACGAGGAAGGGGATCAGCACGTCGGCCAGACGGGAGAACTCGCCGTGCCGGGCGACGAGGTAGTTCTCGTGGCAGCCGTAGGAGTTGCCGGCCGAGTCGGTGTTGTTCTTGAACAGGTAGACGTCGCCGGCGATGCCCTCCTCGCGCAGCCGCTTCTCGGCGTCGACGAGGAGCCCCTCGAGCACCCGCTCACCGGCCTTGTCGTGCGTCACCAGGTCGGTGATCGAGTCGCACTCGGGCGTGGCGTACTCGGGATGGCTGCCGACGTCGAGGTACAGCCGCGCGCCGTTACGGAGAAAGACGTTGCTGCTGCGTCCCCAGGACACCACCCGGCGGAAGAGGTAGCGGGCCACCTCGTCCGGGGACAGCCGCCGCTGACCGCGGAACGTGCACGTGACGCCGTACTCGTTCTCGATGCCGAAGATGCGGCGGTCCATGCGCTCACACTACGTCGGAGCGGCCTCACCCGGGGCCGGCGACGTCGGGGCGAGCAGCCGGTCCAGCTCCCTCCCCTGCACCCGGCGGAACGCCCGCCGGGGCCGGCCGCGCTCCAGCACCGCCACCTCGAGCGCGTCGGCGGTGATCGACCGGGGGGTCGGCCCGTCGTGGGCCAGCCCGTCGACCGCCACCCGGAGGGCGGCGTCGAGTGGCATCCCGTCCCGATAGTGCTCCCCCACGTGGCGGCTGATCTGCTCGGCCGAACCGCCCATCACCGCGAAGCCGTGCTCGTCGGCCACCGACCCGTCGTAGGTGAGCCGGTAGACCTGGTCGGCTCCGGGCTCCTCTCCGACCTCAGCGACGATGATCTCCACCTCGTACGGCTTGGGCTCCTGGGTGAAGATCGTCCCGAGGGTCTGGGCGTAGGCGTTGGCCAGACCTCGCCCCGTGACGTCGCGCCGGTCGTAGGCGTAGCCGCGCAGGTCGGCCAGCCGGACGCCGGCGATCCGGAGGTTCTCGAACTCGTTGTACTTCCCGACGGCGGCGAAGGCGATCCGGTCGTAGATCTCGCTGATCTTGTGCAGCGCTCGGGAGGGGTTCTCGGCGACGAACAGGATCCCGTCGGCGTACTGCACGACCACGACGCTGCGGCCCCGGGCGATCCCCTTGCGGGCGTAGTCGGCCCGGTCCTTCATCAGCTGCTCGGGCGAGACGTAGAACGGCATCGTCACCGCGGTGGCTCCTCTCGCTCGGGGACGTCTCGGGTCACAGGAGGGGTGCCTGCGGGCCGTCCGGGGAGGTGCGACGGGCGCCGACAACGCTCTCGACCACTGAACCGACGTCGGTGTCGGCCAGCCTGCGGTAGCCGCGCTCGTCGACGACCGCCACGACCGGCCAGATCCGCCGGGAGATGTCCGGCCCACCGGTCGCGGAGTCGTCGTCGGCGGCGTCGTAGAGCGCCTGGACGCACACGGTCACGGCGTCCTCGGCGGCCAGGTCGTCGCGGTAGAGCTTCTTGAGCGATCCCCGGGCGAAGAGGGACCCGGACCCGACGCTGTGGAACGAGTGCTCCTCGTAGCGGCCACCGGTGATGTCGTAGGAGAAGATGCGCCCGCCGCCGGTGCCCACGTCATGGCCGGCGAACAGCGGGACGACGGCCAGGCCCTGCAGCGCCAGTCCCAGGTTCCCGCGGATCATCGCCGCGAGCCGGTTGGCCTTGCCGTCGAGCGACAGCACGGTCCCCTCGATCTTCTCGTAGTGCTCGAGCTCGACCTGGAACAGCCGGACCATCTCCACCGCCACCCCGGCCGCGCCGGCGATCCCGACGCAGGAGTAGTCGTCGGCGGGGAAGACCTTCTCGATGTCCCGCTGGGCGATGATGTTGCCCATCGTGGCCCGCCGGTCGCCCGCCATGACCACTCCGCCGGAGAACGCCGTGGCGACGATGGTCGTGCCGTGCGGCACGTCCGCGGGGTTCGTCGCCCCGGGCGCCGTCCGGCGCCCGGGCAGCAGGTCGGGGGCCTGCGCCCCGAGGAAGTCGGCGAAGGAGGCCGACCCCGGTGTCATGAAGGCGGCCGGGAGCCGACCGTCGGACGCGGTGCCCGGGATCACTGGCCACCCTTCTGCACGAACCCGCGGACGAACTCCTCGGCGTTCTCCTCGAGCACCTCGTCGAGCTCGTCGAGCAGCTCATCGACGTCGGAGGTGTCGTCCTCCTCGGCCACATGCTCATCAACGGTGACCTCGTCGGTCTCCTCGGCGCTCCGCTGGCCTCGGGCCTGTCCACCGTCACTCATTGATGGCAACCTCACGCGCGGGTGTTCGTTGCTGCGAGTCTAGCTGTGGTCGACACAGGTCGAAACGACCGATCCCGGCACCGGCGGGTCGACAGCTCAGCCCTGGAGCGCCTCGATGAGCTGCGCAGCGGTGTCGCAGCGGGCGATCAGGTCCTCGGTCATCGCCTTGTTGCCCCGTCCGGGATCCATCATGGGCACCCGCTGCAGGGTATCCCTGCCGATGTCGAAGATGATCGCGTCCCAGCCCGCGGCGGTGACCGACGAGCGGAACTTGTCCAGGCAGCGGCCACGGAACCACGCGCGCGTGTCCTCGGGCGGCATCGTCATCGCGTGGCGGACCTCGCTCTCGGACACCAGCCGCTCGCACCGGCCCTTGGCGACGAGGTGGTTGTAGAGGCCCTTGTCGCTACGTACGTCGTGGTACTGCACGTCTATCAGCCGCAGACGGGGGTGGTCCCACGACAGCCCGTCGCGGTCGGCGTAGCGCTGCAGCAGCTGGTGCTTGGTCACCCAGTCGACGACACCGTCGAGCTGCAGTGGGTCGTCCTCGAGCGCCGTCAGCACACGCTCCCACGTGGTGAGCACGTCGCCGGTCCAATCCGGGGTCTCGCGGGTCTCGTGGTACTTGCGTGCGTGCTCGAGGTAGTACCACTGCAGCTGCACACCCGAGATGCGTCGGCCGTCCTTCAGGGCGACCGTCCGGGTGCACGTCAGGTCGTGCGACAGCTCGTGGAGTGCGGCGACCGGCTTGGCCAGCGTGGGTGGGTCCGCGAGGAACCCGTCCTCGATCATCGACAGCACGATCGCGCACGAGCCGAGCTTGAGGTACGTGCACACCTCGCTCATGTTGGCGTCGCCGATGATCACGTGGAGCCGGCGGAAGCGCTCCGGGTCGGCGTGCGGCTCGTCACGGGTGTTGACGATCGGGCGCTTGAGCGTGGTCTCGAGGCCGACCTCGACCTCGAAGAAATCTGCGCGCTGG
>DATHUJ010000002.1:0-1824 GCA_035462375.1 Jiangellales bacterium
TCGTGTGTAGTACGGTTCTCGGTGAACGGGAGATGAACGCACAGCGAAGGGAGGCTGGACATGGCTGGTGCGCTAACCACAGAGCGCGCCGTCACGGAGCGCATTCGTCGTTCGCTTCAGCTCCGCTGGGTGCCCGTGATCGACCCGGACGGGCACGTCCGCCTCGAGATGTCTTGGTCACCCGCGCCGGCGCCGGCTCCTGTCGGTGACGGCGTCACGCTCGCCGCCTGAGGAGGCCGTCCGCGTCGGAGAGTCACCGCGCGCAGACCCATCAGACCGGCGGCCCGCGCGGCGGCGGGCGCCTTTGGCCGGGGGGCGCCGGGGGCCGGGGGCGGCACCTGGGGAGATCCGGGTGCCGCCCCTGATCACTCCTCGTCAGATGCCATCGCTCGGGGTCGAGCCGGTTCGGCTACGCCCCCGGACGACATGGACCACGACGGCGATGACGAGCCAGAGGAGCCCGGCCCCGAGGACCCACAGGGACGGCGCCCCGACGGTCAGCGCGTACTCGTACGCGGACGTCTGGTCCACGACGACGGCGACCAGCACGCCTACGGCGCCAACGGTCAGGACGAGCAGGGGCCAGCGCACGGCTCTCCAGGGCGGGCGCTGCGACACGGGGGCGAGCAAGAAGGCCTCCCAGGTGAGGGGCGACGAGAGTACGCCGCCTCTCCAGCGTGCACCCGCCGCGCGGGCGGCGCCTGAGTGCGCCTACCTACCCGCGGGGGACGGTGCGTTCTCAGGACACCAGCCGCCGACGGCCGACCGCCGACGTGATCATGGACGGATCGCCCTTCCCCGTGGCCGCGCAGGGCGATCCGTCCATGATCACCCGGCAGGGGTCGAGGAATCGGGTCGGCACGGCACCGGGTTCGAGGGTGCCGACGCGGCGGGGGGTGCCGACGCGGCGAGGGGTGCCGACGCGCCGAGAGGGGTCCGGACACGCCGAGGGTCCGGACACGCCGAGGGTCCGGACACGCCGAGGGGTCCCGACGACGCCGAGGGTCGGGACGCGCCGAGGGGCGGCACCCGGACCGGGTACCGCCCCTCGACGGTGGGCCGCCCGGACCAGGGTCCAGACCGCCCGCGGGTCGCTTGGATCAGAAGTCCATGCCACCCATGTCGCCACCACCGGGAGCCGCGGGGGCGGCCTTCTCCGGCTTGTCGGCGATGACGGCCTCGGTGGTGAGGAAGAGGCCGGCGATCGACGCGGCGTTCTGCAGCGCCGAGCGGGTCACCTTGGCCGGGTCGATGATGCCGGCCTCGACCAGGTCGACGTACTCGCCGGTCGCGGCGTTGAGGCCGTGCCGCAGCGGCAGCCCGCGCACCTTCTCGACCACCACGCCACCCTCGAGGCCGGCGTTGATGGCGATCTGCTTGAGCGGGGCCTCGACGGCGACCTTGACGATGTTGGCGCCGGTCGCCTCGTCGCCCTCGACCTCGAGCTTCTCGAAGGCGGCCTGGGCGGCCTGGAGCAGGGCCACGCCGCCACCGGCGACGATGCCCTCCTCGACGGCCGCCTTCGCGTTGCGCACGGCGTCCTCGATGCGGTGCTTGCGCTCCTTGAGCTCGACCTCGGTGGCCGCGCCCGCCTTGATGACGGCGACGCCACCGGCGAGCTTGGCCAGCCGCTCCTGCAGCTTCTCGCGGTCGTAGTCGCTGTCGGAGTTCTCGATCTCGGTACGGATCTGGTTCACCCGACCGGAGATCTGGTCCGCGTCGCCGTCCCCCTCGACGATGGTCGTCTCGTCCTTGGTGACGACGACCTTGCGGGCCCGGCCGAGCAGGTCCAGCCCGACGTTCTCCAGCTTGAGCCCGACCTCC
>DATHUJ010000003.1:0-29988 GCA_035462375.1 Jiangellales bacterium
CTCCGTCACGGCCGGACGCTCGGCTCGCCGGTGGCCGTCCGGGTGGGCAACACCGAGTGGCCCAAGTGGGAGCAGGTGATGTCCGCCGACCCCGTCGACGACGCGGTGCTGGTCGGCCTGGCCCGCAACGCGCCGCTGACCCGGCCCCGTCCCGGGCACGCCGACCTGGCCGGCATGCAGAAGTACGGGTTCGACGAGGCCCGGCCCGTCCTCGAGCGGGCGAGCGCGCGGGAGACCGCCGCGCGCGTCGCCCTCGGTGCCGTCGCCTCGGCCCTGCTGCGCCAGGCCTACGACGTCCGGCTGGTGTCGCACACGGTGGAGATCGGCGGCGTGGCGGTCCCGACGGGCACGGTCCCCGGGCCCGACGACGTCGGCCGCCTGGACGCCGACCCGGTCCGCTGCCTCGACGGCGCGACCGGCGAGCAGATGGTGGCGGCCATCGACGCGTGCCGCAGGGACGGCGACACGCTCGGCGGCGTCGTGGAGGTGGTCGCCCACGGCGTGCCGCCGGGTCTGGGCAGCCACGTGCACTGGGACCGCCGGCTCGACTCACGACTCGCCGCCGCGCTGATGGGCATCCAGGCGATCAAGGCGGTCGAGGTGGGCGACGGCATCCAGCTGGCCCGCGTGCGCGGGTCCGCGGCCCACGACGAGATCCTCCCCGGCGGGGACCAGGTCCGACGCGCCAGCGACCGGTCCGGGGGGACCGAGGGCGGCATGTCCACGGGCGAGGTGCTCAGGGTGCGCGCCGCCATGAAGCCCATCGCCACGGTCCCCCGGGCGCTGCGCACGGTCGACGTGAGCACCGGCGAGTCCGCGGTGGCCCACCACCAGCGGTCCGACGTCTGCGCCGTCCCGGCTGCCGGAGTCGTGGCCGAGGCGATGGTGGCGCTGGTCCTGGCCGACGCCGCCCTGGAGAAGTTCGGCGGCGACTCGGTCGCCGAGACCGCCCGCAACGCGCGCGCCTACCTCGAGCACCTGGTGGTGCGGTGATGCCCGTGGCCGTGCTCGTGGGCCCCCCCGGCGCCGGCAAGTCCACGGTGGGGACGCTGCTCGCCGAGCGGCTCGGGGTGCACTTCACGGACACCGACGACGTCGTCGTCGCGCGGGCCGGCAAGCCGGTGGCCGACATCTTCGTCGACGACGGCGAGGCGGCGTTCCGGGCGCTGGAGTCCGCCGTGGTGGCGACAGCGCTCGACGCGCCCGACGGCGTCGTCGCGCTCGGCGGCGGCGCCGTCCTGGACCCTGCCACCCGCACCCGGCTGGCCGGCCACCGGGTGGTCTTCCTGGACGTCGGGCTGGCCGACGCGACCGCCCGGGTGGGGCTCAACCGCGACCGGCCGCTCCTGCTGGGCAACCCTCGGGCCCGGCTCAAGCTGCTCATGGACGCGCGGCGCCCCTTGTACGAGGAGATCGCCAGCCTCACGGTGCCGACGGGCGGTCGGACCCCCGACGAGGTCGCCGACACCGTCCTGGCGAAGCTGCGGTGACCGCCACCCGAATCCCGGTCACCGGCGACCGGCCGTACGAGGTCGTGGTCGGGGAAGGGCTGCTCGGCGAGGTCTCCACGATGCTGGACGCGCGCGTCCAGCGTGTCGCCGTCGTACACCCGCGCGCGCTGCGCGCGACGGGGGAGGGCGTGCGGGACGACCTGATGGTGCAGGGCCTGGAGGCGCACAGCGTCGAGGTCCCCGACGCCGAGGAGGCCAAGACCCCCGAGGTCGCCGCCTACTGCTGGTCTGTCCTCGGCCGGATCGGGCTCACCCGCTCGGACGCCGTCGTCGGCGTCGGCGGAGGAGCCACGACCGACCTGGCCGGCTTCGTCGCGGCCACGTGGGCCCGCGGTGTGCGCCTCGTCCTCGTCCCCACGACCCTCCTCGGCATGGTCGACGCCGCGGTCGGTGGCAAGACGGCCGTCAACACGCCCGAGGGGAAGAACCTGGTCGGCGCGTTCCACCCGCCGTCCGGGGTGGTGTGCGACCTGGCCGCCCTGCGGTCCCTGCCGCGCCACGACTACGTCGCCGGCCTGGCGGAGGTCGTCAAGGCGGGCTTCGTCAGTGACCGGCGGATCCTCGAGATCATCGAGGCCGACCCGGCCGAGGCCGTCCGCCCGGACGGCGCCGTCACCCGGGAGCTGGTCGAGCGGGCGATCCGGTTCAAGGCCGACGTCGTGGGCGAGGACCTGCGCGAGACCGGCCGGCGGGAGGTGCTCAACTACGGGCACACCCTCGGTCACGCGATCGAGCTCGCCGAGCGCTACCGCTGGCGGCACGGCGCCGCCGTGTCGGTGGGCATGGTCTACGCGGCGGAGCTGGGCCGGCTCGCCGGGCGGCTCGACGAGGGGACGGCCGACCGCCACCGGCAGGTGCTCTCCTCGCTGGGGCTCCCCACGACGTACGACGGAGCGTGGCCACGGCTGCTGGAGGCGATGCGCCGCGACAAGAAGGCACGCGGGGCGCTGCTGCGCTTCGTCGTGCTCGAGGGGGTCGGGCGCCCGACCCTCCTCGAGGGGCCCGACCCGATGCTGTTGGCCGCGGCCTACGCCGAGATCGGCGGGGACCGGCACCGACCCGGCGGATAGGGTCGCGGCCGTGCAGCACGTCCTCGTCCTCAACGGTCCCAACCTCGCCCGGCTGGGCTCCCGGGAGCCCGAGGTCTATGGCACCGCATCCCACGACGACCTGGCGGCCGCCTGCCGCGAGGCCGGGTCGGCGCTGGGCCTCGACGTCGAGATCCGGCAGACCGACGACGAGTCCGAGCTCGTGCGCTGGTTGCACGAGGCCGCCGACGATGCCCTCCCCGTGGTCCTGAACCCGGCGGCCTTCACGCACTACTCCTACGCGCTGCGTGACGCGTGCGCCCAGCTGACCGCACCTCTGGTGGAAGTCCACCTGTCCAACCCCGCGGCGCGCGAGTCCTTCCGCCACACGTCGGTCGTCTCGGCCGTCGCCACCGGGACGATCGCCGGCTTCGGCATCGGCTCCTACCTGCTCGCCCTCCGCGTGCTGGCCGGCGCGGCCGGGACCGGACGTCGCGCGTAGGCTGCGCCCGTGCCGCAGATCCACGCGAATCGCCGCAACGCTCTCGCTCGGCGCCTCCCCGCACGCGGTGCCGACGCCGCGCTCGTGACCCGCCTGGTCAACGTCCGTTACCTGACCGGGCTGGCCAGCAGCAACGCCGCCGTGCTGGTGCACGCGGACGGCTCGGCAGTACTCGCGACCGACGGCCGCTACTCCACGGCGGCGGCGCAGGCGGCTCCTGACCTGGAGCTCGCCGTCGAGCGAGGGGTCGGCCCGGCCCTCGCCGAGCGGGCGGCCGCGGACGGCCCGGTCCGCCTGGCGGTCGAGGAGGGCGACGTCACGCTGGCCCTCGCCGCGGGGCTGGCCAAGGCGGTCGGCAGCGGCGAGCTGGTACACCTCGGGGGTGTCGTCGAGGAGCTGCGCGCGGTCAAGGACGACGAGGAGCTGGCCCTGCTGGCCGAGGCCTGCGCGATGTCCTGCCGGGCGCTGGAGGGGCTCTGGGCGGCGGCCGGCCTCCGGGGGAGGACCGAGCGGCAGGTCGCCCGCGACCTGGAGAACCGCATGTACGACGAGGGGGCCGACGCCCTGGCGTTCGAGACGATCGTCGCCTCCGGTCCGAACAGCGCGATCCCGCACCACCGGCCCACGGAGCGGGTGGTGGAGCCCGGCGACCTGCTCAAGATCGACTTCGGCGCTGAGTACCGCGGCTACCACGCCGACTGCACCCGGACCGTGGTCGTCGGGGCCCCTCCCGCGGACTGGCAGCGCGAGGTGTACGAGCTGGTCGCCGAGGCCCAGCTCGCCGGGTGCGACGCCCTGGCCCCGGGGGTGGAGTGCCTCGCCGTCGACGAGGCGTCGCGGAGCCCGATCCGGGCCGCCGGACACGGGGAGCACTTCACGCACGGCACCGGTCACGGCGTGGGCCTGGAGATCCACGAGGCGCCCACCCTGGGCTACTCGTCGACGGGTAGACTGTCCGACCGCATGCCCGTGACCGTCGAGCCGGGGGTCTACCTGCCCGGCAAGGGCGGGGTCCGGATCGAGGACACGCTCGTCGTCCGCGACGCCGGTCCGGAGCTGCTCACGACGACGACCAAGGACCTGCTGGTCATCGACGCCTGACTCGAGCGCGTCGCGGGCCGGTCCATCAGCGACAGAAGGCATCGACACGTGGCGACGACCAACGACCTGAAGAACGGCCTGGTGCTCAACCTGGACGGCCAGCTGTGGACAGTCGTGGAGTTCCAGCACGTCAAGCCCGGCAAGGGCGGCGCGTTCGTCCGGACGAAGCTCAAGAACGTGCTGTCCGGCAAGGTGGTCGACAAGACCTTCAACGCCGGCGTCAAGGTGGAGACGGCCAACGTCGACAAGCGGGAGATGGCCTACCTCTACCGGGACGGCGACGACTTCGTCTTCATGGACAACCAGTCCTACGACCAGGTGCACGTCCCGGCGACCACCGTCGGCGGGGCCGCCAGCTTCATGCTCGAGAACCAGACGGCCGTCGTCGGCCTGCACGGCGGCGACCCCCTCTTCGTCGAGCTCCCGGCCTCCGTGGTGCTCGCCGTGGAGTACACCGAGCCGGGCCTGCAGGGGGACCGCTCCACCGGCGGCACCAAGCCGGCGCGCCTGGAGACCGGCTACGAGACCGCGGTGCCGCTGTTCATCACGCCGGGCGAGAAGGTCAAGGTGGACACCCGCGACGGCTCGTACCTCGGCCGGGCCTGAGGCCGCGGCACCGTGGCCGCCCGGACCAAGGCCCGACGCCGCGCGCTGGACGTGCTCTTCGAGTCCGAGCTGCGGGGCCTCCCGATCGGGGCCACCCTGGGCGACCGGCTCGCCCGGGCCGAGCCCCCGCTCAACGAGTACACCGTCACGCTGGTCGAGGGCGTGGTGGCTCACCAGGAGCGCATCGACGACCTGCTCTCCTCGTACGCGGTCGGCTGGACGCTCGACCGGATGCCGGCCGTCGATCGCAACCTGTTGCGCCTCGGGGCCTACGAGATCCTCTACTGCGACGACATCCCCGACGCGGTGGCCGTGAGCGAGGCCGTGTCACTGGCGCGTGAGCTGTCGACGGACGACTCGGCCGGCTTCGTCAACGGTCTGCTCGCCCGGTTGGTGGAGGTCAAGCCGCAGCTGGCGCTGTGACCCCGGCCCGGGCGTCCTCAGTCCGGGTCGGCCTCGCCGAGGACCGTCCGGGCTGCGGGTTCGGCCACCCGCCACGCGATGAGCCGCTCGACGACCTCGCCCGGGGACTCGTCGTAGAGGATCGCGAGCGTGTGGAGGTCGTCCCTGCGGATCGTCAGCACGCGGCCGTTGTAGTCGCCGCGCCGGGCCTGGATGGCGCTGACGAAGCGGGCCAGGGCCGCCGCGTCGTCCGACGGTGCCAGCGCGACCTGCTCGAGATCGAGCACGACTCGCTCGGGGGCGAGCCCGACCGCGGGTGGGGCGCCGCCCGGCAACAGCTCGGTGACGGGCACGCCGTAGAATTCGGCCAGCTCGGCCAGGCGCTGTACCGTGACGGCACGGTCACCTCGCTCGTAGGACCCGACGACGACAGCCTTCCAGCGACTGTTCGACTTCTGCTCGACCCCGTGCAGGGACAGACCCTGCTGCTGGCGGATGGCGCGCAGGCGTCCCCCCAGCGCCTTGGCGTAGTCGCTCACCGCCCCCCCTTTCCCGACCACGGTCGTGACGTCACCAACGGTTGGTGACGGAGGGTCACCGTAGGGGGAGCGGCACGTGGCGTCAACGAGATCGCCCGAGAAGGGGGCGACGGCTCCGCGGCAGGTCGTCCGGGCCGCGCGGCGGGTGGTTGCTAGGCTGCGCCCGTCCGACGTCCTTTAAGGCCCGTCCCGTGAGGCGGGGAAGGAGGTCCACTTGCCTGTGCCCGAGCTGTCCTCGCGGGCCGTCCTCGACGCCGCCGACGTGTCCCGTGCCCTCACCCGCATCGCGCACGAGCTGCTCGAGCGCAACAAGGGCGCCGCCGACCTCGTCCTGCTCGGCATCCCGACCCGCGGCGTCCCCCTGGCCCGGCGCCTCGCCGAGCGCATCGCCTCGGTCGAGGGCGCGCCCGTCCCCGTTGGGTCGCTGGACGCCACCATGTACCGCGACGACCTGCGGTTGCGCCCCGCACGTGCCCTCGAGCCCACCGAGATCCCGGCGGGCGGCGTCGACGGCAAGGTCGTCGTCCTCGTCGACGACGTCCTGTTCTCCGGCCGCACCGTCCGCGCCGCCCTCACCGCCCTCGACGACGTGGGACGCCCGCGCGCCGTGCGACTGGCCGTCCTGGTCGACCGGGGCCACCGCGAGCTCCCGATCCGCCCCGACCACGTCGGCAAGAACCTCCCGACCGCGCTCAGCGAGAGTGTGCGCGTGCACCTCGAGGAGCTGGACGGCGCCGACGAGGTGCTGTTGGTCCAGCCCGTGGCGACGGCCGGGAGCGCGTGATGAGGCACCTGCTCTCCGGCGGCGACCTCGCCCGCGACGAGGCACTGCACGTGCTGGACACCGCCGAGGAGATGGCCCGGCTGACCACCGACCGGACGGTCAAGAAGCTGCCCGCCCTGCGCGGCCGGACCGTGGTCAACCTGTTCTTCGAGGACTCCACCCGGACCCGGACGTCGTTCGAGCTCGCCGCCAAGCGACTGTCCGCCGACGTGGTCAACTTCTCGGCCAAGGGCTCCAGCCTGTCGAAGGGCGAGAGTCTCAAGGACACCGCACTGACCCTCGAGGCCATGGGTGCCGACGCCGTCGTGGTCCGGCACTGGGCCAGCGGCGCGCCGCACCGGCTGGCTCACTCGGGGTGGATCCGGTCCAGCGTGGTCAATGCCGGGGACGGCACCCACGAGCACCCGACCCAGGCACTGCTGGACGCCTTCACGGTGCGCCGCCACCTGGGCGACCTCGAGGGCTGCCGGGTCGCCGTGGTCGGCGACGTCCTGCACAGCCGGGTCGCACGGTCCAACGTCCTGCTCCTGGCGACGCTCGGGGCCCGGGTCACCCTGGTGGCCCCGCCCACCCTGCTCCCGGTCGGGGTGGACGCATGGCCGTGCGAGACCTCGTACGACCTCGACGCGGTGCTCCCGGCGAGCGATGCCGTGATGATGCTGCGCGTGCAGCGGGAGCGGATGAACCTCAGCGGCGGTGGATACTTCCCCAGCGCCCGGGAGTACAGCCGCCGCTACGGCCTGGACGGCCGCCGGCTCCGGGGTCTGCCGGACCACGCCATCGTCATGCACCCGGGACCGATGAACCGCGGGCTGGAGATCACCGCCGATGCCGCCGACTGCGACCGCTCCGTGATCGTGGAGCAGGTCGCCAACGGCGTCAGCGTCCGGATGGCCGTCCTCTACCTGATGCTCGGCGGCAGCGAGCCCGCCATCGGAGGTGCCGAGTGAGCGCGGACCGCACCTGGCTGGTCAGGGGAGCCCGTCCGCTGGGTGCGGAGCCGACCGACCTCCTGCTACGTGACGGGGTCGTCGCGGAGGTCGGGGCGGACATCGCCGCCGCGGGGGCGGAGGTCGTCGACGCCGACGGCCTCGTCGCGCTGCCCGGACTCGTGGACCTCCACACGCACCTGCGCGAGCCCGGCCGCGAGGACGCCGAGACGGTGGATTCTGGCACCCTGGCCGCCGCTCTGGGCGGCTTCACCGCCGTGCACGCGATGGCCAACACCGACCCGGTGGCCGACACGGCCGGCGTCGTGGAGCAGGTGTGGCGGCTGGGCCGGGAGGCCGGGCACTGCGACGTGCGACCGGTCGGTGCCGTGACCGTCGGACTGGCCGGTGAGCGCCTCGCCGAGCTGGGTGCCATGGCCGAGAGCGCGGCCGCGGTGCGGGTCTTCTCCGACGACGGCCACTGCGTCTCCGACGCCGTGCTCATGCGCCGTGCCCTGGAGTACGTCAAGGCCTTCGACGGGGTGGTGGCCCAGCACGCGCAGGAGCCGCGGCTCACCGAGGACGCGCAGATGAACGAGGGCGAGCTCGCCGGTCGGCTCGGGCTGCGCGGCTGGCCAGGCGTGGCCGAGGAGGCCGTGGTGGCCCGGGACGTCCTGCTGGCCGCCCACGTCGGCTCGCGGCTGCACGTGTGCCACGTGTCGACGCGCGGCTCCGTGGAGATCGTCCGGCTGGCCAAGGCCCGCGGCCTCCCCGTGACCGCGGAGGTGACCCCGCACCACCTGCTCCTCACCGAGGACCTCGCCGCCACCTACGACCCGGTCTACAAGGTCAACCCGCCGCTGCGGTCCGCCGAGGACGTGCGGGCACTGCGCGAGGGCCTCGCCGACGGCACGATCGACGCCGTGGCCACCGACCACGCCCCCCATCCCGCCGAGGACAAGGAGTGCGAGTGGGCCGCGGCCGCGTTCGGCATGCTGGGACTCGAGACCGCCCTGTCGGTGGTCCAGCACACGATGGTGGACACCGGGCTCCTCGACTGGGCCGGCGTCGCCGACCGGATGTCCGTCCGGCCGGCCCGGATCGGCCGAGCCGTGGACGCGGAGGAGCCGCACGGGCGGCCCCTGGTCGCCGGCGAGCCCGCCAACCTGGTGCTCCTCGACCCGACGATCCGACGCACGGTCAACCCCGGTGCGCTGGCGTCGCTGTCCCGCAACACGCCGTACGCCGGCACCACCCTGCCCGGCCAGGTCGTCGCGACCTTCCTACGAGGCCGGCCAACGGTGCTCAAGGGAGCGCCGGCGTGACCGGGGGCCAGGCCACCGCCGTCGCGGTGACCCTGTGCGTGCTCGTGCTCCTCTACGCGGGCATGTGGCTCGGCTGGCGTGCACGGGCGCGGCGCCAGGCCGACCTCCCGCCGCTGCCGGCCGTACCGGCGCAGCTCGGGAGCGTGGCGCTCGACGCCGTAGAGGGCGTCTACGTCGGCACCACTGCCGCCGGGGACTGGCTCGACCGGGTCGTGGTGCACAGCCTCGGCCGCCGCAGTCCCGCGCACGTCGAGGTCTCGGCCGAGGGCGTGCTGATCGAGCGCGGGCCGGAGCCGGCTCTGTTCCTGGCTGCCGGCGCCCTGGTCGACGCCCGCCTGGACCGGGCCCTGGGCGGTCGGGTGGTTGAGCCGGGCGGGCTGGTCGTCCTCACCTGGCAGCACGGAGCCCGCCGGCTGGACACCGGCATCCGACCCCGGCGGGCCACGGACGCCGTGCCGCTGAGGGACGCTGTGGCGCGGCTCGCGAGCCGGGGCAGCGCCGCGTGAGCGCGCGGGGCCCGGCCGTCCTGGTCCTCGAGGACGGCCGCACCTTCCGTGGCCAGGCCTACGGGGCCGAGGGGGAGGCGCTCGGCGAAGCGGTCTTCGCCACCGGGATGACCGGCTACCAGGAGACGCTGACCGATCCGTCGTACCACCGTCAGGTCGTCGTCCAGACCGCACCGCACATCGGCAACACCGGGATCAACGAGGAGGACGCGGAGTCCGACCGCATCTGGGTCGCCGGCTACGTCGTGCGGGATCCCGCGCGGGTCGCGTCCTCCTGGCGTGCCACCGGCGACTTGGAGACCGAGCTGCGGCGCCAGGGTGTCGTCGGCATCAGCGGGGTGGACACCCGGGCACTGACCCGGCACCTGCGCGAGCGGGGTGCCATGCGGGTAGGGATCTTCCCTGGCCACGGGGAACCCGCCGGCGACCTGCACGGGCGCGTCCTGGCCGCTCCGCCGATGGAGGGCGCCGACCTCTCGGGCGACGTCAGCACGCCCGAGACGTACGTCGTCGAGGCACTCGGTCCACGCCGCTCGACGGTGGCCGCACTCGACCTCGGCATCAAGGCCATGACGCCCCGGCGGATGGCCGAGCGGGGCATGCAGGTGCACGTGCTCCCGGCCAGGTCCACGATCGACGACGTTCTCGCGGTGGGCCCCGACGGTCTCTTCCTGTCCAACGGCCCCGGCGACCCGGCCACCGCCGACCACGCCGTGTCGCTGGTCCGCGAGGCGCTCGGGCGCGGGCTGCCCATCTTCGGGATCTGCTTCGGCAACCAGGTGCTGGGACGGGCCCTCGGACTCGGCACCTACAAGCTCCGCTACGGCCACCGCGGCATCAACCAGCCGGTCCAGGACCGGCGCACCGGGACGGTGGAGGTCACGGCCCACAACCACGGCTTCGCGGTCGACGCTCCGCTCGACGAGCCGGTGGACACGCCGCTCGGCCGGGTCGAGGTGAGCCACGTCTGTCTCAACGACGACGTGGTGGAGGGCCTGCGGCTCAGCGGCCCCGACGGCCGCCCGCTGGCCTTCAGTGTCCAGTACCACCCCGAGGCCGCCGCCGGACCGCACGATGCGGCCCACCACTTCGACCGCTTCGACGCTCTGATCCGGGGGGAGGGGGACGCCTGATGCCGCGCCGCGACGACATCCGCAGCGTCCTCGTCATCGGCTCCGGGCCGATCGTCATCGGCCAGGCGTGCGAGTTCGACTACTCGGGCACCCAGGCGTGCCGGGTGCTGCGGGCCGAGGGCCTGCGTGTGGTCCTGGTCAACAGCAACCCGGCGACGATCATGACCGACCCGGAGTACGCCGACGCCACGTACGTCGAACCGATCACCCCGGACGTCGTCGAGCGGGTGATCGAGAAGGAGCGTCCCGACGCGCTCCTGGCGACGCTGGGCGGCCAGACGGCGCTGAACACCGCCGTGGCACTGCACGAGCGCGGGGTTCTCGACCGCTACGGCGTCCACCTCGTCGGCGCGTCGATCGAGGCGATCCGCCGCGGCGAGAACCGCCAGACCTTCAAGGAGGTCGTGGAGCAGGTCGGCGCCGAGGTCGCGCGGTCGGTGATCTGCCACACGCTCGACGACTGCCTGGCCGCTGCCGACAAGCTCGGCTACCCCGTCGTCGTCCGGCCGTCGTTCACCATGGGTGGGGCGGGGTCCGGGATGGCCCACGACGAGGAGGACCTGCGGCGGATCGCGGGGCTGGGCCTCGACCTCAGCCCCACGACGGAGGTGCTCCTCGAGGAGTCGATCCTGGGCTGGAAGGAGTACGAGCTGGAGGTCATGCGCGACAGCGCCGACAACGTCGTCGTCGTCTGCTCTATCGAGAACCTGGACCCGATGGGCGTCCACACCGGTGACTCGATCACCGTGGCGCCCGCGCTCACCCTCACCGACCGCGAGTACCAGAGGATGCGCGACGTGGCGATCGGCATCATCCGCGGCGTCGGCGTGGACACCGGCGGCTGCAACATCCAGTTCGCGGTCGACCCGGCCACCGGGCGGATGATCGTGATCGAGATGAACCCCCGGGTGTCGCGTTCCAGCGCTCTCGCGTCCAAGGCCACCGGCTTCCCGATCGCCAAGATCGCCGCACGCGTCGCCCTCGGGTACACCCTCGACGAGATCCCCAACGACATCACCGCCGAGACCCCGGCGTCCTTCGAGCCGTCCCTCGACTACGTGGTCGTCAAGGTGCCGCGCTTCGCGTTCGAGAAGTTCCCCGCCGCCGATCCCGTGCTCACCACGCACATGAAGAGCGTGGGTGAGGCGATGGCGATCGGCCGCTCCTTCACCGAGGCGCTGCAGAAGGCCATGCGCAGCCTGGAGAGGAGCGGGGCGCCGTTCGACTTCGCGAGCCCGCCGGGAGACCCGGAGGAGCTGCTCGAGCGGGTCGCCCGTCCGTACGAGGGCCGGCTCGGCGACGTGCTGCAGGCGCTGCGTGCCGGGGCGTCGGCCGACGACCTGCACGCGGCCACGGCCGTCGACCCGTGGTTCCTCGACCAGCTGGTCCTGCTCACCGAGGTCGCGGACGAGCTGCGCAGCGCGGCCGAGCTCACCCCGGAGCTGTTGCGGTTGGCGAAGCGCCACGGCTTCTCCGACCGCCAGGTCGGCACGCTCCGGCGCCTGCCCGAGGCCGTGGTCCGCGGACTTCGGCACGCCCTCGGCGTCCGGCCGGTCTTCAAGACCGTGGACACCTGCGCCGCGGAGTTCGCCGCCCGGACGCCGTACCACTACTCCTCGTACGACGAGGAGACCGAGGTCGCCGCACGGGAGCGGCCCGCGGTGGTGATCCTCGGCAGCGGGCCGAACCGCATCGGTCAGGGCATCGAGTTCGACTACTCGTGCGTGCACGCGGCCGAGGCACTGAGCGCGGCCGGGTTCGAGACGGTCATGGTCAACTGCAACCCGGAGACGGTGTCGACCGACTACGACACCTCCGACCGGCTCTACTTCGAGCCGTTGACGCTCGAGGACGTCCTCGAGGTCGTGCACGCCGAGCAGCTGGCCGGGCCGGTCGCCGGTCTGGTCGTCCAGCTCGGGGGGCAGACCCCCCTCGGGCTGGCCCAGGGGCTCGCCGACGCCGGCGTCCCGGTGGTCGGCACGCCGCCGGAGGCCATCCACCTGGCCGAGGACCGGGGGGCCTTCGGACGGGTCCTGCACGCCGCCGGTCTGCCCGCACCCAAGCACGGGACCGCCACGTCCTTCGCCGACGCGAAGGGGCTCGCCGACGCCATCGGCTACCCGGTGCTGGTGCGGCCCTCGTACGTGCTCGGCGGGCGGGGGATGGAGATCGTCTACGACGAGGAGAGCCTGCGGGAGTACATCGTGCGGGCGACCGACGCGAGCCCGGAGCACCCGGTGCTGGTGGACCGCTTCCTCGACGACGCGGTGGAGATCGACGTCGACGCGGTGTTCGACGGTTCCGAGCTCTACCTCGGGGGCGTGATGGAGCACATCGAGGAGGCAGGCATCCACTCCGGGGACTCGGCGTGCGCCCTCCCCCCGATCACCCTGGGCCACGACGAGCTCGTCCGCATCAAGCGGTCCACGGAGGCGATCGCCCGCGGGGTCGGGGTCCAGGGGCTGCTCAACGTCCAGTACGCCCTCGCCGGCGACGTCCTCTACGTCCTGGAGGCCAACCCGCGGGCCTCCCGGACGGTCCCCTTCGTCTCCAAGGCCACCGGGGTCCCGCTCGCCAAGGCGGCCGCCCGGGTGATGCTCGGGGCGAGCATCGCCGACCTTCGGGCGGAGGGGGTGCTCCCACCGGCCGGCGACTGCCTCGACCTCCCGGCGCACGCCCCCACCGCGGTCAAGGAGGCGGTGATGCCGTTCAACCGTTTCCGTGGCGCCGACGGGCGCTACGTCGACACGGTTCTCGGCCCGGAGATGCGCTCGACGGGCGAGGTGATGGGGATCGACGAGGTCTTCGGCATGGCGTTCGCCAAGTCGCAGACCGCGGCCTACGGCGGTCTCCCCTCCGGGGGCCGGGTGTTCGTGTCCCTCGCCAACCGCGACAAGCGGCACATGGTCTTCCCGGTGAAGCGGTTGGCGGACCTCGGCTTCGAGGTGCTCGCGACTGCCGGGACGGCCGAGGTGCTGCGGCGCAACGGTGTCCGCGCGACCGTCGTGCGCAAGCACTCGTCGGGCCCCGGGCCGGACGGCGAGCCGACGATCGTCCAGCGGATCCGGGCGGGCGAGGTCGCCATGGTGGTGAACACCCCGAGCGGGAGCACCCCGGGCGGGTCGCCGCGCCTGGACGGCTACGAGATCCGCGCCGCGTCGGTCGCCGCGAACGTGCCCTGCGTCACGACCGTGCAGGGCCTCGCGGCGGCGGTCCAGGGGGTGGAGTCGATGGGTGCCGGCGGCACGCGGGTCCGCTCGCTGCAGGAGTGGGGCCGCCTGCTCGCTGGTCCCGCACCCGACCCGGCGTGAGGCGGCGGCGCGTGTACCGCGTCCTCTTCGACAGCGTGCTCCGGCGCTTCGACGCCGAGACGGCCCACCGGTGGGGGCTCGCGGCGCTCCGGGCGGGTGCGGTGGTGCCCGGGCTGGCCCGGGCCGGGGCCCGGCTGCTCGGGCCGCACGACCCGGCGCTGCGCGTGCGGGCGCTCGGCCTGGACCTGCCCGGCCCGCTGGGCCTGGCAGCCGGCCTCGACAAGGACGGCCGGGCGGTCGACGCCCTGGCCGGCGTGGGCTTCGCCTTCGTCGAGGTCGGGACGGTGACGGCGCGGGCCCAGCGGGGCAACCCCCGGCCCCGGTTGTTCCGGCTCCCGGACGACCGCGCCGTGGTCAACCGGCTGGGCTTCAACAACGCGGGAGCCGCAGCCATGCGGCGGCGGTTGCTGCGCCGGCGAAGGCACCGCAGCCGGCCCGAGGTGGTGGTCGGCGTGAACATCGGCCGGAGCAAGGTCGTGCCCGAGGACCGAGCGGTCGAGGACTACGTGGTCAGCGCCCGCGCGCTCGCCCCGCTTGCGGACTACCTGGTGGTCAACGTGAGCTCGCCCAACACGCCCGGACTGCGCGACCTGCAGGCCGTGGAGAGGCTGCGGCCCCTGCTGACGGCGGTACGTGCTGCCGCCGACGACGCTGCCCGGCGGCGGGTACCCCTGCTGGTCAAGATCGCGCCGGACCTCGCCGACGAGGACGTCCTCGCCGTCGCCGACCTGGCCGTGGACGTCGGGCTCGACGGCATCGTCGCGACCAACACCACGACGTCCCGCGAGGGGCTGGTCTCCGACCCTGCGGTCGTGGCTGCCGCGGGACCCGGTGGGCTGTCCGGACCGTGCCTGCGCGGGCGCTCCCTGGAGGTCCTCCGCCTGCTCCGCGGTCGGGTCGGCGACCGGCTCGTGCTGGTGTCGGTGGGCGGCGTCAGCGGTCCGGACGACGTCTGGGAACGGATCCGGGCCGGTGCCACCCTGGTGCAGGCCTACACCGCCTTCGTGTACGAGGGCCCCTCCTGGCCGGGCCGCGTTCACCGCGGCCTGCTCGACCGGGTCCGGGGCTGCGGGCTGCCCTCGGTCGCGGCGGCGATCGGCCTCGACACCAACGGCGAGGAGGGTGCGTGACGACCGGCACCTTCGGGCAACGGCTGCACCGCGCGGTGCAGGACCGGGGACCGCTCTGCGTGGGCATCGACCCGCACGCGTCGCTCCTCGCGGCGTGGGGTCTCCCCGACGACGTCTCCGGGCTCGAGCGCTTCAGCCGGACCGTGGTCGAGGCGCTCGCCGAGACCGTGGCCGTCCTCAAGCCGCAGGCGGCGTTCTTCGAGCGTCACGGTGCCCGGGGGGTGGCCGTGCTCGAGGACGTCGTCGCCGACGCCCGGTCCGCCGGCGCCCTGGTCCTCACGGACGCCAAGCGCGGCGACATCGGCTCCACCATGCAGGCCTACGCCGACGCCTACGCCGACCCTCGGTCGCCGCTGTTCTCCGACGCCGTCACCGTGTCGCCGTACCTCGGCTTCGGGTCCCTGACGCCGCTGCTGGACACCGCCGAGCGGCACGGCACCGGCGTCTTCGTGCTGGCCCTGACCTCCAACCCGGAGGGGCCGGAGGTGCAGCATGCGCGCACGAACTCGGGCCGGACGGTCGCCGGCACCGTCCTCGAGCACGTGCGCCGGCGCAATGCCGCCGCGGCATCGGGCCGGCTGGGGAGCGTGGGATGCGTCGTGGGCGCCACCGTCGGACCGACGGGCGAGGACCTGGACGTGGGCGGCCCCCTGCTGGCCCCCGGGTTGGGTGCCCAGGGAGCGCGGCCGGGCGACCTGCGCGGGGTGTTCGGGCCGGCCCTGCGGCTCGTGCTGCCTGCGGTGTCACGGGAGGTGCTCGGCCACGGACCCGGCGTCGAGGACCTGCGAGACTCCGCGGCCCGGTTCCGGGACTCCTGCGCCGCGGCGATCGCGGGCTGACGACTCAGGACGCCGCGTCCTCGGCATGGTCAGCGGGAGCGAGCAGGACCGGCCGGGGCGAGCGCCGGGCCAGCTCGGTGGCGACACTGCCGAGCAGGCGCGACGACACCCCACGCCCCCGGCGACCGACGACGACCAGGTCGGCGTCGCACTGCTCCGCAGCGGTCATGAGGGCGTCGGCCGGCTGACCCGACACGATCAGCGCGTCGGCGTCGCGGCCCAGCCGACGCGCCCGTTGCTCGAGCATCTCCCGGGCAATGCGCTGCGCCTCCGGGTCGTCGCCCTCGGCCACCTCCCGGCCGACGACGCAGGCCAGAACGATCCGACCCCGGCTCGCGGACACCAGCGCCACCGCCGTGTCCAGGGCACGGTCGGCCTCCGGGGAGCCGTCGAGCGCCACGAGCACGACCGGCCGGGCACCGGGGCCACGCGGTGCGCTGTCCGGGACCGGTTCCGAGGCCCCGTCCGGGTGGACCGTCCTTCGCTCGAGGGCCACGGCCTCCCGGCGACCGCGCTCGAGTGCCACGGGGACGAAGAGCGGGCCGAGGACCACGCCCAGGACCAGCCAGTGCCGGTCGCGGTAGCCACGCCTGCCCAGGCCCAAGGTGGCGGCAGCGACCCCGGCCCCGACCCAGATGACGGCCACGACCAGGACGAAGACGGGGTCCATGACTCCAGCCTGTCACGAGTCGCCCACCGCAGGGCCGATCGACCTGGCCGGTCGCGTTGCCCACCTGGCGGGCGAGTCGCTAGGTTCCGGACATCCGCCGTCCGTCCCGACCTGACGCCGAGGTGACCGTCCGTGGCGCTACCGCCCCTGACCCCCGAACAGCGCGCGGCCGCCCTGGCCAAGGCCGCCGAGGCCCGCCGCGAGCGGGCGGCGGTCAAGAACCGACTCAAGCACTCCGGCGCCTCACTGTCCGACGTGCTCCAGGAGGGCCACAGCAACGACGTCATCGGCAAGATGAAGGTCTCCGCGCTGCTGGAGGCCATGCCGGGGGTCGGCAAGGTCCGAGCCCGGCAGATCATGGAGCGGATCGGGATCGCCGAGACCCGTCGGGTCCGGGGCCTCGGGACCAACCAGGTCGCGGCGCTCGAGCGGGAGTTCGGTGACCCGGACCGCGCCTGAGAGCGGGTCCGGCGGACCGGGGCGCCTCGTGGTCCTCTCCGGTCCCTCGGGGGTGGGCAAGTCCACGGTGCTGCGTCGGCTCCGGTCCGACCATCCGGAGGTCTGGGTCTCGGTGTCCGCCACGACGCGCTTCCCCCGGCCGGGGGAGGAGGACGGCGTCCACTACCACTTCCTCGACCGTGCCGAGTTCGTCCGACGGGTCGAGGATGGGGAGTTCCTGGAATGGGCCGAGTTCGCCGGCAACCTCTACGGCACCCCGCGGGCGCCGGTGGAGCGACGGCTCGCCGCCGGTCGCAGCGTGCTCCTCGAGATCGACCTGCAGGGGGCGCGCCAGGTGCGCGCGAGCGCCCCCCATGCGCTGCTGGTCTTCCTCCGCCCACCGAGCTGGGAGGAGCTGGTGCACCGGCTCACGAACCGGGGGACGGAGGACGCCGCGGTGGTCGACCGGCGCCTGGCCACCGCCCGCGAGGAGATGGTCGCGGAGGGCGAGTTCGACGTGACGCTCGTCAACGACGACGTCGAGGACGTGTGCCGGGAGTTGGTAGCCTTGGTGGGTTCCCCCTCACCTACGGAGGCATGAGCGTGTCCGCATCCCACGGCGTGGCCGAGGGCATCACTTCTCCCCCCATCGACGACCTGCTCGCCAAGGCCGACTCCAAGTACGCCTTGGTCATCTACGCCGCCAAGCGCGCGCGGCAGATCAATGCCTACTACTCGCAGCTCGGCGAGGGCCTGCTGGAGTACGTCGGCCCGCTGGTCGACACCCACGTGCAGGAGAAGCCCCTGTCGGTGGCCCTGCGGGAGATCGACCAGGACCTCCTGACGGCCGAGCGGGTCGACCAGGAGTAGTCGCGCCGTGGCCGACCCGGCCGGCGCCTCCTCCCGGGAGCGCGTCGTCCTCGGCGTCTCCGGCGGGATCGCCGCGTACAAGGCCTGCGAGGTGCTCCGCGGCCTCACCGAGGCCGGGCTGGACGTCCGCGTGGTGCCGACCGACTCGGCCCTGCACTTCGTCGGTGAGGCGACCTGGGCCGCCCTGTCCGGCCGGCCCGTCGCCGCCGACGTCTGGGACTCCGCGCACGAGGTCCCGCACGTGCGGCTGGGCCAGGAGGCCGACCTCGTCCTGGTGCTCCCGGCCACGGCCGACCTCATGGCGCGGGCCGCGCACGGCCTGGCCGACGACCTGCTGACCTCCACGCTGCTGACCGCCCGCTGCCCGGTGGTGCTGGCCCCGGCGATGCACACGGAGATGTGGGAGCACCCGGCCACCCGGGCCAACGTGTCGACCCTGCGCTCTCGCGGCGTGGTGGTGCTCGAGCCGGCGGTCGGTCGGCTCACGGGTCCCGACTCCGGCAAGGGACGCCTCCCGGACCCGGAGGAGATCCTGGCGGTGGCCCGCACCGTCCTGGCCCGCGGGAGCGTGCCCAGCGCCGACCTGGCGGGCCGACACGTCGTCGTGTCGGCCGGAGGGACCCGCGAGCACCTGGACCCCGTCCGGTTCCTGGGCAACCGCTCGTCCGGCCGTCAGGGCTTCGCCCTGGCCCGCGCGGCCGTGGCGCGCGGGGCCACGGTCACCCTCGTCGCCGCGAACGTGGCGCTGACCGACCCCGCCGGTGCGGACGTCGTGCGCGTCACCTCGGCCGAGGACCTCCGGCTGGCCGTGCTCGCCGCAGCCCCGTCCGCCGACGCTGTCGTCATGGCAGCCGCGGTCGCGGACTTCCGCCCCGCCACGTACGCCGAAGCCAAGATCAAGAAGCGATCGGACGGAGCCGCGCCGACCGTCGTGCTCGAGCGGACGGCCGACGTGCTGGCCGAGGTCGCTGCCCACCGGGCCCGTCCTGGGCAGGTGGTCGTGGGCTTCGCCGCCGAGACCGGCGACGCCTCCGCATCGGTCCTGGAGCACGGTCGGGCGAAGCTCGCGGCCAAGGGCTGCGACCTCCTCGTGGTCAACGAGGTGGGGGCGGCCAAGGGCTTCGAGTCGACCCACAACGAGGCGGTGGTGCTCGCGGACGACGGCTCGTCCACGCCGGTCCCGCACGGGCCCAAGGAGGTCCTCGCCCACGTGGTCTGGGACCTCGTCTCGTCTCGTCTGCCGGGAACGCCCGCGAGGGCGTGAGGACAGTCGCTACAGTGCATGGTCGTCCCGGCCCGCCATCGAGGAGTCCCGTGTCCCGCCGCCTGTTCACGTCCGAGTCCGTCACCGAGGGGCACCCGGACAAGATCTGCGACCAGATCAGCGACACGATCCTGGACGCACTCGTCAAGGACGACCCCCGTAGCCGCGTGGCTGTGGAGACCATGGTGACGACGGGCCTGGTCCACGTCGCCGGGGAGGTCACGACCGCCGCCTATGCCGACATCCCGGGCCTGGTCCGGGAGACGATCCTCGACATCGGCTACGACTCGTCGACCAAGGGCTTCGACGGGCACTCGTGCGGCGTGTCGGTGTCCATCGGCGCGCAGTCCCCCGACATCGCCCAGGGCGTCGACGACGCGTGGGAGCACCGCTCCGGCGCCGCCGTGGACCCACTCGACCTGCAGGGCGCCGGGGACCAGGGGCTGATGTTCGGCTACGCCTGCGACGAGACCCCCGAGCTGATGCCCCTGCCGATCACCCTGGCGCACCGGCTGGCCGAGCAGCTCTCGCGCGTGCGCCGCAACCACGTCGTGCCCTACCTGCGCCCGGACGGCAAGACCCAGGTGACGATCGAGTACGAGGGTGACCGCCCGGTGCGGCTGGACACCGTCGTGGTCTCTACCCAGCACGCGGGCAGCATCGACCTCGAGACCCTGCTGACGCCGGACATCACGGCCCACGTCGTCGAGCCGGTGCTGCGGGGGGTCGACCTCCCCTCGGAGGGCTACCGGCTCCTGGTGAACCCCACCGGCCGGTTCGAGATCGGGGGGCCGATGGGGGACGCCGGGCTCACCGGACGCAAGATCATCATCGACACCTACGGCGGAATGGCGCGCCACGGCGGCGGCGCCTTCAGCGGCAAGGACCCCTCGAAGGTGGACCGTTCCGCCGCCTACGCCATGCGCTGGGTCGCCAAGGCCGTCGTGGCCGGCGGGCTGGCCCGCCGCTGCGAGGTCCAGGTGGCCTACGCCATCGGCAAGGCGCACCCGGTGGGCCTCTTCGTGGAGTGCTTCGGGACGGAGACGGTGCCGGTGCAGCGGATCCAGCGAGCGGTGACCGAGGTCTTCGACCTGCGTCCCGCGGCGATCATCCGCGACCTAGACCTGCTCCGGCCGATCTACTCGCAGACGGCTGCCTACGGGCACTTCGGCCGCGAGCTGCCCGACTTCACCTGGGAGCGCACCGACCGGGCCGAGCCGCTGCGCGAGGCGGCCGGGGCATAGTCCTCCACGTGTCGGGGGACCGGGGTACAACGGGCGGGTGGACGGCGACCGCGCGGTAGCAGGTGGCGAGCAGCTGGCGCTCGTGCGCGACCAGCTGCGCCGCACCCGTCCAGGCGTGGCGGACCCGGTCGCCGAGCACCTGCCTGTCGCACGGGTCCTCGTCGACGTCCCGCTGGCGCACCTGGACCGACCGTTCGACTACCTCGTCCCCGACCCGATGGCCGAGTCGGCGATGCCAGGGGTACGGGTCGCGGTCCGATTCGCGGGGCAGGAGGTGTCCGGCTTCGTCGCGGAACGGGCGCAGCGCAGCGATCACACCGGTCGGCTCGCGCGCCTGCGCCGGGTCGTGTCGGCCGAGCCAGTGCTCAGCCCGCAGGTCCAGCGACTGGCCCGTCGCGTGGCCGACCGTTACGCCGGCACCGTCGCCGACGTGCTGCGACTGGCCGTCCCACCGCGCCACGCCCGGGTCGAGGCACGTCCGGCCGGCTCACCGACACCCCCACCGGACCGCCCCGCACCGGCCGGCTGGGCGCGTCACCGGGGGGGCACGGCCTTCCTGGACGTCCTGGCGGACCGTGGCGCGCCCCGGGCCGTGTGGACCCCCCTACCCGGACTGCCGTGGCCCAACCTGCTCGCCCGCGCCCTGGTCGCTACGGCCGCAGGCGGCCGTGGCGCCCTGGCCGTGGTGCCGGACGCCCGTGACCTGGCACTGCTCTCCGCAGCCCTGGTCCCGCTCCTCGATGTCGACGCACTCGCCGTCCTCAGTGCCGACCTGGGGCCGGCCGAGCGCTACCGGCGCTGGTTGGCCGTCCGCCGCGGGCAGGTGCGTGTCGTCGTCGGGACCCGGGCGGCGGCCTTCACCCCGGTCGCGGATCTCGGCCTGGTGGCCGTCTGGGACGACGGCGACGACCTGCACGCCGAGCCGCGGGCGCCCTATCCCCACACCCGGGAGGTCCTGCTGCTCCGCGCGCACGACGAGGGGGCGGCGGCCCTCGTGGGGGGCCACTCCCGCTCGGCCGAGGCCGCGGCGCTGCTGGCGTCCGGCTGGGCCCAGGAGCTCAGCGGGGACCGCGAGTCGGTCCGCCGCAGCGCGCCGGTCGTCCGGGCAACCGGCGACGACGTGGCCGCCGAGCGCGATCCCGCTCCCCGGTCGGCGCGCCTGCCGACACCGGCCTGGGAGGCGGCCCGCGAGGCCCTGTCTCGCGGACCCGTCCTCGTCCAGGTGCCCCGAGCCGGCTATCTCCCGGCCCTCGCCTGCGACCGGTGCCGGGCCCCGGCCCGCTGCCCGGTGTGCTCCGGGCCGTTGGCGCTCGCCACTGCGGCCGGACCCCCGTCCTGCCGGTGGTGCGGTGACTCCCGGCCGTGGCGATGCGGGTCGTGCGAGGCCACCGCGTTGCGTGCGGCCGCCGTCGGGGCATGGCGGACGGCCGAGGAGCTCGGGCGCGCCTTCCCTGGGATCCCGGTGCGGGCGTCGGGTGGGGACCAGGTGCTGGCGCGGGTCGACGCCGACCCCGCCGTCGTCGTCGCGACCCCCGGCGCCGAGCCCTGGGCCCCGAACGGCTACGCCGCAGCCCTCCTCCTGGACGGCTGGGCCCTGCTCGCGCGACCCGAGCTCCGGGCCGGCGAGGAGGCGCTGCGGCGATGGTTCAACGCCGCCGCGCTCGTCCGGCCGGGGCCGGAGCACGGCGTGGTCGTCGTGGTCGGTGAGTCCGGCTGGGCGCCGATCCAGGCGCTGGTGCGGTGGGACCCGGGGGGTGCAGCGGAACGCGAGCTGGCCGACCGGGTGGCCCTGCGCTTCCCGCCGGCCGCGCGGGTCGTGGAGCTCACCGGGGCGGCGGCCGACGTCGACGACCTGCTCCGAGTCGTGGCGCTCCCCGACGGCACCGAGGTCCTCAGCCCCGTCGACGACCAGCCGGCCGGTCACCGCCGGGCCCTGCTGCGGTCCCCACGAGCGCAGGGTGGCGCCCTGGCCGAGGCGGTCCGCGCGGGCCAGGCCGTCCGGTCCGCCCGCCGGGCAGGCGGGCACGTCCGGGTCCGCGTCGACCCGGTCGATCTCGCGTGACCACCCTGTCCCGCCGCGTGGAGGTGGCGCCCGAGCGGCTCGAGGCGTGGATCGCGGGGTTCGCGGACCGGCACGGGTCGATGGTCAGGACCGAGGGGCCCCGGCTGGTCCGCTTGACCGGTGCCGACGGTGCGGTCGCCGAGATCGACGTTCCGTTCCCGCCGCTGCCGGCCGACGGGGACCTCGTCGGGCACGCCCTGCGCCCCCGTCGCGTGGGCCTCGTCCTGGTCCGCAGGGGCGGCTTCGCCGCCGGGATCGCCGAGGGCGGGCGCCTCCTCGCCGGGCGGACCGGCACCCGTCACGTGCAGGGACGGAGTGCCGCCGGCGGCTGGTCCCAGCAGCGCTTCGCCCGGCGGCGCGACGCGCAGACGGCGCGGCTCGTGGCGGCCGCTACCAGGCTCGTGGTCGACCAGGTCCTGCCCGCGGCGGCTTCCCTCGACGGCGTCCTGGTGGGCGGGGACCGCCTGCTGCTCCGACAGGTCCTGACGGCTCCGGCGGTCGCGTCGTTGGCACCACTGGTCTCGGACCGGGTGCTGGACGTCCCCGACCCCCGCCGCGCCGTCCTCGAGGAGGTCGCCCGTCGGAGCCGGTCCGTCGTCGTCCGGATCGGCGAACCACCCTGAGCACCCCGCCCGCCGCGGCCCGTTCGAGATCAGTCGTCCAGACCCCGCGCCACCAGGGCCTCGCCGAGGGCGTCGGCGTGCCGGAGGGTCCGGACGAGCAGCGGCACCGCGTAGGCCCGCGGCCCGGCGACCACCCCCCGCGCCCGGTGCGCGTCGCGGACCTCTCCGGCCAACCGGACCAGGACCGGCACGGCCCGGACGGTGAGGGCCAGGACCAGCGCCACGCGCGTGTTGTCGACCCCGAACCGACGGAGGGGGCGCAGGCTCGACTCCAGCACGTCGAGGAGATCGGAGGTCCTGGTGGTCACCGTCACGAGCCCGGCGAGGGCCACGGTGACGAGCAGCTGACCGACCACGACGGCGGCACGCTCCGCGCCGGCCAGCACCACCTGCCAGGCCCCGACCGCGACGCCGAGCCACAGCAGCGGGCGGACCTGGGCCAGCGCCGTCCGCCAGGGCACCCGGGCGACCGCGTACCCGACCAGGACCACGAAGGCGGCCGCGCCCACCTGGACAGGGGTACGCAGGCGGAGCACGACCACCACGAGCACGGCCAGGGCGGCCAGCTTGGCCCCGGCCGGGCACCGGTGCAGGGGCGAGGTGCCGGGGACGTAGAGGCCGGCGAGGTTCATCCGACCCGGTCCCGGTAGGCAGCGAGGACCGGGTCCGGCGGCCCGTCGTCCACGAGGCGGCCGTCCTCGAGCACGAGGACCCGCTCGAACCCCGCGAGCAGGTCCAAGTGGTGGGTCACCAGCACGACCTGCTGCGGCAGGTCGTGCAGCAGGGCGACCACCCGCCGGGCGTTGCGCCGGTCGAGCAGCGTGGTCGGCTCGTCGCAGACGAGCAGCGCCGGCTCGGTCACCAGGACCGCGGCCAGGGCGAGCAGCTGCTTCTCCCCGCCGGAGAGCAGGTGCGCGGGGTGGTCGGCGTGGTCCTCCAGACCGTACGTGGTGAGGGCCGCGTGGACCCTGGCCCGCACCTCCGAGCGCGGCAGGCCGGAGCGGCGGAGCCCGAAGGCGACGTCCTCGACAACCGTCGGCATGACGATCTGGGCGTCCGGGTCGGTGAAGACGAAGCCCACCTTGCGGCGGACCTCGCGGCCGTGCCGCCGGGTGTCGAGACCGTCGACGACCACGCGTCCCGTGGTCGGGACGACCAGGCCGTTGAGCATGCGGGCCAGCGTGGACTTGCCCGAGCCGTTGTCCCCGATGATGCCCACCCGGCGCTCGGGGAGCGTCACCGACACCTCGCGGAGCACGATCCGCTCGCCGAAGCGGTGGGTCACCTCCTCGAGGACGATCACGGGACGCGCTCCACCACGACGGCGACGCCCTGCCCGCCACCCGCGGCGCAGGCGGCGAGCCCGTACCGGGGACCGTCCTGCCGGACCATACGGGTGAACAGCCGGACCACGAGGACCGCCCCCGAGGCCCCCCACGGGTGACCGAGTGCGATGGCCCCCCCGTCGGCGCAGACGAGGTCCCGGGGGAGGCCGAGGGCGTCCACGCACGCCACCACCTGCCCCGCGAAGGCCTCCGTCAGCTCGACGGCCCCGAGGTCCCCGACCTCCAGCCCGGCTCGGGCGAGTGCCCCGTGGACGGCAGGCACGATCGCGAGGCCGCAGCGCGCCGGGTCCGTCCCGACGACGTGGACCGCCCGCACGGCCAGCCCCGGTCGACCCCCTCGCCGGCCCTCGCTCACCACGGCGACCGCCGCGGCGCCATCACCGACACCGCAGGAGTTGCCGGCCGTGACAGTCCCACCGGCGACGAACGCGGCGGGCAGGCGAGCGAGGCGTGCCTCGTCCAGGCCCCGTCGCGGGCGCTCGTCGTGCCGCAGACCGCCGACGGAGACGATCTCGGCACGGAACCGGCCGGCGTCGGTGGCCGCGACCGCACGGGCGTGACTGTCGGCCGCGTAGTGGTCCTGCCGGTCGCGGCCGACCCCCGCCTCGCGGGCCACCGTCTCCGCGGCTTCGCCCATGTCCGGGTCCGCGTGGCCCGTCGGGACGAACGGGGCACGGGCGTAAGGGCGCTCGCTGGTGCTGGCGCTCTCGACGCCGCCGGCCAGGAGCAGGTGGCACTCTCCCGCCCGGACCCGTCCTGCGGCCAGGGCCACGGCGTCCAGCCCGCTCGTGCACTGGCGGTCCACCGTGAGTCCCGGGACCCGGTGGCCGAACCCCGCCGCGAGAGCCGCCACACGCGCGACGTCGCCGCCGGGCCCCATGACGTTGCCCAGGACGACGTCGCCGACGTCGTCCCGCCGCCCGGCGGCGTCGTCGAGGACCGCGCGGAGCACGGGTGCTGCCAGGGCCGCGACGTCGAACTCCCGCAAGGCGTGACCCGCCGTGCCGACCGGGGTCCGCCGGGCCGCCACGACGACAGGGGTGCGGTCGTCGCTGTCCATGGTCGGCCTCAGGGTAGGCGGCGGGCGCCCAGCGACCCGTCGGCCAGTCCCTCCCGGAGGACGGCGCGGGCTGCCTTGCCCGCGGTGGTACGCGGGAGCTCCGGCACGAGGTACCACCGACGCGGACGGGACGCCGGCGCCAGAGCGGCGGCGGCCGCGGACCGCCACGCGCCGAGGTCACCGCCCGGCTCCGCCACCACCACAGCGGTCACGACCTCGCCCAGGGCGGGGTGCGGCGTCCCGACGACGACGACGTCCGCCACCCCGGGCAGGCGCCGAAGGGCTCCCTCCACCTCCTCGACGAGGACCGTGGTGCCACCCGTCGTCACCGCCGTGTCGCCACGGCCGAGGACCACCAGCCCCCCGGACGCGTCGACCGCACCGCGGTCGCCCACGCTGGCCCAGCCGGACGGATCCGTCTGCCATGGGCCCCTCGCCGCCCCCACGTAGCGCAGGCCCAGGTACGGGCTGCGCACCCACACGACGCCGGTGCGCATCTCGACCTCGACCCACGGGAACGGCCGCAGGGGTGCGCCCGCCCGCCCCACGGCCACGAACGACAGCTCCGCAGCCCCGTAGTACGAGAGCACCTCCAGGCCCCGGTCGGCGGCCCGCCCGACCAGCTCCGCCGGGACGGCGGCCCCGGCGACGACGGCCGTCCGCCCCCGGAGGTCGAGCTCGCTGCCCAGCAGGGCGCCCAGCTGCGCGGGCACGAGGTGGACGACGTCCCAGGGCACCACGGTGTCGACGGGCTCGAGGAGCAGGGTTCCGGCCTCGACCAGGGCGTGCACCGCGCCGTACAGGAAGAGGCCGCCGGACAGCTGCCCCGGTACGAGCACGGTCCGGCCCGGCCCGGTCCCGGTCAGGGTCGTGAAGGCTGCGTGCGAGGCCGTCCACGAGGCACGGGTCCGCAGGACCGCCCGCGGGCTCGCCGTGCTCCCGGAGGTGCACGTGGCCAACCACGGAGTGCCGGCGTCTCCCACGACGGGCGGGGCGGGTCCGGACCGCCGATCCGTCGACCCGGCCACCTCCTCCTCGTCCGGAGGGACGTCCCGGAGGACGTGGTCGGGGCACACCGCGTCGGTCACGGCGGAGATCACGGCCGCCGGCCAGCGCGGGTCCCCGACGACCGTGGTGACGCCCAACCGGTCACTCCCGGCGAGGGCGGCCAGGACCGTGACCGGGGAGTCGGCGAGCACCAGGCAGCGGTCACCCGGGCGCAGTCCCGACGAGGCCAACCGCCCGGCGTACGCAAGTGACAGCTCGTGCAGATCGGCCCGCGTCAGCAACCGGGATCCCGAGCGCACCGCCGGCTCCTCGGGCCGGACGGTCGCGCGCCGGGCCACCGGGCCCGCCAGGGCCACCCCTCAGCCCTGCCGAGCGGCGGTGAGCTCCTCGGACAGCGCGGGGTAGGCACGGTGGACCCCCGAGGCCACGGCCGCGGCCACAGCGGCCTTGAGCAGGTCGCCCGGCAGGAACACCAGGGCGCCGGTCAGGACGGCTGCGCGCAGGTCCAGGTCCGCGCGCCAGGCCAGGACCGGGACGCCCACGGCGTAGACGACCCCGATGCCGCCGACGACGCAGGCGAGGAACGTCCAGGGGACCCCCGTCCGCGGCAGCCGCCGCTGCACCAGGAGGCCCACCACGAGGGCAGCCAGCGGGAAGGCCAGGAAGTAGCCCGCCGAGGGGCCGGCCAGGACCCCGAGGCCGCCCCGTCCCCCGGCGAGCAGCGGCAGACCGGCCAGCACGAGGACGCAGAAGGTGAGCACCGCCAGGAAACCGCGCCGTGCCCCGAGCACCGCCCCCGCCAGCATGACGCCGAGGGTCTGTGCGGTCACGGGGACCGCACCACCGAAGAGCACGAACGTGCCCGGCAGGCCCAGGGCAGCGACGAGCGCCGCGAAGACGGCGATCCGGGCGAGGTCCTGCGCGCTGAGCGGGACCCGCCGCCGGCTCGTCACAGCGCCCCGGCCGAGAACGTGTCGCAGGACGCCAGGTCCCCCTGCTCGAAGCCGACGAGGAACCACCGCTGCCGCTGCTGGCTCGAGCCGTGGGTCCAGGTCTCCGGTGTCACGGTCCCCTGGAACCGCTCCTGGATCCAGTCGTCGCCGACGGTCTGCGCCGCGTTCAGGCCCTCGGCGATGTCCTGCTGCGTCAGCTCAACGATGAGCCGCTCGCCGTCGGGGCCCGGGGTGTTGACCGCGTGGTACGCCCAGACCCCGGCGTAGCAGTCGGCCTGCAGCTCGAGCCGGACGGCGTCGGACTCCGGGCCCTGCTGGGTGCGGACCTGCTGCATCTGGCCGGTGAGGTTCTGGATGTGGTGGCCGTACTCGTGCGCGAGCACGTAGGCCTCGGCGAAGTCGCCGCCCTGCCCGCCGAACTTCGTCTGGAGCTCCTCGTAAAAGCCGAGGTCCAGGTAGACCTGTCCGTCGGCGGGACAGTAGAAGGGCCCTACCGCCGACGAGGCTGCCCCGCAGCCGGTCTGCACACCACCGGTGAAGACGTTGGTCGTGGCTTGTCGGTACGTCGCGCCGCGGCGGGCGAATTCCGCGTCCCAGAAGGACTGGATGGAATTGACGTAGAGGACGAAGCGGCAGTCGGGGTTCTCCTCCAGGTCGGCGACCCGGTCGCAGTCCTCCTCGAGACTGGCGACGTCGCCCTCGGTGAGCTGGGGAGCCTGCCCGGCGCCGACCAGGTCGGCGGGGTTGCCCCCCATGAGGAAGACGACCAGCAGGAGCACGAGACCGCCGAGGCCACCACCGACGGCGATGCCGCCTCCACCGCGGCCGCCGCGGCGGTCGGAGACCTGCGAGGCGTCCAGCCGGGCGTTGCGGTTGAACTTCACGCGGCCCTCCTCAGGCGTGCCGGGGCGGACGCCGCGGCTCCCTACACTGGGACATGATGCCGGTGGCCGACCCAGCCTGCGCCAGGGGACCGACGGGTCGCACCGAGTCCCCTACCGCCACGACCGGAGTCCTTCCATGATCAGCGTCGCCGACCTCGAGGTCCGGGCCGGGCCGGCGCTGCTGTTGGAGGATGCCAGCTTCCGCATCGCCGCGGGCGACACCGTCGGACTGGTGGGCCGTAACGGCGCCGGCAAGACCACGCTCACCCGCATCCTCGCCGGGGAGGCGCAGCCGGCGGCGGGGTCGGTGCAGCGCACCGGCGCCATCGGCTACCTGCCCCAGGACCCCAGGACCGGGGACCTCGGCGTGCTCGCGCGAGACCGCATCCTGGGCGCCCGGGGGCTCGACGTCGTCGTGCGAGACATGCGCACCGCCCAGGACGAGATCTCCTCCGCCCAGCCCGCGGTGCACGACCGGGGGATGCGGCGCTACGGTCGGCTGGAGACGGAGTTCCTGGCCCTCGGCGGTTACGCGGCCGAGAGCGAGGCGTCCTCGCTCGCTGCCAGTCTCGGCCTGCCCGAGCGGGTGCTGGGCCAGCCACTGCGCACGCTCTCGGGTGGCCAGCGACGGCGGGTGGAGCTGGCCCGCATCCTCTTCTCCGGGGCAGACACCCTCCTGCTCGACGAGCCGACCAACCACCTCGACGCCGACTCGATCGGATGGCTCCGCGACTTCCTCCGCTCGTTCAAGGGCGGGCTGGTGGTGATCAGCCACGACACCGCCCTGCTGGAGAACACGGTCACCCGGGTCTTCCACCTCGATGCCGCGCGCGCCGTCCTGGACGTCTACAACGTGGGGTGGACGGCCTACCTGCAGCAGCGCGAGACCGACGAGCGGCGCCGCCACCGGGAGCGGTCCAACGCCGAGAAGAAGGCCGCCGCCCTGCGGGCCCAGGCCGACCGCATGCGCTACAAGGCGACCAAGGCCACCGCGGCGCAGAACATGGATCGTCGCGCCGCTCGGCTGCTCGAGGGCCTGGAGGCGCGGCGGCGGGGGGACCGGGTGGCGCGCCTGCGCTTCCCCGAGCCCTCGCCCTGCGGCCGGACGCCGCTCACCGCGTCGGGCCTGTCGAAGTCGTACGGCTCGCTAGAGGTCTTCACCGACGTCGACCTCGCCGTCGACCGGGGCTCGCGGGTCGTGATCCTGGGCCTCAACGGTGCGGGCAAGACGACCCTGCTGCGCATCCTGGCCGGGGTCGAGCCACCGGACACCGGCCTGGTCGTGCCCGGGCACGGGCTGCGTCTCGGCTACTACGCCCAGGAGCACGAGACCCTCGACACCGCACGGAGCGTGCTGGACAACCTGCGTACAGCTGCCCCGAGCCTCCCGGACGTGGAGGCGCGCCGGGTACTGGGCTCCTTCCTCTTCTCGGGCGAGGCCGTCGACAAGCCTGCCGCCGTCCTCTCCGGCGGCGAGAAGACCCGACTGGCGCTGGCGGCGCTGGTCGTGTCCAGCGCCAACGTGCTGCTTCTGGACGAGCCGACCAACAACCTCGACCCGGCGTCGCGCGAGGAGGTGCTCGCCGCGCTCCGCTCCTACGCCGGGGCGATCGTGCTGGTCACGCACGACGAGGGGGCCGTGGACGCGCTGTCACCGGAGCGGGTCCTGCTGCTGCCGGACGGCGTGGAGGACCACTGGGGCCCCGACTACTCCGACCTCGTCGCCCTGGCCTGACCCAGGTCTCGGTCTGGTCACGGTGGCGCCCGTCGATTTCTCCGGACCGTCGCACGCTGCTAGCCTCCCGACCGCCTGAGCGCCGTCGTCGACGGCGCCGCCATCGTCACGAGGGGAACCTTGACCATGGGCGTACGCCGCCTCGCCGCCGTAGCAACGGCCGGCCTCCTCCTGCCCGCCCTGGC
>DATHUJ010000004.1:0-22310 GCA_035462375.1 Jiangellales bacterium
CGACCGGCAGGACCGGGCCGTCGAGTTGCTGCGGGACCTTCGGCTCGCCCTCCCGTAGCCCCTGCTCGGGACGCCTCAAGATCGATCCATCAGGTCACGTCCTACTGACGTTGTCGCGTCCATGAGATCGGCGATGTCGCATGATCCGCGGCGGTCGGGCGATCCTGCCGACGTTGGCGCGCCCACTGGCGCGGCAACGTCTCAAGATCCGGCTGGACCGGCCCGATCATGAGACCCGGCCAGACCCTGGGTGGGCCCGGGAAGCGCAGCTCCGATCGATCGGACCTCGGCATCGCGCTCCGATCGGGCCCGTGCAGCGCGCTCCGATCGATCATCGGTCCTCGAGTCGGGCGCCAACACGGGGGCCGTCCGAACCGTCCACCGATGATGAACTGAGCGGTCGCCGTCGCCAGAGCGGCTGGCCGCCCCCGCCATCGCCGATTCGTTCATCGGTCCTCGAATCGGGCGTCCCCGCGGGGGCTGTCCGACTTCGTCCACCGATGATCGATTGAGGGGGGACGGCGAGGGGCGGCGCGGGAGGCGGGAGGCGCAGGGGCGGGGAAGGCGCGGACCCGGCTGAGCGCCTCGCGAGCTCAGCTCATCCGCTCCAGGATGATCGCCATCCCCTGGCCGCCACCCACGCACATCGTCTCGAGGCCGATGCTGAGGTCGTCGTGCTGGAGGCCGTTGACGAGGGTGGTCATGATCCGGGCGCCGGTGCTGCCGAAGGGGTGGCCGAGGGCGATCGCCCCACCGTGGATGTTGAGCTTCTCGGGGCCGATGCCCAGGTCCCGGGCGGACGGGATCACCTGGGCCGCGAAAGCCTCGTTGATCTCGACCAGGTCGACATCGCCGATGCCCATGCCCGCCCGGGCCAGGGCCCGCTGGGAGGCCTCGACCGGTCCCAGGCCCATGATCTCCGGGCTCAGTCCCGACGCGCCGGTCGACACGATCCGGGCGAGGGGAGTCAGGCCCAGCTCGCTCGCCCGGGTGTCGCTCATGATGACGACCGCGGCGGCCCCGTCGTTGAGCGGGCAGCAGTTGCCGGCGGTGACCGTTCCGTCGGGCCGGAAAACGGGTTCGAGCCCGGCCACCTTCTCGTACGTCGTGCCGGGGCGGGGGCCGTCGTCGGTGTCGACCATCCGGCCGTCCTCGAGCGTCACGGGGGCGATCTCACGGGCGAAGAAGCCGTCCTTGATCGCCTGCTCGGTGCGGTTCTGCGACAGCACGGCGAACTCGTCCTGCTCCTGCCGGGTGATCCCGCGCAGGGTGGCGACGTTCTCGGCGGTCTGCCCCATGGCGATGTAGACGTCGGGGAGCAGGCCGTCCTCGCGCGGGTCGTGCCAGGGGGCGTTGCTCTCGGCAGTGGCGACGGTGCGGGTCTCGGCGTCGGCGAAGACCGGGTTGTGCGTGTCGGCGGGATCGACACCGGCCGAGCCCCAGCCGCGGTAGCGGGAAACGCACTCCACGCCCGCCGAGACGAAGGCGTGGCCCTCGCCGGCGACGATGGCGTGGAAGGCCATCCGCGCGGTCTGCACCGAGCTGGCGCAGAAGCGGTTGACCGTGGCCGCGGGCACGTCGTCGAGCCCCAGCTGGACGGCGACCCGCCGGGCCATGTTTCCGCCGTGCTCGTCGCGGGGCTCGGCGCAGCCGAGGTAGAGGTCGTCGAGCGTGACCGGGTCGAGCTCGGGCACCTTGTCCAGTGCCGCGCGGATCGCCCCGACGGCGAGGTCGTCCGGCCGGACGGAGGCCAACGACCCCTTGAAGGCACGGCCGATCGGAGTACGGGCGGTCGCGACGATGACGGCCTCGGGCATGGCGGTGCTCCCTCGCGGTTACCGGCTGGTAGCAGCCCCCACGCTACCTCCGCCCCGGGCGTCCTCGCGCACGACGTCGGGCAGCGGGCGACGTCGGCGGTGCCGGAGCTGGGCCCAACGACCTCGCGGCCCCCGGTCCCGGCCCCCGACGCGGGTGGCGGCGACCTCGGTTCCGGACTCGGCAGCGGCCTCGACCGCCGCGATGGCCACCGGCAGCACGCTGTCGCCGCGGGAGGCCTCGGGCTGCTCCTCCTCCGGCGCCCAGAGCCCGAGCGCGCTGGCCATCGACGGCAGCATGGCCGCAGCTGCCGCCGCGTAGCCCGCCCCCGACGGGTGGAAGCGATCGGCGCTGAACATGTCCGTCGGGTAGGCGGCGAACTCCGGCCCCAGGATCGACCCGAGCGACACGGTGCGCCCCCCGGCCTCGACGACCATCACCGTCTGGGCGGCCGCGAGCTGGCGGCTCCAGCGGCGGGCGACCCACCGCAGCGGGTGGGGGATCGGCTCGACCGTGCCGAGGTCGGGGCAGGTGGCGACGACAACCTCGCAGCCGTGCTCACGCAGCCGGCGGACGGCCTCCTCGAGCAGCCGCACCGACACCGAGGGCCGCACCTTGTGCGTGACGTCGTTGGCCCCGACCATGATCAGCGCGGCCTCCGGGGCGAGCGGCAGGGCCTGCTCCACCTGCTCCGCGAGGTGGCGCGACTCGGCTCCTACCGCGGCGAAGTTGGTCAGGTCGACCGGGCGCCCGGCGATCTCCGCGAGCCCGGCCGCCACGAGTGCGCCGGGAGTCTGGTCCGGGGTGTCGACGCCCAGGCCTGCGGCAGTCGAGTCGCCGAGCACCACCAGGAGTAGCGGTTCGCCGTCACCCGTGCCGTACCTGCCGTCGGCCGCGGGCGGCTCGCCCTGCGGCGTGCCGATCGCCCGGCGGGCCAACCGGGCCTCGAGGACCATCAGGCCGTACAGTCCGGCGCCGGCCGCTCCCACGCCACCACCGCCGTAGGCAGCGGCGGTGGCGATCCTGCGCGCGGTCCGTGCGCTCGGGAGTCCGGCCACGAGCCGGACTCTAGTCCGCAGGTCCGACCACCTAGGCTGCCTTGTGTGCAGTACTACGACAGCGTCGTCGACCTCGTGGGAAACACCCCGCTCGTCCGGCTGAGGTCCGTCGCCGAGGGCATCCGCGCCGCCGTGCTGGCCAAGGTCGAGTACTTCAACCCGGGCGGGTCGGTGAAGGACCGCATCGCCGTACGGATGGTCGAGGACGCGGAGCGCTCGGGCGAGCTGAAGCCCAGCGGGACGATCGTCGAGCCGACGAGTGGCAACACCGGCGTGGGTCTGGCGCTCGTGGCCCAGCAGCGCGGCTACCGGTGCGTCTTCGTCTGCCCGGACAAGGTGAGCGAGGACAAGCGCAACGTGCTTCGCGCCTACGGGGCCGAGGTCGTGGTCTGCCCGACCGCCGTGCCGCCGGACCACCCCGACTCCTACTACAGCGTCTCCGACCGGCTGACCCGCGAGCTCGACGGCGCCTGGAAGCCCGACCAGTACTCCAACCCCGCCAACCCGCGGTCGCACTACGAGACCACCGGCCCGGAGGTGTGGCAGCAGACCGACGGGCGCGTCACGCACTTCGTCGTGGGGATCGGCACCGGCGGCACGATCTCGGGCGCTGGCCGCTACCTGAAGGAGGTGTCCGACGGCGGCGTCCGGGTCGTCGGCGCCGACCCGGAGGGCTCGGTCTACTCGGGCGGTACCGGCCGGCCGTACCTGGTCGAGGGTGTCGGGGAGGACTTCTGGCCGGTGACCTACGACCGCGACGTCGTGGACGAGATCGTCGCCGTCTCGGACAAGGACTCCTTCGAGATGACCCGGCGGCTGGCCCGGGAGGAGGGCCTGTTGGTCGGGGGGTCGTGCGGGATGGCGGTCGTCGCTGCCCTGCGGGTGGCGGAACGGGCGGCCCCCGACGACGTCGTCGTGGTGCTGCTGCCGGACGGCGGACGCGGCTACCTGTCCAAGGTCTTCGACGACGACTGGATGGCCTCGTACGGCTTCATCGCGGCGGCCGAGGGAACGACCGTCGGCGACGTGCTGCGGCGCAAGTCGGGTGAACTGCCCGCGCTCGTGCACACGCACCCCAACGAGACCGTCTCCCAGGCGGTGGCCATCCTGCGCGAGTACGCGGTGTCGCAGATGCCCGTGGTCCGCGCCGAGCCCCCGGTGATGGCCGCGGAGATCGCCGGTGCGGTCAGCGAGAAGCACCTGCTCGACGCCCTCTTCTCGGGGCGCGCGACCCTCACCGATCCGGTCGAGTCACACATGGACGAGGCGCTCCCGGTCGTCGGGTCCGGCGAGCCGGCCGCGTCGGCAGTGGCTTCGCTGGAGACGGCCGACGCCGTCGTCGTCCTCGACGACGGCAAGCCGGTCGGCGTGCTCACCCGCCAGGACCTGCTCGGCTTCCTGTCGCGCTGACCTGCCTCCCGTACGGGAGCGGATCCGGGTCTGGCGCAGTCGCCGCCGCGGTCGTACGGTGTGGTCTGCGGGTCCGGCAGGATGACCTGTCCGAAGAGCCGACAGACCGGGGTGGAAGTCGGCCGCGCAGGACGCAGAGACGCCCCCGGATTGTCACAGCCGGGCCCGCCCAAGCCTGTCCGGACCAGGACACGGGGACCTGGAACCTGGGACCTGGGGCACGGCCCGGCCCGGAAAGGTGTGTCGGGACCTCCTCGTACGGTGGGGACCGTGGCGGTCTCGGTGACGCGCTCCCAGGTGCTGGCCTTCAGGGTGCGGGCTCAGCAGCTGGACCGGTCCACCGGAGGGCTGCACGACACGGCCGTGCTCGACATCGGCGTGCAGGACACCGGCCCCGACGGGGCGATGTGGGCCTTGGCGATCCGCGGGGTCGACGTGGCCGCAGTGGCTGACGACGCCATCACCCTGGTGTGGACGATCCGCGGCGCCCCTCACGTCTACCGCCGAGCCGACCTGCCGTCGGTCGCCGCAGCGGTGGAGCCGTTCTCCGATGCCGACGCCGGCAAGCGGATTTTCGACGCCTCGAAGCCGCTCAGGGCCGCCGGGGTCTCCAACCTCGCCGCCCTGGACGCCGTCGCGGCGGCGATGCGCTCGATCGTGACCGCGCCGATGGCCAAGGGGGAGGTCTCGACGGCCCTGACGGCGGTGATGGACCCGCCGTACCTGCGGTGGTGCCGCGCCTGCCAGGCGACGCACCTCTACGAGCAGCCCTTCCGCCTCGCCGCCCTGCGGGCCGGGCTGGAGCTCGAGCCGGGGACGTCGCCGCCGGTCCTGCGCCCGGTCCCCGGCTTCGCGCCTGCGGCGACGCCGCCGGAGCGGTACGACGTGGTGCGTGCCTACCTGCGGCTGCTCGGGCCGGCGACGCCCAAGCACGTGGCCGATTACCTCGACGCGCCGGTCAAGGACGTACGGCGGCGCTGGCCGGCCGACGCCGTCGAGGTCATCGTCGACGGGGAGACCCGCTCGGTGCTGGCCGACGACGAGCGGCGGCTGCTCGACGGGGAGGTCGACGTGGTGCGGCTGCTCGGTCCGTTCGACCTCTTCCTGCAGGCGAAGGATCGCCCGCTGCTGGTCGAGGGCCCGGTGCGCGCCAAGGAGCTGTGGCCGGTGCTGGGCCGGCCCGGCGCCGTCCTGGTCGGCGGCGAGCTCGTGGGGACCTGGCGTCCGCGCAGGGCCGGGAGGAAGCTCACCGTCCAGGTCCACCCGTGGGTGCGGTTGCCGAGGGCCGGCCGCGAGGCGGTCGAGGAGGAGGCGGAGCGGCTCGCCGCCCATCGCGGCATCGACCTTGCGGGAGTGGACTACGTCAGCTGAGCCACTCCCGACCGGCCCCAGTCCGCCGGGTCACCTGCCCTCCGTCGATCATCGGTGGACGAGTCGCCCAGGTCGGGTGTGGCCGCCCGGTTCGCGGACCGAAGCTCGGGCGCGCGAGGTCAGGTCAGGTGAGTCCGGAAGAACGCCACGATCCGACGCCGCGCGTCCTGCGCCGAGGGCTCGTGGTACTCCGCGTGCGTCACGCGCCCCATGACCTCCAGCAGGGCCGGTACCTCGCCGGGGCCGTGGTCGTTGAGGAACGCGTGGCCCGCGTCGGGGTATTCCTCGACGTCGTGATCGGTCCCGGCTGACTCCAGCGCGGTCTCGAGTCGGGCCGCCGCCCCGCGCAAGGAGCGATCCCGACCCCCGTAGCTGCCGACGATCGGGCAGGCGCCCTGGAAGAACCGTTCGGCGTCCTTGGGGAGCCGCGCGTAGTTCGCGCAAACCGCGTCGACACCTACTCGGGGGGCCAGCAGGAGGGCGAAGTCGCCGCCGATGCAGAAACCGATGACGCCCACCCGACCGGAGCACGACGGCTGCGCCGCCAGCCAGCTCCGGACCGCCTCGATCCGGTCGAACAGCCGCCCCTCGCGACGGCGGTAGTCGCGGAAGGTCGACCGCAGGCACCTCAGCAGCGTGCCGCCGTCGAAGAGGTCGGGCGCGGCGACGAGGAAGCCGTCGCCGGCGAGCCAGTCGGCCTGTCTGCGCAGGTCGTCGCACATCCCCGCGACGTCGTGCACCACCACGACGCCGGGCCACGGACCCCGGCCGGCCGGCTCGGCGACGTACGTGGTCAGGGGACCGGTGGGAGCGGAGACCTCGACCATGGCCATGGGTGCGCTCCGTCGGGTGGGAGGCTCAGCGGTCTGCACCCGATGCTGTCACGGTCGGGAGGAGATCTTGGTCACGCCACGGTCATCGGGCGACCGATGAGTTCCGGCGCGGGGCGACGTTGAACATCCTGGACAGCGCGGACAGCCGAGGCGCCACTCGCGCCCCCCGAACGAGGAGAACCGCATGGACTGGAAGCTCGAGGTCGTCGTGGTCCCAGTGACCGACGTCGCCCCCGCAAAGGGGTTCTACGTCCGACACCCTCGGGTTCCGGCTCGACACCGACCACAGCGCCGACGGCGCCATGACGCCCGGCCCCGACCCCGACGGCCGGGACTACGGCTCTACATCTTCTTCGAGGACCCCGACGGCAACTCCTTCGCCGTCCAGCAGGTCAGGTATCCCGTGCGGTGACCACGGGCCTGCTGATCGACGACGAGTTTGATGCGCTCACCGGCCCAGCTCACCCCGTACCCCGACCGGCTCCTCGACGAGGTCGCCGCCGCCGACGCGGGGCCGGACGCCGTGGTGGTGGCCCGCGAGACGATCGAGCTGGCCTTCCTGGCGGCGCTGCAGGTGCTCCCCCCCCGCGCCAGCGAGCGGCCATGGTCGCACGTGAGGTGCTCGGGTCAGGCAGCGACCGCCCGCTCACGCTCGGACCGGAATCCTGATGGACGAGCCGCTCGGATCGGTCGACACTGCAGGACATCGGCACCGGGGGCGGGAGGTGCGATGGCGACGGGCGAGCCGGTCCCCGACGGGCCGGGTCTCGACTCGGTCCTGCGCGACCTCCAGGAGGCCCGCGAGCAGGTGCGGGCGAGCAGCGAGGTGTTACAGGCACTCGGCCGCTCCGCCTCCGACCTGGACCACGTCTTCGGCGCGGTGGTGCACAACGCGCGGCGGCTGTGCCACGCGGACGCGGCGCAGCTGCACCTGCACGAGGAGGGTGCGTATCGCTCGTACCGGCTCGTCGACCACGCCGGGCTCACCGACGAGTTCCGGGCCTTCATGGAGGAGCACCCGATCGTCGCCGACCGGCGGACGCTCGTCGGGCGCGTGGGCCTGGGCCGTACGACCCTGCAGATCCCCGACGTGCTCGCCGACCCCGAGTACGGTCGGGTGGACGCCCAGCGGCTCGGCCACTACCGCTCGATCGTCGGTGCGCCGATGCTCGTGGGTGACGAGGTCGTCGGCGTCCTGTCCGTGTGGCGCAACCAGGTCGACCCGTTCAGCGACCGGGCCGTCGAACTGCTGACCAGCTTCGCGGCGCAGGCGGCGATCGCCGTCCAGACGGCGGGCCTGGTCCAGGCGCTCGAGCAGCGCAGCGGCGAGCTCGCCCGAAAGGTCGACCAGCTCGAGGCGCTGGGGGCGGTCGGCGAGGCCGTCAGCTCGAGCCTCGACCTCGATGAGGTGCTCTCCACGATCGTCACGCACGCGGTGGCGCTCTCCAGGACGGACGGGGGGTCCATCCTCGAGTTCGACCCCGACGCCGACGAGTTCCGCGTGCGGACGGCCTTCGGGACCAGCCCGGACGTGCTCGAGGCGCTGAGGCGGACCCGGGTGGGGCTCTTCGACACGCTCGTCGGGCAGGCTGCGCGCGAGCGCCGCCCCCTGCAGGCCACCGACCTGGCGGAGCGCGCCGACGACGTGCACCTGCGTGTGCTGCGTGACGCGGGGTGGCGTTCGGTGGTGGCCGTGCCCATGCTCCGGCAGGACCGCGTCGTGGGGGCTCTCGTGGTCCGTCGTCGTACCCCCGGTGAGGTCGACGACGAGACCTGCGAGTTCCTGCAGACCTTCGCCGGCCAGTCCTCGCTGGCGCTCGTCAACGCCCAGCTCTACCGGCGCCTCGAGGACCAGAGCGCGGAGCTCACCGTCGCCAGTCGGCACAAGTCGGAGTTCCTCGCCTCGATGTCCCACGAGCTGCGCACCCCGCTCAACGCCATCATCGGCTTCTCGGAGGTGCTGCTCGAGCGGATGTTCGGCGAGCTCAACGACCGGCAGGACGAGTACCTGCACGACATCCACTCGTCCGGCCGCCACCTGCTTGCGCTGCTCAACGACATCCTCGACCTGTCCAAGGTGGAGGCCGGGCAGATGGTGCTCGAGCCGACGGTCTTCGGCGCCCGGGAGGTGCTCGAGCACTGCGCCGGTCTGGTCCGGGAGCGCGCCACGCGGCACGGCATCGCGCTGCGCGTCGACGTCGACGACGACGTGGAGACCCTGGAAGCCGACGAGCTGCGCTTCCGCCAGGTCGTCCTCAACCTCCTCAGCAACGCGGTCAAGTTCACCCCCGACCGGGGCCGCGTGACCGTCCGCGCCTTCCGGACCCCCGGCGAGGTGGCTGTGACCGTCACGGACACCGGCGCGGGCGTGCCGGAGGAGGACCGCGAGCGCATCTTCGAATCCTTCCAGCAGGGTACGCGCGCGCCCGGCAACCAGGAGGGCACGGGTCTCGGGCTGACCCTCTGCCGCCGCATCGTCGCCCTGCACGGTGGGCGGATGTGGCTGGAGAGCGAGGTGGGGGCGGGCAGCACGTTCGGCTTCGCCCTCCCCGCCGGTCCGGGCGAGGACTCCCTCCGGACGGGAGGAGGACGGGCGTCCGGGACGGCGGCGGAGGACGGACGGCCCGCGGTGCTCGTCGTCGAGGACGACCGCAGCTCCCGGGAGCTCATGACGGTGCTGCTCGAGGACCAGGGCCTGCGCGTCGTCGCCGTCGGGACCGGTGAGGCCGCGCTGGCCTACGTGGCGGGCGCCCGCCCAGCCGCGGTCGTCCTGGACATCCGCCTTCCCGGCATCGACGGCTGGGAGGTGCTGTCGAGGCTCAAGGGCGACCCCGAGACCAGCCCGGTTCCGGTGATCGTCGTGTCGATCCTGGACGAGCCGGGACGCGGCTTCGCGCTGGGTGCCGACGACTACCTGCTCAAGCCGGTGGACCGCGACCTGCTCGCCGCGACGCTCCGGCGGACCGCGGTGCTGCCCGCCGAGCGCTCGCGCTCGGTGCTCGTCATCGACGGCGACGACGACTCCGTACGGGAGGTCGCCGCGGCCCTCCGACCGGCCGGGTGGGTCGTGACGGCGACCTCGTCCGCCGACGCGGGCATCGCGGCGGCACGAGAACTGCGGCCGAGTGTGGTCCTGCTGGACCTGCTCACGGCGGGGGACCGGTTCCGCGTCGTCGAGACCCTGCGCGCCGACCCCGCGACCCGCGACGTCCCGCTCGTGGGGCTGCTCCCGGCCGACCTCGACGAGGCCGACTGGCAGCGGCTCGCGGGACAGCTCTCGCTGGCGGCGAGGGCCGGCGACTTCCGGCTGGAGGCCCTGCCCGACCTGCTGGACCGGGTGGCACCGCTCGTCGACCCCGACGCCGGGGACCGGCCGTGAGCGGCGAGGCGGTCCTCGTGGTCGAGGACAACGACAAGAACCTCAAGCTCGTCCGCGCGGTGCTCGAGCACGCCGGCTACCAGGTGCGCTCGGCCGGGACCGCCGAGGAAGGGGTCACGGCCGCCGCGGCCGACCCGCCCGACCTGGTCCTCATGGACCTCCAGCTCCCGGGGATGGACGGCGTTTCCGCGCTGGCAGCGTTGCGTGCCGAGCCCGGTACCGCCGGCATCCCCGTCGTCGCGCTGACCGCCCTGGCGATGCCGGACGACCGGGAGCGGGTCCGCCGCGCGGGCTTCGACGGCTACCTGGAGAAGCCCATCAGCGTCCGGGAGCTGCCGGTGCAGGTGCGGGGCTTCATCGACCGGAGGAAGGAGCCGACATGAGCGGTGCGACGACCGAGGAGCAGCCGGTCGTGCTCGTGGTCGACGACCTCGACACCAACGCCCGGCTGATGGAGGCGGTGCTCTCGCCGCGCGGCTTCCGCGTGATGACCGCGCTCTCCGGCCCCGACGCGCTCGAGGTGCTCGGACGCGAGGAGGTCGACCTGGTCCTGCTCGACATCCTGATGCCGGGGATGGACGGCTACGAGGTGTGCCGGCGCATCCGCGCTGACGACCGAACCGCCTTCCTTCCGGTCGTGATGGTCACGGCGAGCGGCGACCAGGAGAAGCTCCACGCGATCGAGGCCGGGGCCGACGACTTCGTCACCAAGCCCTTCGACCACGCCGAGCTGCTGGCCCGGGTGCGGTCGCTGCTCAGGGTCAAGCACTATCACGACACGATCGAGCGGCAGGCCCGCGAGCTGGCCGCGTGGAACGAGGAGCTGGCGGACCGGGTCGCGCGCCAGGTCGAGGAGCTCGAGCGGGTGCGCCGACTGCGGCGCTTCCTGTCGCCACAGCTCGCGGAGGTCATCGTCAGCTCCGGCGACGAGGGCTTCCTCGAGGGCCACCGGCGGGACATCTCGGTCGTCTTCGCCGACCTCCGCGGCTTCACGACCTTCGCGGAGACGGCCGAGCCGGAGGAGGTCTGGCAGGTCCTCCGCCAGTACCACGAGGCGCTCGGCGACCTCGTCATGCGCTACGACGGGACGCTGGAGCGCTTCGCCGGCGACGGGATCATGGTGTTCTTCAACGACCCGGTCCCGGTTGTCGACGCCCCCGAGCGGGCCGTTCGGCTGGCCGTCGCGATGCGCGCCCGGGTGCAGGAGCTGGCGTCCGGCTGGCAACGGATGGGCCACGAGCTGGCGCTCGGTGTCGGCGTCGCGCAGGGCTACGCGACGCTCGGTCGCGTGGGCTTCGAGGGCCGCTTCGACTACGCCGCCATCGGCACGGTCACCAATACCGCGGCCCGGCTGTGTGCCGCCGCCGGGGCCTGGCAGGTGCTCGTCACCCAGCGGGTGTGCTCGGCCGTCGAGGACGTCGTGGTCAGCCGCCCGGTGGGCGAGCTGACCCTGCGTGGGCTGTCCCGCCCCGTACCGGCCCACGAGGTCGTGGGCCTGGACTCGGCGCGGGTGACACCGTGAGCGCGGCGACGTCCCTCTCGGCGCAGGCGGGACCGGACGGTGTCGTCCGGCTCGCCGACCTGTCGCCGGAGGAGCGGTACGAGCGCTTCGACCGGCTGCAGGCCCGGTTGCCCGAGGTCTGGCGCATCATCGGGCTCAACGAGCCGGACGAGTCTGTCGTCGTCGTCCCCTCGGTGTCGCTGGACCGCATCGGCGAACGGGGCGGCACCCTGCTCCAGGCCTACGAGGAGCGCTTCCTCTTCCTGCTGCTCCTGCTGCGGCAGCCGAGGTTGCGGATGGTCTACGTGACGTCCGTGCCCATCGACCCGACCATCGTGGAGTACTACCTGGCGCTGCTGCCCGGCGTCATCCCGAGCCACGCCCGGGCCAGGCTGGCCCTGGTGCACGTCGGCGACGCCTCGCCTCGGCCGCTCACCGACAAGCTGCTGGAGCGCCCCACGCTGCTCGCGCAGATCACTCGGCTGGTGCCGGACCGGCGCCGCTCGCACCTCGTCCCGTACAACACGACGGAGCGCGAGCGCGACCTTGCGCTGGCGCTCGGGATCCCCATGTACGGGGCGGACCCGCGGCTGTTCCCGCTCGGGACCAAGACCGGGTGCCGCCGGTTGTTCGCGGAGGAGGGGGTGCAGCACCCCCTGGGCTTCGAGGACCTGCACGGCGTCGAGGACGTGCTCGGCGCGCTGGTCGTACTGCGCGCTCACCGCCCGGTGGCGGTCGAGGCGCTGGTCAAGCTCAACGAAGGCGTGTCCGGTGAGGGCAACGCGCTCGTCGACCTGCGCGGCCTGCCGACGCCGGGCGCGGCGGGGGAGCGCGAGGCGCTGGCCGTGCGGGTGCGCGAGATGGCCTTCGAGCTGCCGTCGACCACGTACGAGGCCTATGTCGCCAAGCTGGCGGAGCGCGGCGGCATCGTGGAGGAACGCATCGTCGGGGTGGAGCTGCGCAGCCCGTCGGTGCAGCTGCGCGTGCTCCCCGGCGGCGCGGTGGAGCTGCTGTCGACGCACGACCAGGTGCTCGGCGGGCCCAGCGGGCAGAGCTACCTGGGGTGCCGCTTCCCGGCCGACTTCGGCTACGCGGAGCAGATCAGCCGGGCCGCCCTCGTGGTCGGTCGGCGGCTGGCCCGGGAGGGGGTGCTCGGGCGCTTCGCCCTGGACTTCGTGACCGTCCGGGACGAGGCGGGACAGTGGCAGGCCTACGCGATCGAGATCAACCTGCGCAAGGGCGGGACCACGCACCCGTTCCTCACCCTGCAGTTCCTCACCGACGGTCGCTACGACGGACCGACCGGGCTCTTCCGCACACCGGACGGCCGGGAGAAGCACCTGGTCGCGACCGACCACCTGGAGTCCCCGGACCTGCGGGGCCTGGCTGTGGCCGATCTCTTCGACGTGGTGGCCCGGCACCGGCTGCACTTCGACCAGTCCCGCCAGGTGGGCGTGGTGTTCCACATGATCAGCTGCCTCACCGAGCACGGCCGGGTCGGCCTCACCGCGGTGGGTGACACGCCCGCGGACGCCGACGCGCGCTACCGGCGGGCCGAGAAGGTGCTGCTGGCGGAGGCGGGTGCCGCGCTGGCGCCCCGCCCCCTCCCCGGCTGACCGGACCACCCGCCGGGGGTGGGGCGGTCAGGAGGAGGCGGGAGGGGGCAGGACGCCGACCGGGCACGAGACGCCCGTGCCGCCGAGTCCGCAGTAGCCGTGGGGGTTCTTGGCGTCCGACAGGTACTGCTGGTGGTAGTCCTCGGCGTAGTAGAACTCACCGGCCGGCCGGATCTCGGTGGTGACGGCGCCCAGCCCGGCCGCCCGCAACCGACCCTCGTACGCCGCCCGCGCCGCCTCGGCCTCGACCTGCTGCTCCGGTGTGGTCGGGTAGATCGCGGATCGGTATTGCGTACCGATGTCGTTGCCCTGCCGCATGCCCTGCGTCGGGTCGTGGCCCTCGAAGAAGGCCTGGAGCACCCGGCCGAACGAGACCTGCTCGGGGTCGAAGATCACCCGGACCGCCTCGGTATGCCCGGTCCGGCCGGAGCAGACCTCCTCGTACGTGGGGTTGGGTGTGTGGCCGCCGGCGTAGCCTACGGCGGTCGTCCAGACGCCGGGCAGCTGCCAGAAGATGCGCTCGGCGCCCCAGAAGCAGCCCAGGCCCAGGACGACCTCCTGGTGGCCCGGCGGGACCTCGCCGTCGATCGGCGTGCCCAGGACGGTGTGCGTCCCGCCGAGGGCGAAGGGGCGGGTGGCGCGGCCCGGCAACGCCTCCTCGGCGGAGACGAGGCGGGACTTCAGCGGACGGTCGAAGAGGAACACGGGGGTCCTTTCTGCCCGGGGGGTGGAGGCCCGGCACCAGTCTCAACAGCGCGGCGGTGCCCGCGCATCCCGTCACCGGCCTTACGGGGCTGTTACGCATGTGAGCGGCGGCGTCTTTCGTCGCATCCTCCAGATGTCATCCGTTTGAGACCCTTCGAGATGGGTAGGGCCCGTGGCAATGGTGTAAGCGCTTACTGCCCGATTGCCAGGAGGCCCCCGTGGCGGCGACGATCTACCAGGTCGCCGATCTCGCGGGCGTGTCGATCGCCACGGTGTCGCGCGTCCTGCGGGGGACGGCGCCCGTCGCGTCCCGGACCCGGCAGCGCGTCCTGGTCGCCGTCGACGAGCTGGGCTACCGGCCCAGCCAGCCGGCCCGCTCCCTGGCCGAGGGTAAGCATGCGGCCAACGGCATCGTCTTCCCCGACCTGTCCGGCCCCTACTACGCCGAGGTCGTCCTCGGGTACGAGAGCGTCGCCGCCGAGCTCGGCGACAGCGTCATGATCCTCTCCACGAACGGCCGGTCGAGGGAGGTCCCCGACCTCGTCGCGGACCTGGCCTCGCGCGTCGACGGGCTGGTGCTGCTCGGCAGGACCGTCGACGACGGGCTCGTCCGTGAGATCGCCGCCGGCGGGACGCCCGTCGTCACGGTCGCCCGGCCCCCCCTGCCCGGCATCGACGCCGTCACCACGGAGAACCTCACGAGCGCGCGAGCACTTGCGACGCACCTCGTGGCCCATGGCTACTGCAACGCCCACTTCCTCGGCGACGTCGCCTCCTCGTTCGACGCGCACGAGCGCTGGCAGGGCCTGACCGACGCCTTCGCGCTGCTCGGGTGCCCGGCTCCCCCTCAGGTGCACTGCGCGTACGACGAGGAGCACGGGCGAGCGACGGCGGCCGACCTGCTGGCGGAGCCCGACCCACCCGACGCGCTGGTGTGCGCGAACGACGAGATCGCGCTCGGAGCCCTGCTGGCCATCGAGGCGATGGGACTGCGCGTCCCCGACGACGTCGCGCTGACCGGCTGGGACGACGTCATGGCCGCGCGCTACAGCCGTCCCGGGCTGACGACGGTCCGGCAGCCGATGCGTGAGCTCGGCGCGCTGGCGGCCCGGCGGCTGCACGCGCGGGTCACCGGCGAGCGGTCACACGTCGCACACGAGGTCCTCCCGACGCAGCTCGTGATCCGGGCGAGCTGCGGTCGCCACCCCGAACCGGACGAGCAGGAGGAGTGATGAGATCCCTGACCCGAGGTGTGGTCCTGCTGGCGGTGGGCGGCTTGGTGGTCGCCGGCTGCGGCAGGGAGGAGAACGGCGGAGACACCGGCGGGGGCGCCGAGGCCGAGTCCGTGGCAGAGGGGGAGGCCACGGGGACGGTCGAGGTCTGGGCCATGGGCGCCGAGGGAGAGAGCCTGGACGTCCTCGCCGAGGACTTCATGGCGGAGAACCCCGAGGCCGAGGTCCGAGTCACGCCGGTCCCGTGGGAGGCGGCCCACGACAAGATCGCCACCGCCATCGCCGCGGGTGACGTGCCGGACGTGAGCATGGTCGGGTCCACCTGGATGGGCGAGTTCGCCGCCACGGGCGCCCTCGACCCGACCCCGACCGACCTCATCGACGAGGACTCCTTCTTCCAGGGTGCGTGGGACACCACCGTCTACGACGGCACGTCCTACGGCGTCCCTTGGTACGTCGAGACGCGGCTGGTCTTCTACCGCAGCGACCTGGCCGAGCAGGCCGGGGCCGAGGAGCCGGCCGACTGGGACAGCCTCAAGTCGATGGCGGCAGGCCTCCAGGAGGCGGGGGCCCGCTGGGGGCTGAACCTCCAGCCCGGCAGCACCGGGGCATGGCAGACGTTCATGCCGTTCGCCTGGCAGAACGGCGCGACCCTCGTCGACGACGAGGGGAACTACACGCTCGACAGCCCCGAGATGGTGGAGGCGCTGGAGTACTACGCCTCGTACTTCGATGAGGGGCTGGCCTCGACCGCGGTCGCCCAGCCGGGCGAGCTGGAGTCCGGCTTCGCCGACGGCAGCATCGGCGCCTTCGTGTCCGGTCCCTGGCACGTGACCCTGGTGGAGGAGCAAGGCGGCGAGGGCTTCGAGGAGCAGTACGCCCTGGCCCACATGCCCGAGGAGGAGTCCGCGACGTCCTTCGTGGGCGGCGGTGACCTTGTGGTCTTCCGCGACGCCGAGAACCGTGAAGCCGCCTGGAAGTTCCTCGAGTACCTGAGCCGGCCGGAGGTCCAGCAGAAGTGGTACGAGACCGTCAGCGCCCTGCCCGCAGTGGAGAGCGCCTGGGAGAGCGGCGAACTGGCCGACGACCCCAAGCTCGCCCTCTTCGGTGAGCAGCTGCAGGAGGCCCAGTCGGCACCGGCCATCCCCACGTGGGAGCAGGTGGCCGCCGTGATCGACGCCCAGATCGAGGCCGTCGTGGTGGGCGGGGCCGACCCGGCGGCCGCCGTCGCCGAGATGCAGGCGCAGGCCGAGTCGATCGGGACCGGGGGGTAGTCGTGGCCACCGCGGTCGCCACCCGGCGACCCGAGCACCGCGGTCGGCGGGCGCCCGAGCCTCGGGCGATCCGCCGCCGCCGGGCCCTGGTCGCCTGGGGCTTCGCGCTGCCGTTCATGGTGCTGTTCCTGCTCTTCATGGCCGGGCCGGTCCTCGGCTCGTTCCTCATGAGCTTCACCGACCTGCGCAGCACCGACCTCCAGACGCCGCTGGCCGTCGAACCGGTGGGTCTCGACAACTACGCACGGCTGCTGTCGGACCAGGCTTTCCACCAAGCCGCCTTCAACACCGCCTACTTCGTCCTCGTCGGCATCCCGCTCACCATGGTCCTGGCCCTGGCTGCGGCCGTGGCCCTCAACTCTGGGATCCGGCGGTTCAACACCTTCTTCCGGGTGGGCTACTACCTGCCGGTCGTCACGAGCATCGTCGCGGTGGCGGTGGTCTGGCGCTTCCTCCTCCAGCCGGACTACGGCGTCGTCAACACCGTGCTCGGGTGGATCGGTGTCGACGGACCGGCCTGGCTGAGCAGCACGACCTGGGCGATGCCCTCGCTCATCGTGATGGCGGCCTGGCGGAACATGGGCTACCTCATGGTGATCTTCCTCGCCGGGTTGCAGACGATCCCCGAGCACCTGTACGAGGCGGCCGAGCTCGACGGCGCGGGGTCCTGGGCCCGATTCCGCCACGTCACCGTCCCGCTCCTGCGGCCGACGCTGCTCTTCGGCGCCGTGATCACGGGGATCGGCTACCTGCAGTTCTTCGAGGAACCCTTCGTGATGACCCAGGGCGGGCCGCTCAACTCCACCCTGTCGGTCTCCTACCACATCTACAACCAGTTCGGCTTCGGCAACTACTCCTACGCGGCAGCCATGGGCTACGTCCTCTTCGTGGCCGTGGTGGCACTCACTGCCGTGCAGTTCCGGTTGCTGCGGCCGCAGACGTGAGGGGGCCGACGTGACCGCTCCCACCCATGCCAGTACGCCGGGACCGGCCGGCCCCGGCGGTGCCGTCCAGCCGGCCGCACCTACGCCCGCCCCCCGTCGGGCCCGACCCGAGGGCCGGGGCCGCGCCTGGGTCTACGCGGCCCTCATCGTCGGCCTGGTGCTCCTGGTCGGGCCGTTCGTCTGGATGCTGCTCGGCTCCGTCAAGACCGACGCGGAGCTCCGCCAGGTCCCACCCACGTGGCTGCCCGAGCAGGCCAGCCTCGACAACTACCGCGTGCTGTTCGAACGGCTCGACTTCGCGACGTACTTCACCAACAGCGTCGTCGTCGCTGCCACCGTCACCGTCGGGAACCTGGTCTTCTGCTCGATGCTCGGCTACGCGCTGACGAAGCTGGACTTCCCCGGCCGCAAGGCGCTCTTCGTGCTCGTGCTCGGGATGCTCATGGTCCCCGGCATGGTCGTCTTCGTCCCGCTCTTCGTCATCGTCAGCAACATGGGGCTGACGAACACCTATCCGGGCCTGATCCTGCCGTACCTCGCCGGTCCGTTCGGCGTGTTCCTCATGCGCCAGTTCATCTCCGGCATCCCCGACGAGCTGATCGACGCGGCCAGGGTCGACGGGGCCGGTGAGTGGCGCATCTTCAGCACGGTTGTCATGCCGCTCTGCGGCCCCGCGCTGGCGACCCTGGCGATCCTGACCTTCCTCACCTCGTGGAACAACTTCCTGTGGCCGCTCGTCGTGGCCCAGACCGAGGACATGTACACGCTCCCGGTCGCCCTCGCGCTCTACGCCGTCGGCCAGAACGCCACCCGGTACGGCCTGCTGATGGCCGGATCGGTCGTCGTCGTGCTGCCGATCATCGCCCTCTTCCTGCTGCTGCAGCGCTACTTCGTTCGCGGCATCACGATGACCGGCATCAAGTAGCCCAGGAGGCACACCCATGAAACTGCGCCGCTTGATCGCCGGCACGGCCGCCGCCGCGGTCCTGGCCGCCACCGGCTCGGTGGTAGCCACTACCGCGGCGGCGGGCCAACCGGGCCCACCGGTCCGGATCTCCGACCGCCAGACGCTGGAGACCTACGCCGCCGACACGTGGCGATCGTTCACCGCCATGGTGTACGGGGAGACCGGCCTGCCCGACGACAACATCGAGGGCGACCTGGACCCCGACTCCCGCGGCGGCTACACGAGCCCGACGAACATCGGGGCCTACCTGTGGTCCACCGTCGTCGCCCGGGACCTCCGGCTGATCTCCCGTACGGAGGCGTACGAGCGGATGGCGCTGACACTCGGGACGATCTCGGAGCTCGAGCGGCACGACGACAGCGGCATGTTCTACAACTGGTACGACCCGCTCACGCTGGAGGTCCTGCGCGTCTGGCCGGAGGACGGCAACACCGTCTACCCCTTCCTCTCCAGCGTCGACAACGGCTGGATGGCCGCGGCCCTCATGGTCGTGCGCAACGCCGAGCCGAGGCTGCGGGCGGAGGCGGAGGCGGCCTTGGCGCCGATGGACTTCGGCTTCTACTACGACCCGGCCGCGAAGGCCGACGTCGGGCTGATCCGCGGCGGGTTCTGGGACGAGCCGCCGCCGGGCTGCTCGATCACCGACAACTACCGGGACCGCGGCCCGGACGTCTACTACACCTGTCACCACTACGGCGCCTTCAACTCCGAGCCGCGCATCGCCTCGTACATCGGCATCGCCCTCGGCCAGATCCCGCCCGAGCACTACTTCGGCCCGTGGCGGACCTTCCCGGCGGACAACTGCGACTGGTCGTGGAGCGAGCAGGGCGGCATCGGTGAGTGGCGGGAGTACCTCGGCGTCGACGTCTGGGAAGGCGCATACGCGTACCGCGGCTTCCACGTCGTCCCGACCTGGGGCGGCTCGATGTTCGAGGCCCTGATGCCCGACCTCTTCGTCCCCGAGGCGCAGTGGGGCGCCCGGTCCTGGGGCGTCAACCACCCGCTCTTCGTCCAGGGCCAGATCGAGCACGGCATGGACGAGGCCGGCTACGGCTACTGGGGCTTCTCGCCGTCCAGCGACCCCGCCGGTGGCTACCGCGAGTACGGCGTGGACCTCATGGGCATGGACGAGCCGGGCTACACCAGCGACCAGGAGCGCACGTCGGTGGACCTTGGCTTCTACACCGTCGACGGCACGCAGTGCCGACCGCCCGACCCGCTGCCCGACGAGTACGGCGACGGCGTCGTCACCCCGCACGCGGTGTTCCTCGCCCTGCCCTACGCCCCGCGTGAGGCGCTCGACAACCTGGCGAACCTCCGGGCCACGTTCGACGTCTACGGCCCGGGCGGCTTCTACGACGCCGTGGCGGTGGGCAGCGGCCAGGTGGCCGAGCGCTACCTCTCGCTCGACCAGGGGATGATCATGGCGGCGCTCGGCAACATGCTGACGAACGACGCGCTCAAGCGCTACTTCGTGCGCGGCGAGGTCTCCCACGTGCTCCGTGCGATCATGGCCATGGAGGAGTTCGTGGCCGGGCCCCTGGACTGAGCGCCGTGGAAACGCATGCGACCCGGTACGCCGAGGCGGCGAGGGCCGACTGGCGGGAGCGGAGCGCCCGGCGCCGGGCGGAGCGGGGACGGGCGCCCTCGCTGGACCCGCCGGGTGGGCTCCGGGCGACCGCCGGCGTCGCCCAGGTGACGCTGGACTGGCACCCGGTGGAGGGGGCCGCGGGCTACCTGGTCCACCGCGCCGACGCCCCCGACGGCCCGTGGGAAGCCGTGGACTTCGGTGGCAACGACGTGCTCGCCGTGCCGCACCCGCCGTTCACCGACACCACAGGTGCTCCCGGTGACCCGGTGTGGTACGCCGTCGCCTCGGTCAGCGAGGTGTCGGTGGTGGGCCCGCTCTCGGAGCCCGTCCCGGCCACGCCCGAGCGGCCACGCGAGGACCCGCCCCGGATCGCGGTGGTCGTCCGGGCCGACACGGTCGTCGGCCCGGTCCACCGGCCCTGGCGGCCCATGGTGGGGTCCGAGCACCTGTCCCACGTCCTCGAACGCGCCACCACCGGCGGTCGCCCGATCGGGACCGAGCTCGCCGACGCCCTGCGCGCCTGCCACGAGGAGCTCGGGGTCGGGTCCGTGCGGGCCCACGGCATCCTCTGCGACGACCTCGGGGTCTACCGCGAGGTGGACGGGCGACCGGTGCACGACTTCTCCGGGGTGGACCGCGTCTACGACGCCGTCCTCGACACCGGACTGCGCCCGGTGGTCGAGCTGTCCTTCATGCCGCGCGACCTGGCCGCCGACCCGACGAAGACGGTCTTCGCCTACGAGGCCGTCGTGTCGCCCCCACGGGACTGGGACCGCTGGGGTGACCTCGTACGTGCGCTGGCGGACCACCTCGTCCGGCGCTACGGGCTCGACGAGGTGCGGGAGCACTGGTCCTTCGAGGTGTGGAACGAGGCCAACCTCGAGGCGTTCTGGTCCGGGACCACGGAGGAGTACCTCCGGCTGTACGAGGTCTCCGCGCGGGCGGTCAAGGACGTCGATCCCAGGCTCCGCGTCGGTGGCCCCTCGTCGGCGGCCGCCGGCTGGGTGGGGGAGCTCCTCACCCACGCCGACGAGACGGGGGCACCCGTCGACTTCGTCTCCACGCACACGTACGGCTGCCCCCCGCTGGACCTGCGGCCGGTCCTCGCCCGCCACGGACGGGAGGGCGTGCCGCTGTGGTGGACGGAGTGGGGGGCCACCCCGACCCACTTCAACCGGGTGGGCGACGAGGCCTTCGCGGCCGCGTTCCTGCTCCGCGGCATGCGCTCCGCGGCGGGTCGGGTGGAGGCCCTGTCGCACTGGGTCGCCTCGGACCACTTCGAGGAGCTGGGGCGCCCCTCGGCACTGCTGCACGGCGGCTTCGGCCTGCTCTTCGTCGGCAACCTGCGCAAGCCGCGCTTCCGGGCGCTGCAGCTGCTCGAGCGGCTCGGCGACCGGGAGCTTGCGGTGGACCTCGAGGGTGACGGGGCCAGGGGCATGGTCGAGGCCTGGGCGGCCTCGGACGGCGCGGGCGGGGTCGACACCGTCGTCTGGAACGGAACCCTGGACCAGTCCAAGGCCGGCGGTGCCGCCGAGCTGGACCGGTCGGTGACGCTCCTCCTCGGGGGCCTCCCCGACGGTGCCCACCGGCTGTCCGTGGCTCGCGTGGACGCCCACCACTCCAACGTCGCCGCCGTGTGGCGGTCCATCGGCGGAGGAGCGGACTGGCCGGCCGAGGAACAGTGGGCGGTGTTGGGTGACGCTGACGTGCTCGCCGAGCAGGACTGCGGGGTGATCGAGGCGGAGCGGGGCGAGGTGACCGTAGAGCTGGACCTGCCGATGCCGGGCATCGTCCACGTCGGCGTGCGCCCGGTCCGCGGTTGACCTCACGCCACGAAGGCGTCGCCCCCCGTACCGCCGGGCACCTCGCCGGCCCCGCCCCCGCTGACTGCCGCCCACGCCGCCCGCAGCCGTTCGACGGCATCGCTGAGCGTCTCGGGCGGCAGGGAGTAGGGGAGGCGCAGCCGCCGCTCGAACGCCCCGTCGACGCCGAAGCGGGGACCGGACGCCAGCCGGAGGCCGTGGCCTCCGGCGGCACCCGCGAGGGCGCTGCTGCGGGGTTCGCCGAGGTCGCACCACAGGACCAGGCCGCCGTCCGGCCGGCGAGCCCGCCACGCCGGCAGCCGGTCGCGCAGAAGGCCGGTCAGCAGGTCGCACCGCTCGGCCAGCTCCCGGCGCCGCTCGCGCAGCACCTCGTCGGCAGTTCCGAGCAGCGCCGCCACGGCGAGCTGCTCGAGCACGGGCGTCCCGGCGTCGAGCGACGCCCGGATCGCCGCGAGCCGGCGCACGGTGTCGCGGTCGGCCCGCACCCAGCCCACGCGAAGGCCGCCCCAGAAGGACTTGCTCGCCGACCCGACCGTCGCGACCCGGTGGTCCGTCCCGTACGCGGCGAACGGCGTGGGCACCGCCGCTCCGGGGGCCAGCGGCAGCTCGACCAGGGTCTCGTCGACGACGGCCACTGTGCGCCCGGCTGCCAGCGTCCGGGTCAGCTCCTCCCGTACGGGAGGTGGCATGAGCAGCCCGGTCGGGTTGTGGAAGTCGGGTATGAGGTAGGCGATGCGCGGCGCCGTCTGGCGGACGGCGGCCGACAGCGCCTCGACGTCCCAGCCGGCCTC
>DATHUJ010000005.1:0-26738 GCA_035462375.1 Jiangellales bacterium
TCACCTGCCAACACTCTTCTGGCGGCTTCGCGCATCGCCTCCGCCTCGTCGTCGATGAAGGTGAGCCGGTCGTTGGCGTAGCCGAACGGGCGGCCGCCGCCGGTCATCGGCTGGCCCTGCCGGGCCCGCTGCAGCTTCGCCCTTCTGGTGCGTTCGGAGACCCGTTCGGCCTCGGCGGCGTCCACGCTGGCCTTGATCCGGGCCACCATCCGCCCGTCCGCGGTGCTCAGGTCGCCGTCCCCGGACACCACCGTGCACAACCGAAAGACCAGAGCAGCCTGGTGGTGACCCGGGGTCGGCCCCACCAGGCTGGAGCACGTGCTCAATCGGGATGAGGCGCGCACATCCGAACCGCCTGGATCCGCGAGTGGGCGCCGGTGCGGTCGTAGACGTGCTCCAGGTGCTTGCCGACAGTCGACTCCGACAGGCCGAGCCGCCGGGCGATCTGGCCGTCCGAGAGGCCCTCGGCGACCAACGCCATCACCTCGGCCTGACGCGGCGTCAGTGGCGGTGCCGGTCGGCTCCAGTTCCGTAGGCTGGCGGCGAGGTGCGGCCGCACCAGGTCAAGCACCGCATGGTCGCGGTCGGAGAAGTCACCCCGCCGTCGGGAGAGGACGACGACGTTTCGCTCGTCCGGGCCGCCCGGAAGCTCGACGCCGATCTCGTGCCGCAGGCCGTCGATCCGAAAGACGTCTTGGAAGAGCCAGGTCTGGCGGAACTGCCGGTCGGTCAGGACGTCGCTGATGCTCACCACCGGGCCATGGAGCCCGCACATCACGGGGTGCTCTGGCAGATGGGCGAGCCACGACTCGAGATCGGGGACATGCATGCCGTTGGGCGGGTCCTGGACGAAGGCGTAGGTCCGGAACGAGGGTCGCAGGGTGAACCAGTGCCAGAAGGCCACGTCACAGCGGACCAGGCGGGTGACCGACCCCAGCAGCCGGAGCACGGCTCGGTGGTCCAGGGCATTCCAGCCGACGGACGGCACCGCGTCCAGCAGCGCCCGGAGGCTGGGGCCGTCCAGCCGGACCTCGCCCATCGACCCACCACCCTTCACCTGCCCACCGACAGTCTCCCGTACGGCGGTGAGGCGCTCCATCGGCATTTTCGTCACCTGCTGGTCACGCGCTGGTCGTGGCACAGCCTCGGCCGGAGCGCGGTCGGTGTCCGGTCCATGCGCCGCAGCATGCCGCCGGCCGCTCTCTGTCCGCTCAACGTCCGGCACCGACGCACGAGTAGTCCGATCCGCCGAGACCGGTTACCTGGACGTACGGGGTGGGTCCACCGGTGGCCGACGTACGGCGAACGTCCCATGGCGGGACACGAGACAGCGGGTCGACATTCGGGGCGTCCGGGACCGCCCCGGGCCGTACGAGAGGAGGATCACGGTGCTCACCTTGCTGCGCGCCGCGGCGGCGTCCGCGGCGGCCGCCGTCCTCGTGGTCGGGGTCCTGGCACCACCGAGCAGTGCCGCTCCGGTCGTGCACGTCTCCGGCGCCGGCCCGATCGCCCAGGACGACGATTGCACGGACGACCCTCCCTACCTCGACGACAATGCACCGGCGGGCGTCCCGCCGCTCCTCTTCAGCGGCGACCTCGAGGGCTGCTACTACGTCGATGAGGCTGACACGAGGGTGACGGCGGCAGGCGGCGGGAGGTTCCGCCTGGTCGAGCGGGGAACCGAGACGTTCATCGGTACGTTGTTCGGCGATCCGGCCACCTTCCGGACCAAGTACGTCTTCCTGGCGTGGTTCCAGGGCAACCCGCTGGAGAACCCCGATGCGAAGCAGCTCTCGGGTTCCTGCCATCACCCGCTCATCGAGGGCGGGACCGGTGCCCTGCACTTCACGGACGACGTCGACGCAGGCCTCATCCACTACCGAGGCGTCCTCAGGCTCACCCCCTGAGGGCCCGGTCGGGGCGACCCGACGGGGGGACCGGCCCGGCTCCCTGCGCGACCGACTCCGCCGCACGCCAGGGGATGGCACCGCCGCGGCGGGGGCGGGCGAGCGCAGGGGGTCGGGCCGACGCTGCTGCCGACCCCGGGCCATGCGTGCCGGAGACGGCGCCCCAGGCCGAGGCCGAATGACACGTTCACCACCCTGGTGGGGCCGACCCCCGGGTCACCACCAGGCTGCTCGGGTCATCACGAGTCGTCGGCGCCTCGTGGCGTGATGGCAACGCCAGGGTGGTGAACGTGGTCAATCGGGGCTCCGGCGTCAGGCGAAGAGCCGGTCCATGGCCTCCTGCTCCAGCTCGATCCAGCGTGCGACCTCGTCCCGGGCCTGGGCGATCTCCTTGTCGTCCAGGGTGTGCGCCCCCTCGGGCCTGATCCGGCAGACGTCGATCCCGCCACCGACGCTGGGCGAGGTCAGGGTCAGCGCGTCGAGCACCCGCACCATCGCCACGACCCCGTACTCGACGGGTCTCCGGGTCATCCGGAAGTGCGCCAGCAGTGCACCCGCCTGCTGCGCCATCGGGGCACCGCTTCCGATGGCGTGGAAGCCGATGTCCTCGTAGCGGCTGACCATGCCGCTCGGGTTGATCTCCACCACGAAGGGGGCCCCCTGGCTGTAGCCGGCGGCCAGGACGTAGGCGGAGGGGCCACCCATGGCCTCCTCGCCGGGGACGTCCTCGATGAAGTTCTCGTAGTGGTGGCGCAACACCGGCAGGACCCGCTCCTGGAGCGACCGGCCGACGTCGTCGGACTCGAGGATCGACCCGGCCGACTCGGAGAAGATCTTCTGCAGGTCCTTGAGCACCGAACGGGCCCCGCTGCCTCCCCAAGCGGCGTGGTCGCCGAGCGAGTGGAGCTTCTGGGCGGGATAGCTCAGGCCGCGGTCGCTCTCGGTGATCTGGGTGTCGGCACCGACCACCAGGCCGTCCGAGCAGACGACGGACAGGACGACGGTCATGGAAGCTCCTCGGGCCGGGGTGGCAGAACACCTACCCCGGACCGCGCCCGCGTAGTCGTCGACCTCCCTAGGGTGGTGGACCGGAGGAGGCGCCGTGACCACGCACGAGACGCACACCGCGGTCGTGGTCGGCGCGGGCTTCTCCGGTGTGGCCGCGGCCGCCCGGCTCCTCGAGGACGGCGTGGACGACGTCCTGGTGCTCGAGCGTGCCGGCGACGTCGGCGGCGCGTGGCGTGACAACACCTACCCGGGGTGCGTCTGCGACGTGCCGTCCCACCTCTACTCCCTGTCCTTCGCCCTCAACCCGCACTGGAGCCGGCGCTTCGCCCCGCAGCCGGAGATCTGGGACTACCTGCGTGAGGTCGCGGACCGCACCGGTGTCCGGGCGCGTACCCGCTTCCGGACCGAGCTGCGTGAGGCGTCGTGGGACGACCGGACGGCCGTTTGGCGACTGGAGACGACAGCCGGGCCCGTACGGGGCCGGGTACTCGTCCTGGCGACCGGCGCGCTCTCGGAGCCGGCCACCCCCGCCCTGCCCGGACGGGAGACGTTCCCCGGACCGGTCTTCCACTCCGCCCGCTGGCCACGCGGACTGGACCTCACCGGCGCGCGGGTGGCCGTCGCCGGCACGGGCGCCTCGGCCGTCCAGATCGTGCCGGCCCTGGCCGACACGGTCCGGTCGCTTCACCTCTTCCAGCGCACTCCCGCCTGGGTGCTCCCCCGGGGCGACCGCCCCGTCCGCCCTGTGATCCGCCGCCTGCACGAGCGCTGGCCGCTGACGCAACGCCTTGCCCGCCAGGGGCAGCGGTGGGGTCGCGAGATCTCGCTGCTCGGCTTCCAGCACCCCGCACTGGGGGAGCTCGTCGCCCGCCAGGCACGCCGCCGACTGGCCCGCCAGGTGCCCGACCCCGCCCTCCGGGCGGCGCTCACGCCCTCGTACTCCCTCGGCTGCAAACGCATCCTCCTCTCCGACGACTTCTGGCCCACGCTGACCCGTCCGCACGTGCACCTCGTGCCGTCCCCCGTACGGGAGGTGGTCGGCCGGACGGTCGTCGCGGCCGACGGCACGGCCGTCGACGTCGACGCGGTGGTCCTGGCCACCGGGTTCCGGGTGACCGACCCACCGGTCGCGCGGCTCGTCCGCGGTCGGGACCTGCGGACGCTCGCCGAGGCGTGGGGCGGCAGCCCACGCGCCTACCTGGGCACCACGGTCGCCGGCTTCCCCAACCTCTTCCTCCTCCTCGGGCCGGGCACCGGTCTCGCCCACAGCTCCGTGCTGCTCATGGCGGAGGCGCAGGTGGAGCACCTGCGAGCCGCTGTGCGTGCGATGGCCGAGCACGGGCTGGTGGCGCTGGAGCCCCGGGTCGGCGCCCAGGACGCCTTCGTCGACGTCCTCGACCGGCGCCTGGCCGGCACGGTCTGGCAACGAGGCGGCTGCACCAGCTGGTACCGCGACCGCACCGGCCGTCTCTCGGCGCTGTGGCCCGGCTCGATCAGCGGCTTCGAGCGCCGGCTGCGTCGACTCCGGCCGACCGACTACCTGGTCCGCCGGTCCGAGTTGGACCCCGGACGACGGGCGGCGACACTGGAGCGGTGAGCCCCGCGGACCCGGACGGCGACACCGTCCCACTGCCCCGGCGCACCGACGTCCTCGTCGTCGGAGCAGGTCCGGCCGGTGCCGCCGCGGCAGCGTGGGCCGCGCGCGCAGGTCTGGACGTCGTCCTCGCCGACGCCGCGGCCTTCCCCCGCGACAAGCCGTGCGGGGACGGCCTGACCCCGCGGGCCGTGCACGAGCTCCGCCGGCTCGGGCTCGGCGACTGGCTCCGCGGGCGCGCCGTCAGCTGGGGACTGCGGGCCAACGGCTTCGGCCACGAGCTGTACCTGCCCTGGAACGGTCCCCACCTCCCCCCATACGGGAGTGCGGTACCGCGCCTCGAGCTCGACGCCACCATCCGGCAGGTCGCCCTGGAGGCCGGCGCCGCCCCTGCCGACGGGGTACGCGCGGTGGACGTGGTCCGTGACGGCGGTCGGGTGACCGGGGTCGTCGTCAGGCGGGGTAGGGAGACGTCCACGATCACCTGCGAGCGGCTGGTGGTGGCCGACGGGGCGCGCTCTCAGCTCGGCCGGCTCCTGGGCCGGGAGTGGCACCGGGACACCGTGTACGGGGTGGCTGCCCGCGGCTACGTGAAGTCCGGGCGCAGCGACGACCCGTGGATCTCGTCGCACCTCGAGCTGCGCGACAGCCGGGGAGAGCTCCTGTCGGGGTACGGCTGGGTGTTCCCGCTGGGAGACGGCGAGGTCAACATCGGCGTGGGCACGCTGGCCACGGCCCGCCGACCGGCCGCCGTCGGGCTGCGAGGTCTGATCGACCTCTACGCCGGCCAGCGGCGGGAGGAGTGGGAGCTCGAGGGCGACGTCCGGGCGCCGTGGTCGGCCCTGCTCCCGATGGGGGGTGCCGTCTCCGGCGTGGCCGGACCCGGCTGGCTGCTCGTGGGGGACGCCGCGGGGTGCGTGAACCCGCTCAACGGCGAGGGGATCGACTACGGGCTCGAGACCGGCCGGCTCGCCGCCGACCTGCTGCTCGAGGGCGATGACCTCGACCGCTCCTGGCCGCCACTCCTGCGGCGGCACTACGGCGAGGCGTTCTCGGTCGCACGTCGGCTCGCGGGGCTGCTCACCCGGCCGGGCCTGCTGCCACTGGCGGGTCCCGTTGGCATGGGCTCACGCCCGCTCATGCGGATCGCCCTGCGGCTCATGGGCAACCTCGTCACCCCCGAGGACTCCGACGCGCTGGCCCGGGTGTGGAGGGCGGCCGGGCGGCTGTCCGTCCGAGTCGACGGGCGACCACCGTTCAGCTGACGGCCTCCGGTCGGTCGGGATCACGTGTCACCGGGGCGGGCGCCGCGCGGTCGCCGCGCACGACCTGGCCCAGCCAGCCCTCGTCGCGGGCGGCGGCGTGGCCGAGTACGGCTCCCACGACGACGACCATGCTGAGGACGAAGAGCCAGCCGATGTACGTGAAGGCGATGCCGAGCGCCCCGAACTGGCGCGCTCCGGCCCCGAGGGCGACCGGCAGGTAGACGCTGCCCGGGAGACCGGTGACGGCCAGGGCCAGGCCGGTCGGGACACCCCCGGCCGCCACCAGGCGGAGGGCGACCTGCCCCTTGAGCAGGAGCCAGGGGACGAGGGACCAGACCACCGCCCACACCGCCGCGGACGCCGTTGCCTGCCACAGGACGGGGACCGGCAGCGCATCGAGCACACCGCGGGTGAAGCGGATGACCACCAGGGCCACCACCACGGCCAGCAGCGCGGCCAACCACCGCCAGGACCCGTGCAGCCCGGGCCTGGGGACGTCCCAGATCCGCGCGTACATCCGCTCCAGCGCCCGCGAGAAGGACGTCGCGCCGAGGAGCACCACGAGAGCGCCGAAGAACCCGAAGGAGGCGGACGCCTCGGCGGCCTCGGGAAGGCTCTCCAGCAGCGCCCGCTGCGCGCCCGGTGGGAGCCCCAGCTGCTCGGCGACGACGGCGCCCAGGTCATCGGGTCGGCGGGGCCGGAGGACGGCGATCAGGATGATCACCGGCAGCACCGACGTGAAGGCCTGCGCGGCCAAGGTCATCGCCCGGTCGAAGAGCTCGATCCGGGCCAGGCCGGTGACGGTGCGGGTAGCCAGCCTCCCGACCGCGGTCCGCTGCACCCGGCGCACCGTCGGCCGGAGCCGCGCGGGGACCCGCTCGAGCAGGGCCGCGACCTCCTCCTGCCGACTCACAGGTCCGCCAGGTCCGCCAGGTCCGCCAGGACCCGCTTGCGCACTCGCCGTGGGAGCCGATCCACGAAGACCATGCCCTCCAGGTGGTCTGACTCGTGCTGCAGGCAGCGGGCCAGCAGGCCGGTCCCCTCGATCCGTACGGGCGCCCCGTCCACGTCCACCCCGGAGACGACGGCCCGGTCGGGCCGGGCCAGCTCGGCGTACGGGCCGGGCAGGGACAGGCACCCCTCGTCGGACACGTCGAGCACGCGCCCCTCCCCCTCGGCCAGCTCTACCGCGGGGTTGACCACGTGGGCCACCACGCGCCGCCCGTCCGCGTCCGGGCAGTCGACGACGAAGACCCGGAGCGACACGCCTACCTGGTTGGCGGCCAGGCCCACCCCGTCGGCCGCCGCCATGGTCGCGAACATGTCGGCGACGAGCCGGCGCAGCTCGTCGTCGAAGCGCTCGACCGGCGCGCAGGTGTGGTGGAGCACCGGCTCCCCATAGCGCACGATCGGCCGCACCGTGCCGAACGAGAGCAGGTGCTCGTGGGCCTCGCCGTCCATGGCGCCATCATGGCGTCCGGCCGTGGGGTCGGCCGACCGGTGCCATCATCGGCCGCGTGACCCGGCTGGTGGCGGTGATCGCGGCCGGGACGGTGCTGGCCCTCGCCGCGGATCGGTCGACCACCTCGACCCTGGTCTTCGGCGACGACCGATTCCTGACCGGGAACACCGGCTGCAACTCCTTCCGCGGCTCGTACGAGGTGGAGGACGGCCTTCTCTCGGCCGATGCGGCGGCCACGACGCGGGCGGCCTGTGCATCACCGGACGCCGAGCGCCAGGAGGGGCCGTCCTGGCCGGTCTCGCAGCGACCGTGCGCTACGTCCTGGGCGAGGACGGGCTAGCCCTGCTCGACGGGCGCGGTAGCCGGCTGCTCGTCTACGCCCCGGCCCTCCACGGGCCTCGCCGGCACGAGCTGGGGCGGGACCAAGGTGACGCTCCTGAGTCGCTGACCCGGCGGATCCCGGGCCCACCCGGCGGTGGCGTCGGCGGGGCGTGACCCTTCCCACTCGAAATGTACGTACATCTCTGCTAACGTAGGTGGCCATATACCCCCCTGGGTACTGAAGGACAGGAGTCGAAGCACCGTGCCCCGTGAGATCAGCCTCCCCGAGTTCACCGCCGCCCACGCCGAGGGCGCCCTCGTCATCGACGTCCGCGAGCCGTTCGAGTACCTCACCGGCCACGTGCCGGGCGCCCTGCCGGTCCCCCTCACCGAGCTCCCCAGCCGCTTCCGCCAGCTGCCGACGGGCCGACCGGTCGCGGTGATCTGTGCGACCGGCAACCGCAGCCTCGCGGCCGCCGACTTCCTCACTGCTCACGGCGTCGACGCGGTGTCGGTCGCGGGCGGCACGTCCGGCTGGCAGCGGGCCGGGCACCCCGTCGTCAGCGGCAGCGCCGTCGCCTGACCGAGCCGACCGAGCAGGAGACTTCCGTGATCGAGATCCTCACCGTCCACACCCCCTCCCTCGGGGACCGCAGCTACCTTGCCACCGACGGCGAGGTCGCCGTCGTCGTGGATCCGCAGCGCGACATCGACCGCGTCCTCGACCTGGTCGCCGAGCGCGGGCTGCGGATCACGCACGTCCTCGAGACGCACATCCACAACGACTACGTCACCGGCGGCTACACGCTGGCGCTGCAGGCGGGCGCGCTGTATTGCGTCAACGCCGACGACCCCGTCTCGTACGAGAGGCACCCCGTCCGGGACGGTGACCTCCTGACGGCCGGCACCATGCGCCTGCGCGTGATGCACACGCCGGGCCACACCTTCACGCACCTCTCATACGCCCTCATCGACGCGGACGGCTCGGTGGCCGCGGTCTTCACCGGCGGGTCCCTCCTCTACAGCTCGACCGGCCGACCGGACCTGCTGGGCCACGAGCACGCCGAGGCCCTCGCCCGCCACCAGCACGCCTCCGCACACCGGCTGGTCCGTGAGCTGCCCGGCGGGACCGAGGTGTTCCCGACACACGGCTTCGGCAGCTTCTGCTCGTCCACGCAGGCCGAGGGCAGCGCCTCCACCCTGGCTCATGAGGCGGTCGTGAACCCCGCCCTCACCCAGGACGAGGAGGCCTACGTCGCCGAGCTGCTGGCCGGGCTCGACGCCTACCCCGCCTACTACGCCCACATGGGCCCCGCCAATGCCGCCGGACCCGGCCCGGTCGACCTCAGCCCGCCCGGCCCGGCCGACCCCGCCGAGCTCCGTCGCCGGATCGAGGCCGGCGAGTGGGTCGTCGACCTCCGGTCGCGCACCGCGTTCGCGGCCGGACACCTGCCCGGCTCGCTGAGCTTCGGCCTGGACGGCTCCTTCGTCACCTACCTGGGGTGGCTGATCCCCTGGGGAACCCCGGTGACGTTGATGGGCGAGACCGAGCAGGACGTGGCCGCCGCCCAGCGCGACCTCGTGCGGATCGGCATCGACCGGCCTGCAGCGGCCGCGACCGGCAAGGTCGAGGACTGGACCGGCGGCGAGCCGCCTGCCACGTACCCGACGACGACCTTCGCCGATCTGGCGGCCGAGGTCGCCGCCGGGCGAAGCCCGTACGTCCTCGACGTCCGCCGCGACGACGAGCACAGGGCGGGGCACCTGGAGGGCAGCCACCACCTGCCGTTGCACCAGCTCCGGGGGCGGATCGCGGAGGTCCCGCGCGACCGTGCGGTCTGGGTGCACTGCGCCGCGGGCTACCGCGCCGCAGTCGCGGCGTCCCTGCTCGACCGGGACGGCATCTCCGTCGTGCACGTGGACGACGACGTCGCCAAGGCCGCCGCCGCGGGGCTGGCCCTCACCACGTGACCGAGCCGTCCCCCATCAGGCGCGACCGACGAGGAGCCATGACCACCAGCCCGACCGACCGGCCCGCCAGCCTCGACTCCGTGGTGGCCCAGCTCGCCGCCGACGACACCGGGAGGTGAGCGCCGCGTGATCCCCCTCGTCGTCGCGCTCGCGGTCCTCGTCGGCGTAGCCCTCGGGTTGCTGGGTGGCGGTGGCTCCATCCTCGCGGTCCCCCTGCTCGTGTACGTGGCCGGTATGGACGCGAAGGAGGCGATCGCCACGTCCCTGCTGGTCGTGGGCGTGACCAGCGCGGTCGCAGCCGTCGGCCACGCCCGCGCCGGGCGGGTGCGGTGGGGGACGGGCCTCGTCTTCGGCGCTGCGGCGATGGCCGGCGCCTACGTCGGCGGCCGGGTGGCCGAGTTCGTCCCGGGGACGTGGTTGCTCGCGGGCTTCGCCGTGATGATGCTGGCGACGGCCGCCGCGATGATCCGCGGGCGCCGGGCGCGCCCCGGCGCGTCGCACCGGGACCATCTCCCCCTGGGCCGGGTGGTCGCGGAGGGTCTCGTCGTCGGGCTCGTCACGGGGATGGTCGGGGCCGGCGGCGGCTTCCTGGTGGTGCCCGCCCTCGTGCTCCTGGGCGGCCTCCCGATGCCGGTCGCCGTCGGCACGTCGCTGGTCGTCATCACGATGAAGTCCTTCGCCGGGCTGGCCGGCTACCTCGCCAGCGTGCAGGTCGACTGGAGCCTCGCCGCCGGCGTGACCGCAGCGGCCGTCGTGGGAAGCCTGGTCGGCAGCCACCTGACCGGTCGCATCCCCCCGGAGAGCCTGCGGCGGGCCTTCGGCTGGTTCGTGCTCATGATGGGGACGTTCGTCCTCGGCCGGCAGCTGCCCGGCGAGCTGGGCCGGACCGTCCTCACCAGCCCGCTGCTGTGGGCGGCACTCGGCGTCGCGGCCGTGGCCGTGGGCGCGGTGGCCGCGCGGCGGTACCGGTCACGGAACCGCGCCCGCTCCGCGGGGGTCGCTGTCCAGCCGGTAACCGTGCGCCGAGAGGGTCGCCGTCACCGCGAAGCGATCACCGCGGACGAGGGTCTCCCGCCACTCGACCGGCCCTTCCCGGGTGCTGCCCAGCCGGTCGATGGCGAAGGCCGCAACTCCCGGGCCGACCCCGAGCAGGCGGGCCTCGGCCGGTGACGGCACGACGGCCCGCAACCGTTCCCGGCCGCCGACGAGGCGGACACCGCATCGCGCGGCGAGCTCGCCGTACAGGCTCGTCCGGGTGAAGTCGACGTCCAGCAGCCCGGCCGCCGCGCCGGCGGGCAGCCACACCCGGTCGACCGCGAGGGGCTCACTGCCGGCCAGACGGACCCGTTCGAGGTACAGGAGCTGCGTGGCCCCCTCCAGCCCGAGCCGTCGCGCCACGACGCCGTCGGCACGGACGTCGAGGACCCGGACCACACTGCGCTGGACCTCGCCGGCGGCCTCGACGGAGGCGAAGAGACTGTAGAGGACCCCGAGCGGCTGCTCGATCTCGGCCGCGGGGCCGAGCCGCGACTCCCGCCCGCGTCGGGCCGTGACGAGACCGTCCGCGCGTAGAGCACGCAACGCCTGGCGGACCGTGTGCCTGCTCACGCCGTAGTCCCGTACCAGGGCGTGCTCGCCGGGGAAGGACCCGGCGAAGTCTCCGTCGTCCAGCCGTCGGCGCAGGTCGGCCTCGAGCTGGGCCCAGAGCGGCTCCTGCGCGGAGCGATCCAGCGGGCGCGGGCCCGGCGACCCGCCGCTGGAACTGGCCGACACTCCCCGCCCTCCCGTCCACAGGGTCCGGATCACTGTACGGACGGGAAGACCCGTCTCACCCGGACGGTAGGCTCCCAGGCGTCGTCGCCGAGGAGGTGGGTGTCGTGAGGCACCGCCTCGATCCGCTCGTCGGCCTGCTCACGCTGGGCCTGCTCGGCATCGTCCTGACGACCGTCCCGGGTGTCGTCGTCGCCGCGGGCAGTCTCTCCGCGGCCGGCCAGGCGCGGTGCACCCTGGCGGCACCCCCGCCCGGGTCGGGGGGCGCACCCCGGGCCGGGTCAGGGCCACGGGCGGGCGCCGACGACCACGGACGCTGCCTCCAGGCGACCGCGTCGGGCCGGGAAGGGCCCGATGCCGTCCTTCCGCTCCCCACCGGGACGGCCCGACCGGACCAGCCGGTGGATGACGACGCGGAGGCCGGGCCCGCGACGGTGATCGGGCAGGACCTGGGCACCCACCGGCACGGCCGGGCACCTCCGGTCGGGGTGTGGTGACCCCGCCCGTACCGAACCCACCTCCGCCCGCCGGAGGTGACCTGGAGGCCGACTCGTGCGCCGCTCGTCCCTCGTCCGTGCCCTGCTCGCGCTCGCCGTCCTGGCGGCGTCCGCGTACGTGGTGCTCACGTCGTCGCCCCGCCTCGGCCTCGACCTGCGCGGCGGGACCCAGATCGTGCTGGAGACCAGCGACTCCCCGACGGTGACGGCCGACGCGGAGGCGACCGACCGGACCCTGGAGGTCCTCCGGCGGCGCGTCGACGCCCTAGGGGTCGCGGAGCCGACGCTGGCGCGTTCCGGGGAGCGGCGGATCATCGTCGAGCTCCCCGGACTGCAGGACCCGGCCGAGGCTGCCGAGATCATCGGCCGGACCGCCCAGCTGACCTTCCACCCCGTGCTCGGCCTCGGGTCGGCCGACGACCTGCCCGGTCCGGACGAGACCCAGCCCGACACGTCGGCCGAGCTGACCCTCGCCGACGACGCGGGGCAGCCGTTGCAGCTCGGGCCGGCTGCTCTCTCCGGCGACGGGGTGAGTGACGCCGACGCCTTCATCGACCAGCAGGGCGGGGGCGGTTGGTACGTCTCCGTGGACTTCGCCGGTCAGGGACAGCGTGACTGGCAGGCGGTCACGGGCGAAGCCGCCTGCTCGCCGCCCGGCGACCCCAGCCGCCGGGTCGCCATCGTGCTCGACGGCGAGATCATCTCCTCCCCCCAGGTCAACGTCGACATCGCCTGCGGAGTGGGGATCCCCGGGAGCACCACCCAGATCACCGGGCAGTTCACCCAGGAGGAGGCGCAGGACCTGGCCGTGCTCATCGCCGGAGGTGCCCTCCCCGTACCGGTGGAGATCATCGAGCAGCGGACGGTCGGGCCGACGCTCGGCGAGGCCGCTATCGACGCGAGCGCCAAGGCCGCGCTGATCGGCATCGCCCTGACGGCCTTGTTCATCATCGCCGTATACCGGCTCATGGGCGTGCTCGCAGCGATCGCACTGGCCTGCTACGCGATGATCGCGCTCGCCGCGCTGACTGCGCTCGGGGCGACCCTGACCTTGCCCGGGCTGGCGGGCTTCGTCCTGGCCATCGGCATGGCCGTGGACGCCAACGTCCTGGTCTTCGAACGGGCCAGGGAGGAGTACGAAGAGAGATCCGACCTGCCTCGAGCGGTCACCAACGGCTTCCGCAACGCCCTGTCGGCCATCGCCGACTCCAACATCACCACGCTGCTCGCGGCGGGCCTGCTGTTCTTCCTGGCCTCCGGTCCCGTACGAGGGTTCGGGGTGACGCTCTCCATCGGGGTGCTGGCCTCGATGCTGTCGGCGCTGGTGCTGACGAGGGTGCTCGCCGAGACAGCGGCGGCCAGCCGCTGGGTCCAGCGCCGTCCTGCCGCCACCGGCCTGGCCACCCTGGGCAGGGTGCGCACCGCACTCGCCCGCCGCGACCCCGACCTGATGGGCCGCAGCCGGCGGTGGCTCGCCGTCTCCGCGGTCGCCGTGCTGGTGGCGGTGGCGGGAGTCGTGGTGCGGGGGCTGGACTTCGGCGTGGAGTTCACCGGCGGGCGGCTGGTCGAGTACACCACCGCGGCCCCCGTCGACGTCGACGACGCCCGGGCGGCCGTGTCGCAGGCGGGCTTCCCCCGCGCGGTCGTCCAGGCGTCCGGGGAGGGAGACATCTCCGTCCGTACCCAGCAGCTGACCGATGCCCAGGCGGCCGAGATCCGGGAGGCCATCGGCGAGCTGGCGGGCGGGGCGGAGGTTCTCCGGGACGAGCTGATCGGCCCGAGCCTGGGCAGCGAGCTGCGGCGCAACGCGCTGATCGCGCTGGGGATCGCGCTGGCGGCCCAGCTGGCCTACCTTGCCGTCCGGTTCCGGTGGACGTTCGGGGCCGGGGCGGTGGTTGCGCTGTTCCACAACGCCATCGTCGTGACCGGGGTCTTCGCCTGGCTGGGCAAGCCGATCGACGGCGTCTTCCTCGCCGCGCTGTTGACGATCATCGGCTACACCGTCAACGACTCGGTCGTGGTTTTCGACCGGATCCGGGAGACCTGGCGGGAGAACCGGGACACTCCGTTCCCGAGGGTCGCCAACACCGCGATCCTGCAGACCTTGCCGCGAACGGTGAACACCGGGCTGAGCACACTCATCATCCTGGTCGCGCTGCTCGTCCTCGGCGGGGACTCGCTCTCGGACTTCGCGCTGGCCCTGCTGCTCGGCATCGTCATCGGCACCGCGTCGTCGATCTTCACGGCGACACCCACGGCAGTCGAGATCGAGGCGCGGACGAACATTCCGCCGCCGATGCCGCCCGCCCCGCGGGGTACGGGGTGGAGCGGCCGGCCCCGGGACTCGGACGAGCACGGCGCGGTGGTCTGACCCGGGCCCGAATGACCACAGTTCAGCAGCTCATGCGCAAGCCGACCCGATCTCGGGTCACGGCGCCGGGCCCCGGCGACTGGTAGCGTGGTGGATGCGGCCCACCGATGGGTCGCCCGTGGCGCACTGGTGCGCCGCTGGTCCGAGCCCAGACCGTCAGTGGTCTGGTGCAGGAGAAGCACCTCGTCGCCTCCGCCTCGTGGCGTGGCAGGCGGCTTCATGCCCGGAAGGAGCACCCTCGTGCACGAGGACGACTACGGTCCCTGGGACGACTGACCCTCACGGAACCGACAGCCAGCGCCCCCGGCCCCACCTGGTGTCGGGGGCGCTCTGCTGCCCCGAGCGGTCCGGGCAGCCGGGCGCGCGGGTGCCTGTCGAGGACCCTCGGTGGACCCCCGTGGCCCCGCCGAACCCCAACCCCGCTGCTGACCCCCGCACACCTCCGAACCCTCGACGTGTTGCGACGACCACGTGAATCCGCCGGCGATGGCACCGCCAAGGTGGTGCGGTGGGCGTTGCCGGCACACGGTCGCGATCGGCTGCCCTCCTGACCGGCCGGACGTCTCATGATCGATTGCTGGCCCGGACACGAACCGACGTCGCCGCGCCCATCGACACCATGACGTCTCAAGATCGGCCAGGCGCCGGGTGCTCACCGACATTGCGGCGCCCATCAGCATCAGAACGCCACATGATCGGCTGTTCTGGCGGGATCATGAGGGACGGGCCGCACGCCGCCGGCCCGGGGCCACGGACCCGGCCCCGGAGCAGCACCCCCGTCACCCGGCCGGCAGCTCTGCTCGTCCGCGGCCGCCCGGGAATCCCGAGCGCCATGGGAGATCGGGGTTGCGCAGGTTGCCGGGCCCGATGATCATGCCGAACCCGTCACTCGACGGTACAGCTCGGCCCGCCGCCGTCGCGTGATCGTCGGGTGAGCGATTCGGCGGCCCGTCGCCGCCCGGCAGAGGCCGGTGGGCCGCGCGACGTCCGCCTCGGGTGGGTTCCGGCCACGAGGACGCAGCCCTACCCGGGCCACCACCGGGCTGCTGGGGTCGTCACCAGGCGCGGGCGCCTCGTGATGGCCCCGCGAGGGTGGTGAACGTGGTCATTCGGGGCGCGTCAGGGTCAGGACAGCGCCTTGGCCTTGAGGGCGTCGAACTCGGCCTGCGTGATCGAACCGGAGTCGAGCAGCGCCTTGGCCTGGGCGATCTGGTCCGATGGCGAGCTGCCGGCACCGGCGACCTGCTTGATGTAGGCGTCCTGGGCGGTCTTGATCTCCTCCACCTGCCTGGCCTGACGCTCGGCCATGCCCTGGCCACGGGCGATGAGGTAGACCAGCGCGGTGAGGAACGGCAGGAAGATCAGCGCGATCACCCAGACCGCCTTGACGAACCCGCTCGTCTCCCGGTCCCTGAACAGGTCTCCCAGGATGGTGAACATGACCATCAGGTAGGCGACGAACGCGAAGCTGATGATGATGAACCAGAGCACGTCACCGAAGGACATCGTGGTCTCGCTCTCCGACTGGCCCCTCCGTGCGGGGGCGACGACCGCAGCGTAGTGAGGCGGGCCCCCCTTCGCGCGCCACCCGCAACGGGTGACCTTGGGTCGACCGACGTGGGTGGCGGCCACCGCCTACCGACGGGTAACGGACCTAAGGGCAGGGTACGGCCGGGTCTTTCGGCGCCTTTCGTCCCGGCCGCGGGCACCGTAGCGTCGTCGCCAACGGGCAGTTGCCGGCGACGAGCGGAGCGAAGGCCGATGAAGATCGTGGTGCTGGTGAAGCACGTACCGGAACCCACCGCGGCGTGGCGGTACGCCGACGACCACACGCTCGACCGGGCCGGAGTGGAGGGTCGGCTCTCCGAGCTGGACGAGTACGCGGTCGAGCAGGCCGTCTCGCTGGTCGAGAAGGGCCTGCCCGCCACGATCACCTACCTGACCATGGGACCGGCCCGAGCCGCCGAGGCGCTCCGCAAGGCACTGGCCATGGGTGGCGACGACGCGGTCCACGTGAGCGACGAGGCCCTGCACGGCTCCGACGCACTCACCACCTCGCTCGTCCTGGCGCGCGCGGTCGAGCGCATCGGCTTCGACATCGTCCTGTGCGGGATGGCCTCCACCGACGCGGAGATGTCCGTCGTGCCCGCGATGCTGGCCGACCGCCTCGGCGTCCCGCAGGTGACGTTCGCGGGCGCCCTGTCGGTGGCGGACGGGGCGGTGACGATCCGCCGCGACGGGGAGGCCGCCACCGAGGAGGTGGAGGCCGCCCTGCCCGCGGTCGTCTCGGTGACCGACCAGACCGGCGAAGCCAGGTACCCGTCCTTCAAGGCGATCATGGCCGGTAAGAAGAAGCCCGTCACCACGTGGACACTGGCCGACCTGGGCGTGGAACCCACGTCCGTCGGCGCGGCCGGCGCCGCCACCGTCGTCCGGGCGGTGGCTCCGCAGCCCCCGCGCCAGGCGGGCACCGTCGTCGTCGACGAGGGAGACGCCGCCGTGCGCGTCGCCGACTTCCTCGTCGCGCAGAAGCTCCTCTGACCCGCAAGCACCGCTCGTACGACAAGGAGAACCGCCGTGGCCGAGGTCCTCGTCCTGGTCGAACGCAGCGACGGTGTGGTCCGCAAGGCCACCCTCGAGCTGCTCACCCTCGCCCGCCGCCTCGGCGACCCGGCGGCCCTCGTCTGCGGCGCCGTGGACGACGCGACCACGGGTCTGCTCGGCGAGCACGGGGCGACCCGGGTCTACGTCGTCGAGGCCCCTGAGCTCGAGGAGTACCTCGTCGCCCCGAAGGCCGACGCGCTCGTCGCCGCCGTCCGGCACGCCGCACCGGCTGCCGTGCTTGTGACGTCAGGACGTGAGGGCACCGAGGTGGCCGCGCGCGCCGCCGTACGCCTGGACTCCGGGGTCATCACCGACGCCGTAGACGTGACGGCGGGGGACGACGGGCCGCTCGCGACCCAGTCGGTCTTCTCGGGCAGCTGGAGCGCGCAGAGCCAGGTGGTCCGCGGCACGCCGATCATCACCGTCCGGCCCAACGCCGTGAGCCCGGAGCCGGCGCCTGCCCAGCCCGCCGTCGAGGCGCTCCCGGTCGAGATCGGTGACTCTGCCCGCGGGGCGCGCGTGGTCGGCCGGACACCCAAGACCGGCACCGGACGCCCGGACCTCGCGGACGCGGCGGTCGTCGTCGCCGGTGGCCGGGGCATGGGTTCCGCGGAGGCCTTCGGGATGCTCGAGCGGCTGGCCGACGCACTCGGAGGCGCCGTCGCCGCCTCGCGCGCGGCGACCGACCTCGGTTGGTACGGGCACGACTTCCAGATCGGCCAGACCGGCAAGACCGTCGCACCCCAGCTCTACCTGGCCAGCGGCATCTCGGGAGCCATCCAGCACCGGGCCGGCATGCAGGGGTCACGCACCATCGTGGCTATCAACAAGGACCCCAAGGCCCCCATCTTCGCCATCGCGGACCTCGGCGTGGTCGGAGACGCCCACACCGTGCTACCCGCCCTCATCGCCGAGGTCGAGAAGCGCAAGGGCTAGGACACCGGACCGGCTCCGCCCGGGGGAGGCACTGTGACACTGCGGCTGACCATCGGCCTCGCCATGACCGCGGTCGCCTTCTGGTTGGCGGGCCGCCGGCTCTGGATGCTCTACCGGCTCGGCCGGGTCGCCCAGCCAGTGGAGCCGGGCCGGACCGGCGACGTCGGGGCGAGGGTCAAGGCCGAGGTCGTCGAGGTCCTCGGACAGCGGAAGCTCCTCGCCTGGACCGTCCCCGGCATCGCCCACGTGCTGGCGTTCTGGGGCTTCATCCTGCTCCTGCTCACCGTGCTCGAGGGGTACGGCGCGCTGTTCGACCGCGACTTCCACATCCCCGTCATCGGGCAGCAGCCGTGGCTGGGCTTCCTCGAGGACCTCGTGGCGGTCCTCGTCCTCGTCTCCGTGGTCATGTTCGCCGTCATCCGGGTCGTCCACTCCCCACGTCGCGAGGGACGCCGGTCCCGCTTCTTCGGGTCGCACCTGGACGCGGCTTGGGTCGTCCTCGGCATGATCGTCGCCGTCGTCGCGAGCCTGCTGCTCTATCGCGGCGCCCAGGTCAACGCCGGCATCTTTCCCTTCGAGAGCGGCGCCTTCGCCTCGGAGTGGGTCGCGGGCCTGCTCGCACCGCTCGGCCGGGAGGCCAACGAGGTCATCGAGACCGTGGGCATCCTCCTCGCGCTCGCCGTGATCCTCGTCTTCCTGGTCATCGTCGTGCACAGCAAGCACCTGCACATCATCACGGCGGCCCCCAACGTGGCCCTGTCCCGGCGGCCCAACGGGCTCGGCGCCCTCCTGCCCGTCCACTCCGACGGCAAGCCGGTCGACTTCGAGGACCCGGGCGAGGACGATCTCATGGGCCGCGGCAAGGTCGAAGACTTCACCTGGAAGGGGATGCTCGACTTCGCCACCTGTACGGAGTGCGGCCGCTGCCAGTCGCAGTGCCCGGCATGGAACACCGACAAACCGCTGTCCCCAAAGCTGCTGGTGATGTCGCTGCGCGACCACGCGCTGGCCAAGGCGCCCTACCTGCTCGCTGACGGCGACGAGGCCCGGGCGGCACTGCCGGCGACCGTACGGGGGGAGGCGGAACGACCGCTCGTCGGCGACGCCGAGGCGGGCGGGGTCATCGACCCCGACGTGCTGTGGTCCTGCACGACGTGCGGCGCCTGCGTGGAGCAGTGCCCGGTCGACATCGAGCACGTGGACCACATCGTGGACATGCGCCGCTACCAGGTCCTCGTCGAGGGAGCGTTCCCCGAGTCGGCGAACCCGATGCTGCGCAACCTCGAGCACGCCGGTGACCCGTGGGGCCGGGGCGCCGGCGCACGCATGGACTGGGCGGCCGAGCTGCCCTTCGACGTCCGGGTGCTGGGCGCCGACGGGCAGGACACGCTGCCCGACGACGTGGAGTACCTCTTCTGGGTCGGCTGCGCCGGTGCACTTGACGACAAGGCGCAGCGCACCAGCAGGGCCGTGGCCGAGCTCCTGGACGCCGCCGGCGTCTCGTTCATGGTCCTCGGCGAGGCCGAGGCGTGCACGGGCGACCCGGCCCGCCGGATGGGGCACGAGTTCCTCTTCCAGATGCTCGCGCAGCAGAACGTCGAGACCCTCAACGCCGTCGGCGCCCGCACGATCGTCGCCACCTGCGCCCACTGCTTCAACACCCTGGCCAACGAGTACCCCCAGCTGGGCGGGCACTACGACGTCGTCCACCACACCCAGCTGCTGGCCCGGCTGGTCGCCGAGGGACGGCTCCGGCCGGTCGCTCCCGTCGACGCGACCATCACCTACCACGACGCCTGCTACCTCGGCAGGCACAACCGGGTCTTCGCGCCGCCACGTGAGCTGCTGGGCAGGGTCCCCGGGACACGAGTTGCGGAGATGCCGCGGAACGCCGAGCGGTCCTTCTGCTGCGGCGCCGGCGGTGCCCGGATGTGGATGGACGAGACCATCGGCCAACGCGTCAACGAGAACCGGACCGACGAGGCGCTCGCCCTGCGCCCCGACCTGGTGACCGCTGCCTGCCCGTTCTGCATCGTCATGCTCACCGACGGCGTGACCCTCCGGCAGCAGCAGGGGCAGGCACCCGAGGACGTCGAGGTGACCGACGTCTCCGAGGTGCTGCTGCGCTCGGTCCGCCCGACCGGGAACGGCCTTCCCGCGACCGGACCCACCACTGCGTCCGAAGGGACCTCGCCATGACGTCGCCCACCGACAGCACCGCTCACCTCGGCGGGGAGGGGCTCGACCTCGGGACCCTCAACCTCATGCTCGAGGCCCTCGGCGACTTCGTCGAGGCCGAGCTGCCCGAGGGTCGCCTGCTCGAGCTCGACCACGAGGACACCTGCCCCGAGGACACCGTGCGCGCCATGTGCAGCGATGCGCTGGGGGTCCAGCTGGTCTTCATTCCCGAGGAGTACGGGGGGATGGGCGGCAACGCCTTCGACTCCTACCGGGTCTGCGAGCGCCTCGCCCGGGTCGACATCGGGGTCGCCACGTCGGTGTTCGCCACCTTCCTCGGCAGCGACCCGGTCCTCATGGGAGGCACGGAGGAGCAGCGCAAGGACTGGCTCGGCCGCATCGCCGAGCAGGGCCTGGTCTTCGCGTACGGGGCCACCGAACCCGAGGCGGGCAGCGACCTCGGCGCCATGACCACGGTCGCGGTCCCCGTTCGGGACGAGGGATCCGATGAGGTCACGGGCTACCGCATCACCGGCCGCAAGCAGTGGATCAGCAACGGCACCATCGCCGATGCCTGCACCGTGCTCGCCCTGGCGCCGGGCGGGCCGTCCTGGTTCGTGGTCGAGAAGGGTGCGGAGGGCTTCTCCTCCGCCCCGCCCGAGGACAAGCACGGTATCCGGCTCTCCAACACCGCCGCCCTGTTCCTGGACGACGTCGTGGTCCCCGTCGAGAACCTCGTCGGCGGGGTCGAGGGTCGTGGGCTCGTGCAGGCGCAGCAGGTGTTCGGCTACACCCGGCTCATGGTCGCCGCCTTCGGGCTCGGCGGCGGCTGGGAGGCCACGGACCGGGCAGTGCGCTACTCGGCCCAGCGGATCCAGGGCGGCGCCCCGCTCAGCGAGAAGCAGGGCTACACGCACAAGCTGGTGGTGCCGCACGTCGTCCGGCTCGAGGCCGCCCGCGCGTTCGTCGAGGAGACCGCAACCCGCATCGACGCGGGCGAGGGCGACGACGGGGCCCTCAACACCGAGGGTGCGATCGCGAAGTACCTCGCGACGGAGGCGGGGGTCGCCGCGGCGGACGCCGCCATCCAGGCCCACGGCGGCTACGGCTACACCCGGCCGTACCTCGTGGAGAAGATCCGCCGCGACGTAAGGATCACCACGATCTACGAGGGCACCTCCGAGATCCTCGAGATGACGATCGCCCGCGATCGGTGGCAGCACCACCTCAAGAGCCGGGGCAGCTACTACCTCGACGCGGCAGCGCAGCTCCGGACCCTGCACGCGTCCCACCCCACCGTCGGCGCGGACGTGGCCGCGCTCGCGCAGGAGTGCCTAGGAAGCGTCCTCGAGGCCTGCCGCGTCGGGCGGCTGACCCGCAACCAGCACGTGCTCCTGCGGCTCGGCGAGCTCATCGCGTACGCGGAGTCGGCCGGGGCCCTGGTCCGCCGCGCCGTCGCGGCCTCCGAGGGCCGGCTCCCGGAGAAGACCGACCGCAGGTTCGACGCCACCGGGCTCGCCGCAGTGAGCCGCGTCTTCGCCCGCGAAGCCGCGCTCAAGGTGGCCGAAGAAGGGGTGCGCTGGGTTTCTGGCGCGGCCACCGACCCCGCTTCCGCGGGACAGCTGGCGGCCGGCCTGCCGCTCGACCAGGTACGGGCGGCCCAGGCCGGGCTGCTCGCCGACATGGACGCCGTCGCCGACGTCCTCTACGACCGCGTCAGCTCCTGACGTACCGAAGGACACCGCCATGAACGACCAGCCCAGCACCCCGATCGCCGTCGTCGGCATCGCGGCGATCATGCCTGATGCTCCGGACGCCGCGGCGTTCTGGCAGAACATCTGCGACGGCCGTTACTCCATCAGCGACGTGCCGCCCGAGCGGTGGGACCCGGGGCTGTACTACGACCCCGACCGCTCCGCGCCGGACATGACGTACAGCAAGATCGGTGGCTGGGTCCGCGAGTTCCCCTGGGAGCCACGGGCGTGGCGGCTGCCCATACCGCCCACCGTGGCCGCGCAGATGGACCAGGGTCAGCAGTGGGCCGTCTCCGCGTCTCGAGCAGCCCTGGTCGACGCCGGCTGGCCGGACTGGGACGTCGACCCCGAACGGGTGGCGGTGATCTTCGGCAACGCCATCGGTGGGGAGAAGCACTACCAGACCACCCTGCGGATCCACGTCCCGGAGTACGTCCGGGCGCTCGACGCGGCACCGTCGTTCGGCGCCCTCCCGCCCGACGTACGTGCCGCCGTCGTCGAGGAGTTCCGGCGCGGCTTCCTCACCGACTACCCGGTGATCAACGAGGACACGATGCCGGGGGAACTCTCCAACGTCATGGCGGGGCGGGTCTCGAACCTGTTCAACTTCCGCGGACCGAACTTCACCACCGACGCCGCCTGCGCGTCGGGACTGGCGGCGATGAGCGCCGCCGTCCAGGGCCTCGTCGCGGGCGAGTACGACGCCGCGATCACCGGTGGGGTCGACCGCAACATGGGCGTCAACGCGTTCGTGAAGTTCTGCAAGATCGGTGCGTTGTCGGCGACCGGTACCCGTCCCTTCGACGCCGGCGCCGACGGCTTCGTCATGGGGGAGGGGTGCGCCCTCTTCGTCCTCAAGCGGCTCGCGGATGCCGAGCGGGCCGGCGACCGCATCTATGCCGTGCTGCTCGGTCTCGGCGGTTCCAGCGACGGCAAGGGCAAGGGCATCACGGCACCCAACCCGGTCGGTCAGAAGCTCGCCGTCGAACGCGCATGGGCCAACGCGGGGGTCAAGCCCGCGGCCGCCTCCGCCGTGGAGGCACACGGCACGTCCACCCGGGTCGGGGACGCCGCGGAGCTGGCCAGCCTCGGTGAGGTCTTCGGGGGCTCAGGTGCCGCGCCCGGCTCCATCGCGCTGGGCTCGGTGAAGTCCAACATCGGCCACCTCAAGGCGGCCGCCGGCACCGCCGGACTGTTCAAGATGGTGATGCAGCTGCACGAGAAGCAGCTCGCCCCGAGCCTGCACTTCCAGGACCCCAACCCCAACGTCGACTGGGACCGCACCCCGTTCCGGGTGACGACCGAGCGGCGCGAGTGGCCGGCCGACCCCGAGGGGGCCCGCCGAGCGGGGGTCAGCGCCTTCGGCTTCGGCGGGACCAACTACCACGCCGTGCTGGAGGAGTACGTCCCCGGCCGCCACCGTCCCGACAGCGCGTCCCGTACGTTCGCCTCGGCCGACGTGCCCCGTACGGCCGTCACTGCACCGGTCGCGGGGTCCGCGGCCGCACCGACAGCGCCGCGGCCGCCGCTCCGCGGCGCCCTCGTGCTCGGCGGGCACGACGACGCCGACGTCCTGGCCCAGCTCGAGGAGGTCGCCGCCGACGCGGCGACAGGCACCGCACCGCCGCCGAGGGCACCCGATCCCGCACTGGCTGGCGCGGCGGTCAGGGTCGCCATCGACTTCGAAGACGCCGCGGACCTCGCGGCCAAGGCCGGCAAGGCCGTCACGGCGTTCCGTTCGGGCGCACCGGCGATGTGGAAGATGCTCCGCGCGCAGGGCGTCCACGTCGGCCGGGGGCCGGCCCCCAAGGTCGCCTTCCTCTACACCGGCCAGGGTTCGCAGTACGTCAACATGCTCAAAGGGCTCCGGGCTCGCGACCCGCTCGTCGCCGCCACGTTCGACGAGGCCGACCGGATCATGACGCCGCTGCTGGGCCGCCCGCTGTCCTCGTACGTCTTCATCGACCAGGACGACCCGTCCGCCGTACGCGCCCTGGAGCAGCAGCTGCTGCAGACAGAGATCACCCAGCCCGCGGTCCTGGCCACCGACGCCGCCCTCACCAGGCTGCTCGACTCGTACGGCTTGCGACCCGACATGGTCATGGGCCACAGCCTCGGCGAGTACGGCGCGCTCGTCGCCGCCGGTGCGATGACGTTCGACGCCGCGTTGGAGGCCGTCAGCGCGCGCGGGCACGAGATGGCCGCGCTGTCGCTGGACGACAACGGGGCGATGGCTGCGGTCTTCGGTCCGCTGCCCGAGATCGAGCGGATCGTCGGCACCATCGACGGCAACGTCGTCATCGCCAACATCAACAGCACCAGCCAGGCTGTCATCGGCGGCGCCACCGACGCCGTCGAGCGCGCCGTCGCAGCGTTCCAGGCGGCCGGGATCAACGCCGCGCGGATCCCGGTCAGCCATGCCTTCCACACCTCGATCGTCGCGCCCGCGAGCGAGCCGCTGAGAGTCGCGCTGCGCCGCCTAGACGTCCACGCACCGACGCTGCCGATCGTCGCCAACGTCACGGGCGACTTCTACCCGGCCGACGCAGACACCGAGACCATGCTTGACATCCTGGGTCGGCAGGTCGCCTCGCCCGTGCAGTTCGTCCGCGGGCTGCACACCCTGTACGAGGCGGGGGCCCGGGTGTTCGTCGAGGTCGGGCCCAAGAAGGCCCTGCACGGCTTCGTCGAGGACGTGCTGGGCGGGCACGACGACGTCCTGGCCCTCTTCACCAACCACCCGAAGAACGGCGACGTCCCGTCGTTCAACGCCGCGCTCTGCGGCCTGTGGGCTGCGGGGCTGGGCTACCCGGCCGCACGGGAGCCAGCACCGACCCCGCCCGCTTCGGAGACCACGGCCACTGTGGCCACCGCAGCACCTGCCCCGGTAACCGTGGCTCCCGCCCGGGCCGGGACCGGCACACCCGACGGGGCCACTGCCACGCCCCCTCCTCCCCCGGGGACCCCCATGACCACCGACCGGTATGTCGAGCTGGGCCGACTCTTCGCCGATGCCCTCGAGCAGGGTCTTCGGGTGTACGGCGGTGCAGGGCCGGCCGCGATGGCCGGCCCGGGCGCCCCCGTCCCCATGGCTCCGGCCGTGCCGGAGCCGGTGGTCGTGACCGGCGCGGCCCTCGGGCTGCCGGGCGTGGAGCAGGTCTTCGACGACGAGAACCTGCAACGCATCCTGGACGGCCAGCAGTTCATCGACACGATCCCGCACAAGTTCCGCCGGCAGATGGTGGACCTGCGGGTCACCCGGCTGGTCAAGCGCGAGTCCGGGGACCCGACGTTCGAGACCATCGACGACGAGGCCGAGGTCGTCAAGCTCGCCGGCCGGCACGCGCCGCTGGATGTCGTCGCCCAGTTCGGCATCGACGCCGCCCGCGACGCCGCCCTCGACGCCGGCACGCGGCTGGCGATCGGCGCCGGGTTCGACGCCCTGCGGGACGCGGGCATCCCGCTCGTGATGCGGTACAAGACCACCACGCTGGGCTCCAGCCTGCCCGAGCGCTGGGGCCTGCCCGACGCGCTGCGGGACGACACCGGGGTGATCTTCGCGTCGGCGTTCCCGGGTTACGACTCCTTCGCCGAGGACCTGGAGAAGTACTACACCTACCGCGGCCGTCGCGAGCAGCTGCTGGCCCTGGAGGCCGTGCGCGCCCGGATGCAGGGAGGGGAGAGCGCCCTGCCCGAGGTCGACCGGCGGATCGCGGAGCTGCGGCACCTGCTGGAGGTGGAGTCCTTCACGTTCGACCGCCGGTTCCTGTTCCGCTGCCTGTCCATGGGGCACTCGCAGTTCGCCGAGATCATCGGGGCCCGCGGGCCGAACACGCAGATCAACGCTGCGTGCGCCAGCACGACGCAGGCGCTGTCGCTCGCCGAGGACTGGATCCGGGCCGGCCGCTGCCGTCGGGTCGTCGTCGTCTCGGCGGACGACGTCACCACGGACACCCTGCTCCCGTGGGTCGCGTCCGGCTTCCTCGCCACCGGCGCCGCCGCGACCGACGACTCGGTCGAGGACGCGGCGACGCCGTTCGACCGGCGCCGCCACGGGATGATCGTCGGGATGGGCGCGGCGTCGTTCGTCGTCGAGTCCGCCGACGCCGCACGCGAGCGCGGTCTCCAGCCCATCTGCGAGGTCCTGGGCGCTGTCACCGCCAACAGTGCCTTCCACGGCACTCGGCTGGACGTCACCCACATCGCCCAGGTGATGGAGGAGGTCGTCCGGCAGGCCGAGAGCCGCGGCATCGACCGCAGCGACATCGCCGCGTCCACCGTGTTCGTCTCGCACGAGACATACACGCCGGCACGTGGCGGCAGCGCCTCGGCGGAGATCAACTCCTTGCGCTCCACGTTCGGCCACCAGGCGGAGTCGATCGTCATCACCAACACCAAGGGCTTCACCGGCCACGCGATGGGCGCCGGCATCGAGGACGTCGTCGCGATCAAGGCACTGGAGACCGGCATCGTGCCGCCGGTGCCGAACTACAAGGAGCCCGACCCGGAGCTCGGGGAGCTCAATCTCTCCCAGGGCGGCGCCTACCCGGTGCGGCACGCCCTGCGCCTGGCCGCAGGGTTCGGCTCGCAGATCGCGATGTCGCTCATTCGATGGACACCTGTCCCCGATGGGCGGCACCGCTCGCCGAGCGAGCTCGGGTACGCCTACCGCATCGTCGACCCGCAGGCCTGGCAGCATTGGCTGGACGCCATCACTGGCCGTCCCGCGACGCGGCTCGAGGTCGCCACCCGCCGTCTGCGGGTGGTCGACGAGGGCCCGCCGGTGACGGCGCCCGTCCCTCCGGCCGCAACGGCGACGCCTCCGGTTGCGGCACCGGTGCCAGCACCTGCGGCGACACCCATACCGGCACCGGCGGCGACAGCCGCCGCGGTGGCACCCGCGGCAACCCCGCCCGCGGCGCCCGCGGCCGAGGCCGTGGCGGAAACGGCGGCGGCCGGGGACGAGGTCACCGACGCGGTGGTGGCGATCGTGGCCGAGATGACCGGCTACCCACCCGAGCTGCTCGACCTCGACCTCGACCTGGAGGCCGACCTCGGCGTCGACACCGTCAAGCAGGCCGAGGTCTTCGCCGCCGTCCG
>DATHUJ010000006.1:0-4598 GCA_035462375.1 Jiangellales bacterium
TCCCCCAGTCGGCGGCGAAGCCACCGATCTGCACCAGGTAGCTCGCGCCGGCATCCGTCGAAAGCGTGAGCTCGGCCAGCAACCCCGTCTCGAACGTGTCGTCGACGCACGCCACCTGTTCGAGCGACCCCGCCTCGTACACGCCGATCACGGTGTCGAAGTTGCTCCCGACGGTGGACAGTGTGACGTCACCACCCGTGCCGGTGAAGCGGTACCAGACCGTGCGGCCGATCGGCACCTCGCCGAACTCGGTGACGCACGGCGCCTCGGCCGCGTCGGCGGCGCCGCGAGTCGACGTGCGCGCGGTCGAGCCGTCGTCGATCGCGAGCGCCCCGCCCGGCAGGTCGTTGGCCGGCGGCTTGCCCCCGGGCTTCTGCCCCGCCTGGGAGTTGAAGCGGTCCGTCGCGGTGAACGACCGGAGGGTGCAGTCGACCTCGTACGTGGTTCCGTCGGGCAGGCTCACCGTCCCGGTGAGGAGGTTGTCGACGTAGCGCTCCGAGAAGGCCGCGTTGCGGGTCTTGAAGCGGAAGTTGCCGCGGTCGACGATCGGCCCGACGGTGAGGTCGACTGAGACGGTCTCGCCTGTGGGTGGTTCGTAGACGGTGAGGTCGCCGGAGATCGAGGACTCCGCCACGGTCAGCTCGCCGTCCGCCACCAGCGACGGCGGGGTGTTCTCGTCGACGTCGACGGCAACGAAGCCGAACGCAACGTCGCCGAAGACGTCGACGTTGAGAAGGCCGTCGTCCCCGAGCGCGCATCCCGCGTACTTGCCCTGGTAGCGATAGACGCGGTTCGCCGGGTTGGTGCCGCCGATGAGCAGGTCCTCCTCGCTCCCACCACACAGCAGGTCGGCACCGAGGAACGACGCGACGTCGCCGGTCGCTGCCGTGACGGTGCCCTGCACCAGGAGGTCCTGGACGGTCCCGACGACAGTGACCCACGCATTGCCGTCGCGGAACCGCTCATCGAGATACTGCAAGTCGCCGACCGGGTCCGCGGTCCCCCCGACCACCATCGAGCCCGCGGGCGTGCCCGCGTCCGTGACGAGGCCGAGCGACACCGACCACGCCCCGTTCGCGTAGCTGCCCTGTGCGTCGTTGGCGAAGTAAACCTGGTCGCCCACCTCGGCGAACGCGAAGGAGCCCTCCAGCTCGCCGCCGGGGTTGTAGAACACGCCGACCTCGAGCACGGACCCGGCCACGCTGCCCTCGCCGCTGCAGACGATGTTCGACCCACGCTGCTCGTACTGAACCGGCAGCAGCGCCGTCGCCGGTATGGCCGGCAACGCCAGACCTGCCAGCAGCGCCCCTGTCGCCACCACCCGCCACGTCCTCGACCTCATGTCACTCCCCATCGCCGATCGAACGGTGGCCGGAGGCTAGTCCTCCACCCGGCGCTTTGCAGTCCGAACCACCGACCGGAGTTCGGAACGACCGCGGGACCGCTCCTGGGGCCGCCAGGGCCCCTCCCAGGTGCAGACTGTGGCTGTGAGCGGCGGTACAGGGCTCGTCGCGCCGGCCCGCACAGCGGAGCTCTTCGGGCGCGAAGCTGACGCTGCCAGATTGGCTGAGCGGCTGCGCCGCCACCGTCTGGTCACGCTGACCGGGCCCGGAGGCGTCGGCAAGACCCACCTCGCCTTCGCGACGACGAAGCCCGGGGACCTCGGTCAGCCCGTCTTCTGCGCGCTCTCCGAGGTCACCGACCCCCATGCCGTACGGCACGCGGTGGCTGCCTCGCTCGACATCGCCGTGACCGCCGAGGCCTTGGGCACGAAGGTCCCACCGCCGCCAGACGGCGACCGGGTCCTCCTCCTCCTCGACAACTGCGAACACGTCCTCGATGCAGCTGCAGCGGCCGCCGAGGAGCTGCTCGCCGCCGACCACGTCGCCGTGCTCGCCACCAGCCGCGAGCCGCTCCAGCTCCCCGGCGAGCAGGTCGTGACACTCGCGCCCCTGGCCGTACCGGATCCTGGCGACCCACCAGAGGCCGCCGCGCACGCACCCGCGGTGGAGCTCTTCGCCGCCCGCGCCGCGGCCGTCCGGGACGACTTCCGACTCGACGAGTCGACGCTGCCCGTGGTGGCGGAGGTGTGCCGAGCGCTCGACGGGCTACCGCTCGCGCTGGAGATCGCGGCCGCACGGGTGCGCTCGCTGTCGGTGGATGACGTCGCGGCCAGGCTGGTACGCCGCTTCACACTGCTGCGCTCGTCGACGCGCAGCCGGCCGGCGCGCCACCGGAGCCTGCACGCGGTGGTCGAGTGGTCGTATGGGCTGCTCGACGACGAGGAGCAGGCCCTCTTCGACATGCTCGCCGTCTTCACCGGTGGCTGCGACGTCGATGCGGTGAGCGAGCTGTGCACTCAACTCGGTCTCGACCGGGAGCCGCTCGACCTCGTCGACTCGCTCGTCGCCCGGTCGCTCGTCACGGCCACACCCGCGCGGGGCGGCACGCGTTACTCGATGCTCGACACGCTCCGCGCGTACGGGCTGGAGCGGCTCGAGGCCACCAACCGCCTCGACGCCGCTCGTGATCTGCAGGCCGACATCTACGCCCGCGCCTACGGCCGGATGCACGATCTGGGCCGGCGCGCCTGGACCCCGGCGCTCGTGCCCCTCTTCGACGAGTTCGACAACGCCCGGTCCGCCCTCGACCGGGCCCTGGCCGTGGACGCCTCCCCCGACCGCGCGTACGAGATCCTCGCCCCGCTCTGGTACCTCGCGCTGCAGCAGCGCCCCGGGGAGATCGCCGAGCTGGCCGACCGAGCGCTGCAGCGGTGGGGCCGTGCGCAGCACCCACAGCTGTCCGAGGTGCTGGCGACCGCGGCGACGGCACGGTTCTCGGTCGACGAGGTGGAGGCCGGTACGGCGCTCGCGCGCGCGGCGGTCGAGGCGGACACGTCGCCGGTCGGAGTGGCGTGGGCCTGGGGCGCCCTGGCGCGCGCCGACAAGCGCACCGGCGACCCCGAGCGAGCGCTCGCACACCTCGACGCGGCGGACCGGGCGGCCGAGGCGGCGGGCTTCGAGCCGTACCGCTGCGACCTCAAGGGGCACCGGGTCACGGTGCTCCACCAGGCCGGGCGCGACGATGACGCGATCGCCTGTGCTTGGGACACGCTGGCGATGGCCGAACGGCAGGGCAACGCGTACGAGCACGCGTGGGACTCACACCTCATTGCGGCGCTACTCGCCACAACGCGGCCCGCCGAGGCTTTGAGGTGGGCAGAGGCGGCGCTCGCCGAGTCGGAGCCGATCGGCTACGTCTACGGGATCAACGCGTCGTACCGCGCGCTCGGCGTCGTCACCACCGAGCTGGGTGAGTTGCGGGAGGCCGCAACGTGGTTCCTCCGGGCGCTCGACGCCTTCACCCGCTCCGGAGGCGTGATGGAGCGCCGCGCCACGCTGGCGGCGGCGCTGCCGCTGCTGGTGCAGACGGGTCAGGAGTCGCTCGCGATCTCGGTGCTCGACGTCGTCGACGGTGGCGAGGGCGTGGTGGAGCGCATCTCGGCGCCGCGGCTCGACGAGGTGCGGCGCACCCTCGGCGCGGCCCGGAGGGCGACTGACGTGCCGTCACCGCCCGTCGACGGCCATCCGGTGCTGGCCGCGGTGCGTGAGCACCTCCGGTCGTTGGCCGCCGAATCGTCGGATGCCGTCCCGGGACCCCGCGCGCCCGCTGCAGCCCCGCCTGTCGCCGGCGTCCTCCGCCGCACCGGCGACCTCTGGACGGTCACCTTCCACGGCACGTCGGCGCCGGTACGGCGGTCAAAGGGCCTCGAGGACATCGCCGTGCTCCTCGCCCGCCCGGGCCAGGACGTGCCGGCGCTCGACCTGGCCAGCGGCGGCGGGGTCGCCGCCTCCGCTTCGACGGGTGAGGACCTGCACCAGCCCGGCGACCTCGGCGAGGTCGTGGACGCCACCGCCCGCGCCGCCTACTCCGCTCGGATCAAGGAGCTGCAATCGGCGCTGGACGACGCCGACGCCGTCGGTGACGCGGAGCGGGGAGCTCGCCTGCAGGCCGAGCTCGACGAGCTGACCCGCCACCTGGCCGCCGCGTACGGGCTGCACGGCCCGCGCCGGGCGGGCGACCCGGCCGAGCGGGCGCGAGCAGCGGTGACGGCACGCATCCGGGCCGCGATGGCCAAGGTCGGCGAGGCCCACCCACCGCTCGAGCGGCACCTCAGCCACTCCATCCGTACGGGGAGGTTCTGCAGCTACCGGCCCGACGAGCCGGTCACCTGGACGATCGAGCCCTGAGCGGCGACCTCACCCGGTAAGGCCGGACCTCACGCCCCTCCTGCGTCAGACCCACCGACCGGGAGGACCAATGTCCGTCACCACCGACACCAACAGCAGCGCCCACGTCGACTTCGAGCGCCTCTACAGCGAGCGCCCCCTCGATCGCGTCTCGCTCCCGACCGGCGCCGAGATTGCGTACGTCGACCAGGGCGACCCCGACGACCCGGCGCTCGTGCTGCTACACGGGCTCTCCGACTCGTCGTGGTCCTTCGCCGGCATCGTTCCTCGGCTGACCGGCGTCCGATCCGTCGCCGTCGACCTGCGCGGTCACGGCTCGTCCGCGGCGCCCGCCTCGGGCTACCGGCC
>DATHUJ010000007.1:0-1914 GCA_035462375.1 Jiangellales bacterium
GGTCGTCAAGGCCACCAACGTCGTGGTCGAGGCGTCGGACCACCGATGACCAGCTGGGGGAGTCGCGGCTCGGCCCTGACCGCCGTCGTGGCCCTGCTCGCGACGGGATGCGGTGAACCGGCGTCCTCCGCGCCAGAGCCGACGGCCGGCACCGTCGTACGCATCGCGGCCGCGTCCGACCTGCGCTTCGCCCTCGAGGAGGTCGCCGAGCTGGTGGCGAGCGAGCACCCGGGCATCGAGCTCGCAGTCACGTACGGCTCGTCCGGTCAGTTCGTGCAGCAGATCGGCAATGGGGCGCCGTTCGACCTCTACCTCTCCGCCGACCTGGCCTATCCGCAGCAGCTCGTCGACGAGGGACTCGCCGAGTCCGGCGACGTCTTCTCGTACGGGGTCGGGCGGCTGGTGGTGTGGGCCGCCGAAGAGTCGCCGGTGGACCCCGGGGAGGGGCTGGCCGTGCTGGCCGACCCCGCCGTACGGACGGTGGCCATCGCGAACCCCGACCACGCCCCGTACGGACGTGCGGCGGTGGAGGCCCTGCGGGCGGCCGGGGTCTGGGACGTGGTCGAGCCGAAGCTGGTCCTCGGCGAGAACGTCTCCCAGGCGTCGGACTTCGTGCGGTCCGGCAACGCCGATGCCGGAGTCGTGGCGCTGTCGCTGGCGCTGGCCCCCTCGGCTGGGGCCGATGGTCGGTGGGCAGAGGTGCCGCTCGAGCTGTTCAGCCCGCTGGAGCAGGGTGGCGTGGTGCTCGCGGGGGCGCGGGACCTGGCCGCCACACGTGCCGTCCGTTACGTCCTGCTGGGCGAGGAGGGGCGCGCGGTGCTGGCCTCGTACGGCTTCTTACCGGCGGACTGAGGGCCTGCGGTATGGACTGGCAGGCCGTGGCGGTCAGCGCGCGGCTCGCGTTGGCGACGACGGCGATCCTGCTCGTGGTCGCCGTGCCTCTGGCCGGGTGGCTGGCGTTCTCGCGTCGGCGGTGGACGGTCGCTGCCGAGGCGGTCGTGGCGCTCCCGCTGGTGCTGCCGCCCACGGTGCTGGGCTACTACCTGCTCGTCGCGATGGGTGCCCGGTCGCCGGTCGGGCTGTGGTGGCAGGAGGTGACCGGCTCGACCCTGGCCTTCAGCTTCTCGGGGCTGCTGGTGGCGTCGGTGCTCTCGAGCCTGCCCTTCGCGGTGCAGCCGTTGCTGGCGGCGTACGGCGGGGTGGACCGGCGGCTGCTGGAGGCGTCGGCGGTCCTGGGACGGGGTTGGTGGGGGACGCTCGGCCGGGTGACGTTGCCGCTGTCGCGGGCGGGACTGGCGACCGCTGCGGTGCTGACCTTCGCGCACACGGTGGGGGAGTTCGGGGTCGTGCTCATGGTGGGCGGCAACATCCCCGGGGAGACGCGGACGGCGTCGATCTCGGTCTACGACTCCGTGCAGGCCTTCGACCAGGCGTCGGCGGGCCGGACGAGCCTGCTGCTGCTGGGCTTCTCGCTGGTGGTGCTCACCCTGACGTACGCGCTCCAGCGGCGCGGCGGACCGGGCTGGCCGCGGCCGTGAGCGGGGCCTTGACGATGCGCGTGCGCCGGCACGTCGTCGACGCGGAGCTCGTGGTGCCGCTGGGCGGTGCGCCGGTGACGGCGCTCTTCGGGCCCTCGGGGGCGGGGAAGACCACGCTGCTGCGGTGCGTGGCGGGGCTGGAGCGGCCGGACCCCGGCTCGCTGGTGGCGTTCGGGAACGAGGTGTGGTGCGACGACGGGCGGCATCTGCCCGCCCGGTCCCGGCGGGTGAGCCTCCTCTTCCAGGACCACGCGCTCTTCCCGCACCTGCACGTCGCCGCCAACGTCGCGTACGGGCTCCGGGGCGTTCCGCGCACGTTGCGCGCGGCGCGGGTCGCGGAGGCCCTGGGCACAGCGGGGGCCGGGCACCTGGCGGG
>DATHUJ010000008.1:0-3525 GCA_035462375.1 Jiangellales bacterium
CGCGTGGAGGTGTTCGAGTCGGCGGGCCACTACCCGCACCTGGACGACCCCGACCGCTTCACCCGGGTGCTGCTGGACTTCGTCACCACTGCCGCGTGAGCGGAACGGGCCGGACCGGACCCCTCAGTCCCAGCCCGGCCCGGGACCGTCCGCCTCGTCGAAGATCAGCCAGGTCCGGGTCGCCTTGACCCCGGCCACGTCCTGGATCCGCTCGAGCACCACGTGCCGCAGCGCCGCGTTGTCCGGGGCGCGCACCAGCGCCAGGGCGTCGAAGTCGCCGCCCACCAGGGCGACGTGCTCCACGTACGGGAGGGTGCGAAGCTGTCGCGAGACCTCGCGCCATGCGTTCTGCTCCATCGACAGGAGCACGAAGGCGCTCGTCCCGAGACCGGCCCGCTCGGGGTCGACCCGGGCGCCGAAGCCCGTGATCACCCCGTCGCGCACCAGCCGGTCGACCCGGGCGTAGGCGTTGGCCCGGGACACGTGCACCCGCTCGGCCAGCGTGCGGATCGACACCCGGCCGTCACGGACGAGCTCGCCCAGCACGGCCCGGTCGACGTCGTCGAGCGGGCGCGCGGCAGAACGTCCGGTCCGGAAGCCGTGACCGGGCTCGCCCTTGGACAGATGGTCGACTTCAGTCACCTTGTGAATCCGTTCGTCACTGATTCGGGCCGATGGTGGAGAGGTACATCCCAGCGGAGGCAGGATCGGGGAGTCAACCGTACGCAGCGTCGCGCACAGGGGTGGACCGACCATGACCACGCAGGCCGACATCCGGACCGGCACCGCCAGCGGACCCGCCCCCGCCACACCACGTCACACCAGCCACGCCCCGGACGGCACAGCCGCCGCCGCCGCGCGGCTACTGCCCGCGGCCGTCCCCGTTCGGTTCCTCGACGACGACGGTCGCGAGGCGCCGGAGGCCGAGCGGGCCGGCTACACCGCGCCCGCCGACGACCTCCTGGTCGAGGCCTACCGGCGGATGGTCGTCGGGCGCCGGTTCGACGCGCAGGCGACCGCCCTGACCAAGCAGGGGCGGCTCGCGGTCTACCCGTCCAGCCACGGGCAGGAGGCGTGCCAGGTGGGCGGGGTGCTGGGGCTGCGCGACACCGACTGGGTCTTCCCCACCTACCGCGAGTCGATGGCCCTGGTCGCCCGCGGGCTCGACCCGGTCGAGGTGCTCACCCTGCTCCGCGGCGACTGGCATTGCGGCTACGACCCGGTGGCCACCCACACGGCCCCCCAGTGCACGCCGCTGGCGACTCAGTCCCTGCATGCCGTGGGCCTCGCCTACGCCGCCCGGCGGCGGGGCGAGGACACCGTCGCGCTGGCCTTCGTCGGCGACGGCGCCACGTCCGAGGGCGACTTCCACGAGGCGCTCAACTACGCCGCTGTCTTCAAGGCCCCCGTCGTCTTCCTGGTCCAGAACAACGGCTACGCCATCTCCGTACCCCTCGCCAAGCAGACCGCCGCGCCCTCCCTCGCGTACAAGGGAGTCGGCTACGGCGTGCCCAGCGAACAGGTGGACGGCAACGACCCGGTGGCGGTTCTGGCCGTCCTGCAGCACGCGGTCGAGTACGCGCGTGCCGGCCACGGTCCCTATCTGGTCGAGGCGCACACCTACCGCATCGAGGCGCACACCAACGCCGACGACGCGACGCGCTACCGCGACCGCGACGAGGTCGAGGCCTGGGAGCGGCGCGACCCGATCGACCGGCTGGGACGTCACCTCCGGGACCGCGGCGTGCTGGAGGACGAGACGGTCGCTGCGGCCCACGAGGAGGCCGAGGCGCTGGCTGGCAGCCTCCGCGAGCGGATGAACCGCGACCCCCACGTCGACCCGCGCGAGCTGTTCGCCCACGTCTACGCCGAACCCACCCCCCAGCTGCGCGAGCAGCTCGGCTGGCTGGAGGAGGAGCTCGCGTCCGAGGACGAGGAGGGGCAGGGCTGATGGCGCCCACGACGATGGCGCAGGCGCTCAACCGGGCGCTGCGCGACGCGATGGCCGCCGACGAGTCCGTCGTGATGTTCGGCGAGGACGTCGGTCCGCTGGGCGGAGTCTTCCGAGTCACCGACGGGATCGCGGCCGACCTGGGCGAGGACCGGTGCTTCGACACGCCGCTGGCCGAGGCCGGGATCATGGGCTTCGCCGTCGGCATGGCCATGAACGGCTTCCGGCCGGTGGTCGAGATGCAGTTCGACGCCTTCGCCTACCCCGCCTTCGAGCAGATCACCTCCCACGTAGCCAAGATGCGCAACCGCACCCGCGGAGCGGTGTCTCTGCCGCTCGTCGTCCGCATTCCGTACGCCGGGGGGATCGGCGGCGTCGAGCACCACTGCGACTCCTCCGAGGCGTACTACGCACACACGCCGGGCCTCAAGGTCGTCACGCCGGCGACACCCGCGGACGCCTACTCCTTGTTGCGCGAGGCGATCGAGGAGCCCGACCCGGTCGTCTTCCTCGAGCCCAAGAAGCTCTACTGGTCCAAGGCCGACCTCGACCTCCCCGCCCGTACGGAGCCGTTCGGGGCCGCCGCCGTACGCCGCTCAGGGCGGGACGCAACGCTCGTCACGTACGGGTCGATGGTGCCCGTCGCGTTGGAGGCCGCCGAGGCCGCGACGGGCGAGGGCTGGGACCTCGAGGTGCTGGACCTCCGAACCATCGTGCCGCTGGACGACGAGACGCTGGTGGAGTCCGTGCGCCGTACGGGGCGGTGCGTGGTCGTGCACGAGTCCGCGGGCTTCGCGGGGGTGGGCGCGGAGATCGCGGCTCGTGTGCAGGAGCGGTGCTTCCACTCCCTGTACGCGCCGGTGCTGCGGGTGACCGGCTTCGACGTGCCGTACCCGCCCCCGATCGTCGAGCACTCGCACCTGCCCGGCGTCGACCGCATCCTGGACGCGGTCGCGCGCCTGCAGTGGGACGACGCCCCCGACACCCGCTTCCTCGCCGGGGTCACGGCGTGACCGCGGTCGAGGCCGGCCAGGTGTTCCGGCTGCCCGACCTCGGCGAGGGCCTCACCGAGGCCGAGGTCCTGGACTGGAAGGTCGCGGTGGGCGACACCGTGGCCGTGGACCAGATCGTCGTCGAGGTCGAGACGGCCAAGGCCGCGGTGGAGGTCCCCTGCCCATATGCGGGGAGGGTGGTCGCCCTGCACGGAGAGCCCGGCCAGCACCTGGCCGTCGGCGACCCGCTGCTGTCGGTGGCGCCCGCGGGCGACGCCGGCGAGACCTACCGCCGGGAGGAGCGGGCCGGCTCGACACCCCCGCCGGTGACGAGCGACGACGAGGCCGGCTCCGGTGCGGTGCTCGTCGGGTACGGGACGGGGGCCGGCAGGGCCCGGCGGCGGCGCCGTCGAGGTGCCCCTCCGGCCGGGGCCCCGGCTGCGGAGTCTGTCCCGGCACCCCCGCTGGCCCCTCGGGTCATCTCTCCCGTCGTACGCCGGCTGGTCAAGGAGCACGGCCTGGTGCTCTCCCGGCTGACGGGGAGCGGCCCGGCCGGCGTGGTGCTGCGGCGCGACGTCGAGG
>DATHUJ010000009.1:0-24153 GCA_035462375.1 Jiangellales bacterium
GCTGATGGCGGAGGGGCTGCTGTCCCCGTCGTTCGCCAAGGACGGATCCTTCGGCAAGCTCACCGTCGCCGCGTTCTCGCAGTGGCAGCGCGTGTGCGGCTTCACCGGCGACGACGCCGACGGCATCCCGGGCCGCAGGTCGCTGACGCAACTCGGGCTCCGCCACGGCTTCCGCGTGCAGGAGTAGACCCGGGGCAGGGGCGGGCAAGCACCCGAGCAGGACGAGGATGTCGAGATCCGCGGGTCGGCTCCGACGTCCCCGGTGAGGGTGACCCGCCCGAGGCACCCCGGAAGAGGAGACCGAGATGAAGTACATGCTGCTGACCTACGGCCCGGCTGAGGTCTGGGACACCGAGTCCTTCACCGAGGAGGGCCGGGAGCAGATGCGCCAGATGATCGACTTCATGAATGAGCTGAACGACGACCTGACCTCCTCCGGCGTCCTGGTCGCCGCCGAGGGCCTGACCGGGCCGCAGGACGCCCGGACGGTGAGGTGGATCGACGAGGAGGCCGTCACCACCGACGGACCGTACGCGGAGTCCAAGGAGTTCCTCGCCGGCTACTGGGTCGTCGACGTCCCCGCCCTGGAGCAGGCTGCCGACATCGCTGCCCGCGTGGTCCGCTACGTCAAGGCACCCATCGAGATCCGCCCGGTCGGCGAGGCCCCGGACCTGTAGACCTGCCGCGGCGCCGTCGGGCAGCGACGACCGACCCAGCCTCGATCCGCCGCTCGTATCGGCGGCCGGTGGACGCCTCGTCACCGGACGGCTAGACCGGCAGCACGTCGAGGTAGATCGGCCGTGAGCGCGCCTGCGTCCTCTCCGGCCCGTCGACGTAGTCCTCGAACTCCTCGACGACAAGTCGGAACATGCCAGGCTCGGCGGGGGCGGGCAGCTCCAGGGCAAGACTCACGGGCTCGTCCCCGGGACCGAGCTGCTGCTCCACCGAGACACCGGAGTCCTCCCAAGCGAGCAGCTCGTCGCTGACGTCCGGCAGGCGGCTCTCCACCCGCACCAGCAGCCTGTTACCCGACTCACGAGCGGTCTGTGGCCGGACGCCCGTCACCGTGACGGTCACGACCCTCGCATCCGAGTCCAGGAGCGCCGCGGCGGTTCGGTCGACGCCGAGCTGGACGAAGTCCGCGACCGCGACCCGCGACAGCTTGAACCGCGCCGGGGCCTGGCGCTGGTAGCGAGCGAGGGCCAGCCGCACGAAGGGCATGTAGGCGCCCTCGTCGGGACCCGGGTCGACGGTGATGTCCGCGAACCACAGCTTGCGCTCGGTGTCGAACCGCACGGTGTAGGGCGCCACGTCCACCCGCCGGTACGGCAGCTCCTCGAGCCGCAGGTACCTGTCACCGCTCTCGGTGCCGTCCGCAGCACCGTCGCGGAACTCCGACTCGGGGAAGTTCGCCACGGTCGGGCGGCGGTACAGCCATTCCCCGTAGCCGCGGTTGAGCGGGTCGTCGCCCCACTGCGTGCAACACGTCCGGGTCTCGGCCGTCTCCGTGAAGGCGTCGTTGAGCAGCACGACGGCCAGCTTCTCGTGCTCACCCGAGCTCCACCACGGGCGGTCGAGATAGACGCGCAGGCCCCGGCCGACGCGACGGCTCTCGATCCCCGTCGCCGCGTCCTGCCCGGCCTGGTCCCAGCCGAACGTCGGGATCACCGAGAGGACCTTCGGTGGGGCCGGTCGCGCGCTGGCGGGCACCACGACCTCGCGCCAGGGCGACGTCCGGGTCACCCGGCCGTACGTGTAACGCGCCCGCAGCCGGGAGCCCGCTGAGGGCCGCTCACCGACCGGACTGTCGCCGAACCGGACGGTCCCCGAGTCGGGGTCGAGGGTGAACACCCCGTCGGGTCGGTCCGGGGTCCGCTCGGCATAGACGGCGCCCGTCGTGGCGTCGGTCAGCGTGAGGGTGCCGGGGGCGATGCCCTCGGAGTCCACGGTGATCAGCGCCGAGGGATCGTCGGGCACGTCGACCTCGGTCGTGCGCAGGAAGTACGGCAGGAACGCGCTCGTGGCCGTGGCCCGGTAGCGGATGGTGCGCGCCTTGGTGTCCCCGAAGTCGTGCTGCTGAGCGACCGCGAGGCGCCGGCGGCTGCCCAGTCGGTCGACGAGCGGGAGCACGAACACGTCGCGCCGCTCGGTCGTGAACGGGTCCGGCACCTCCTCCGGGTGCCCTTGACCGGCGTCCACGTTGCCGTGACCCAGGTCGACCGGCTCGGTCCACACCGACTCGAGGTCCACCTGGCCGGTGCTCTTGCGGGAGAAGCGGATGCTGCCGTGGAGGGTGGCCGACGACTCACCGGCCGCACGATCCACCGCGAGGCGGGAGACGACGGGGCGGACGAGGGGCTGGTGCACGGCGTGCACCATGGTCACCCGGCGCGGCGGCGTCAGCAGCCACACGTTTCCCCTGGCCGCCGCACGGGCGAGCCGGTCCCGCGCCCGCGCGTCCGGCTGTGAGTCGAGGAACCACTGCCACACCCCGAGCCGGGACAGGTCGGCGGGGTCGAGGTAGCTGGACACCTCGACGACGAGGGCGTCTGCCTTGGGCAGCCACACCACGAGCAGCCGCTGCGCCGAGTACCAGCGATGCCCCCGGGGACCCTCGCGCAACAGCAGCCGGAAGGGGCGCGCGTCGGGCCACCGGCCCCCGGGCGCCGGGTCGAAGCCGACGAGGACCGTGCCGGTCGTGGCCGGCAGCCCCCTCAGTGCCGCCCCGCGCGCCATCGGGTCGGGGAGGTAGTCCATCGGCGCGTCGTCCGCGTCGAGGTAGTACTCACCGGGGTCGTCCGCGTCAGGTGTCGGGGCGTCGTCCGCACGCGGGGTGGACGGGTCGCGTCGGGCGCCGGGGGCGTCCGCATACGTCGCCGCCTCCCGCGCTGCGATGAGCTCGTGGGCGCCGGGGTCGAGGAGCCGGCCGACACCGGACGGCATGTCGAACATCCCGTGCTGCTCGGCTGCGAGCTGACTGGTGCGCGGGGGGACCACGTGTCGTTCGCTGGTCTCGGGGTGAGGCAGGTGGTCGTGGGTGGAGCGCAGGACGAGGTCGTGGGGGGACTCGCCCGGTCCGCGTGGGGCACGAGGGACGAGGTCCGGCGGCGGGACCGGATCGAAGCGCAGGTAGCGCACGGGCTCGGAGACGACCGTCCCCCGGTCGTCCACCGGCCCGGCGGCCGGCGTCGGTGAGTTGCCGGCCAGGTCGACGGCACGCAGCCGCACGACGTAGTCGCGCCCGAAGCGCAGGGACGGCAGGGTGCCGGGCTCGGCGCGGAAGTCCCAGCGCAGCGGTAGAGGGCCGGTGTCCGCCGGTGCCGCGACGTGGTCCGTGCCGTCGATCGGCGTGCCCGGACGGGGCACGGCCAGGCTCCACCCGTCCCACAGGAAGAGCGACTCGGCCTGACGCAACACCCCTCCCGGGTCGGTGCCGGCGTCCCCCGACCCGGTAGCGGTCGGGGTGATCATGCCCTCGTCGGCGTCGACGGAGATCGCGGGGCCGCCGTCGCCACCCTCGACGGTGTACGCACCACGGCGCAGGTGCAGGCTGTGCCAGTGCGGGTCGGCGGTGTCGCGCACGTCCACCCGCCAACCGCGCGTGATGTCCTCGGCGTCGAGCTCGGGGACGGACGCACCGGCGACGCCGTCGGCGACCAGCGAGATCTGGTCCTCGTGCTGCTGTGCCCTGGCGAAGGTGCCGGCCTGGTTCCCGGCGCGGTCGTCCATGGCAATGCTGATCCCGGCGCTGCGCAGGGTGGGCAGGCCGTCACCGCCCTCGCCGTCGCCGGCACGTCGCCAGAGCATCCGGCGGACCAACGCCTCCGCCGCGGCGACGGTCTTGAGGGCCGCGCCGTCGGGGTCGACGACCACCGGGGTGTAGGTGCGCCCCCCTGGTCGCTTCAGCGGGATCCACCCGCGGAGCACCCGCGGGACTGGACCCTCGAGCGGGGCGGCGCGGAAGACGCCCGGAGTGGGATCCAGCAAGGTCCGAGGCAGCACCTGACGAACCGGCGAGGCACCCAGCCGGCTCGGCGGCCGTGCGGTCCACACCGGTCGGACCTGGAGCCAGGGCCTGGATCCGGCGCCCTGGAAGGGAGCGTGCACGTCGAGCTCGAGGTCCACCACCAGGCCGAGGCGGCGCAGCACCGCGGGGTGGGAACCGAGCATCGCGAGGCGGTCGTGGAAGTCCTGCTCGCGCAGGGTCGGCGGGACGTACGGCTGGGGGGCGTCGTCGGACTCCACGACGGACGGGGCGTGGAAGTCACGGGCGGCGTAGAGCGGGACGAGTCCCGGCGCGTCACGGAGGTACTCCGCAGGATCGGTGTCACGCGCGAAGGCTCGGCGCGCCTGGCGTCGCTGGTGACGGAGCGCGAGCCAGTCGTCCGTCGACGCAGTACCCGCGCGCTGGCCGGCCAGCCATGCCTCCTCCTGTTCCAGTCGCCAGTCGAGCTCCTCGATGCCCGGCCAATGATCGATGTCGTCGTGGGGCTCCTCCCGCTCGTCCTGGTCGGGCGGTACCGCCGCGGGGTGGTTGCGCGGCGGTGTCGGGTCCGCCAGGGCGCGCAGGACCTCCCGCACCCGGTCGAGCGATGCACCGGTGGCGCGCTCGAGGATGCCGATCATCGCGGAGGTCCCGGGCACCCGGGTGGGACTCTCGGCCAGTGCCCGGCTCCACAACCCCCGGACCGAGGCGAGGACCTCGGCCTGCGGGTAGGACTGCACCGGGCGGGTGTCGTAGTCCGGGCCCCGGCGCGCTCGGACGAGCAGGTCGGGAGGGAACAGCCGGTCCCACAGGTCGCTGCTGGGGACCGCCGCCGGCGCGGTGACGACGGTGGCCGGGACGGCGGCGCCGTCCAGGAGGACCTCCCAGGAGATCGCGGCCAAGGTCGCCGGCCAGTCGACGACGTCGGGGAAGTCGTCGAGCCGACCACGCTCGGAGTCGGGGGACAGTCGCGGGGAGACGAAGACCGACAGTCGCAGCGGGCCCGTGACCGGGGCATCGGGACCGTCGGGGAGGGCGGTGAAGATCAGCATCTGGTGAGCCACGGCTGCTCCTGGGTCGGCGGTCTCACGGGCTGGGTTCGAGGCGCGGTCAGGCGACGGCGCGTGGACGGTCGGTCGCCGGGCGGGCAGGTCTCCCTCACGCGGGCATCGGGGCGAAGGCCGCGCAGTACTCCTCCCAGTCGGCGGAGCTCACCTGGTCGGCGAAGGTGGGGTCGTTGGCAGTGCCACCGAGCCTGCGCTCACAGGTGACCTCGACCGAGGCCGAGAAGAGGAAGACCTCGACCTCGACGTGGACGGTCGCCCGACCGACCACCTTGTTCGTCCCGTCGGGGTACTCCACGTACCGGAGCGAGAGGTAGAGCTCGATGCTCAGGCTGATCAGACCGAGCACGGACATCTCGCCATTGAGGCGGAAGAAGCCCTCGAGGGTGGTCGACGTCCCCCCGTCCTTCTTCTCGAGCTTGAGATAGATCCCGGCCATGATCGAGACCGAGCCGCTCGCCACGCCCAGGTTCACCGAGCAGGCCGCGCCGAACTCCAGGGCCGCCTCGACCAGCTCCAGCCCGGCGGTCGAGACCTCGAGCGCGAAGAAGCCGCCACCGCCGAAGAGGGCGACGGTGAGTCGGAAGGGCTGGGCGCGTGTGCAGATGGCGAACCGCAGCCGGGCGGCCTCGCCTGTGAGGGAGACCTCGAGCTCGGTGCGGACCGCGAGGTCGGCCAGGCTGAAGACCCCGACCTGGATGCTCGGCAGCGAGAGTGCGACGCCGGCGAGGATGCGGTGCATCGAGACGTCCACGTAGGGCCCGTTGCCCCCGAACGAGACGTAGTCCTTGAGCTTCTCGACGAACCTCAGGGGGCCGACGAAGGTGACGGCACCGATCTGTGGCTCGAGCACCGCAGGCCGTCCGGCCCCCGAGTGGAACACCAGGCGCTCGACCGCAACCGTGACGCAGCGGCTCGCCCCGGCTCCGAAGAAGTTCAGGTCGAATCCGCCGGTCTCGCCCGTCATCTCGTACGTCGGCGCCGCCGGACCGAGCTCGGTGCGGCTCCAGCCGCGCAGCGTCACGGACGTGTCGGGCCCGTGGGGCTCGAGGATCCCAGCGGGATCGCGCACGAGGCGCGCCCGCCAGGAGAAGCGCACGAGGATCGCGGAGGGGCTGCCGCCGGGCCCACGGATCTCCTGTCGGACGATCCGTGGTGCCTGGGTCACCGCACCCGTCTCCCGGGCGACGACGGAGGCCAGCGGCACGGCGCCGAGCAGCTCGGCCCCGAGACCGGCGAAGACGGCGGCCGGGTCGAAGCCCTCCGGGGTCAGGGGCCCCACCGGGCCGAGCTCGCGCGAGAGCCCCGTGATGCGCAGGTTGGGCACGGCCAGGGCACCCGCCCTAGCCCCGGCCATGACCAGCGGCACCGGCTGGGTCAGCACCGCGAAGACCTCGGCAGCACGTTGCGCGGGCGTCGCGCCCGCGCGGGCGAAGCCCTGCTGGGCGTACTGGCCGTCGTACTCGATCTGCGCCGTGCCGAGCGGTGTCGCGGCGAGCGACTGCGCCGCTGCCAGGGCGACCTCGGCCGACTCCACGTGCGGCACGAAGGGTGGCACGTCGGCGCTGCGCCACGTCTGCTCGACGTAGCCGCTCACCGGTGTCATCCCGAGGGTGAGGAAGGCGGTCTCGAGCGACGTCGAGCCGTCGCCGCGGACCTTCGCGGGCGCGAAGGCCAGGCGGCGTCCGAAGGTGGGGATCCGCCCGATCGGGTGACCGTGGGCCGCCGCCCAGTCGTTCCACGTGTCGGCGACCTGCTCGGCGACAGCCGGGTCAAAGGCCTTCGTGGCCCGCACGAAGATCATCGGGATGGCGAGCGGGACCTCCCGGCCGTCCAGGTCGGTGCCCATCGCGCTGAAGGCGAAGGGAGCGCCGTTGACGGTCGCGGCCCAGAAGTCGCCCGGGTTGCCCCCGGGCTGCTGGTCCAGTGGTGGCGAGACGAGGGTGGTCAACCGGATCCGGCGGAAGGGCAGCCGGCGCACCACCGCGGGATCGACGCCGGGTGGCCAGTCGAAGGTCCGTAGCGGGTTCCGGCAGACCAGGGTGAGCGTCTTGACCAGCACGGCCAGGGACGTCTTGGGGTCGGTGCGGCGCTCGACGACCTCCACTGCGGCGAAGCGGTGGCCCGTCGGTGCGCAGTAGCCGCGGGTCACCAACCTGACGTACTGGTCGCGGCCCATGGTGCTTCGGTGCGTCCACGACTCCAGATCGAGCGGGACGTCGGGATTCGTGGGCACGGGCAGATCGGCGGTGAGCCGCCCGGCCAGCCACCCTCCAGCCGAGGACACGGTGAGCTGATCCACGTCCACGGGTCCCGGGACCCACTCCGGGTTGCCGCGGAAGGACGTGGCGTAGACGATCTGCGCCCGCTCGTGGGCTCGCGGTACCGCGTGCCCGAAGGGCAGCCCGATCCCGGGATGTGGGGGGAGGGCGCCACCGTCGAGGAAGTCCTGCAACCCGTCGTCCCACGACCACACGGCGCGGACGCTCCTGGCGCCCTCCGCCACCTCGGGGACGTACTCGTGGACGGTCCACGCGCCATCGGCCGCCTGGGCGCGCAGACCGAGACGGGCGTGCCAGACCTCGGTTCGTCCGTCTCGCGTGACCGGGTCCGAGGCATGCGCGAAGCCGGCCTCGGCCGGAGGTGCGAGGAGGAGCCGCCACGGCATCTCAAGTGCGGTCTCGTCGTCCTCCGGCGGGCGCACGGACGCGGCTTCGTCGGCGTCGCGGGCTGCGGCCGGCGGGACGGCGAGCGGCCAGCTGGCCAGGTCGAGCAGAGCCTGCGCCGTGTACGGGATCTCGACGACGTCATCCGGCACCCGCCGACTGATCCGGCTGGGCCCGCTGAGCGCCCCGTCCGCAATCGAGTCGGGGTAGCCCGGCACCGTGGAGGGCGCCGGGGTCACACCCTCCAGGAGATGCTGAGGTGGCAGCTCGAGCACGATCCGGGCGTCCGGCTCCCGCCGGCTCAGGACGGTGTGTGCACCGACACCGCGAGGTGCGAAGCCGTAGACGTGGACGGTCAGCGCGAGGAAGTCCTCGCGGCGGCGAAGGACCACGCTGTGCATGAGACCCGACATCGTCCCCCCAGGGCGGCTCGAGGGCCCGGGCGCCTCGGCTCCCGCCGATGCTCGCACAGGGACTTCGCGGCGAGAACCCCTCGACAGGTGGTCCGACGGGGACGCGCCTTCGACGCCCGGTGGCGACCGGCTCAGCGGCCGTCGGCGCCGCAGTCGTTCGCCCCTGGCAGCTCGAGGCAGGCCAGACGGCGTTCGACCTCCCGTACCTGGGCGTCGTCGTCCATGCTGGCGATGAAGGACCACCCGCTGAGGAACAGCGCGATCAGCGAGAGCACGACGGCAACGCGCGTCCCGTGCAGGGCCTCGGTCTGCGCCCCCAGGTTGGTGTCGCTCATGTCGCTCTCCTCCCTCGGCCGCCACGGGCCACGGTGGGTCGGCCGGCCACCGTACGGACCGGCCGTGACGCGAGTGTGACGCCTCGACGACGGCCTGGCCCACCGTTCGCCGGCACAGCCGGACCTGCCAAGGTGTCGAGGAGGCGGCGGCCACTCCGACGTACGGGATGAGAGGCGCCCACACCGGGTGGCGCCGCAGCGAGGAGGAGACGAGCGGTGAAGTACATCATGCTCAGCTACGGCACCCAGGCCGACTGGGACGCCGGCCGCGAGTGGACCGAGCAGCACGCCGGGGAGGACCAGCAGTACGGGCCGGCCGACGATGTCGCCCATGAGCTCATCGAGACCGGTGAGTTCGTGTACGCGGCGGGCCTGGCCGACCCGAGCCACACCCAGACCGTCGAGCTGCGGGACGGGCGGACCGTGGTCACCGACGGGCCGTACGCGGAGGCCAAGGAGGTGCTGGTCAGCTTCGGCGTCATCGACGTGGCCAGCCACGACCGGGCCGTGGAGATCGCCGCACGGATGTCCCCGGTCTTCGGACGCGTCGAGCTGCGGCCGATCGAGGGGGACGGCGCCGAGGCCTGACGTGACCGAGACCCAACCCCCGCACCGCCGAGGCCTGACGTGACCGACACCCGTACCGCCGAGGACCTGCTGCGTGAGCTCGCGCCGCAGGTCCTCGGCGCGCTCGTCCGCCGCTACGGGCACTTCGAGGTCGCGGAGGACGCCGTCCAGGAGGCCCTGCTCGCCGCGGTGACGCAGTGGCCCGGCGACGGCGTCCCGGACAACCCGAAGGCCTGGCTGATCACTGTTGCCTCCCGCCGGATGACCGACCTGCTGCGCACCGAGCAGGCCCGGCGCCGGCGCGAGGACGCCGTGGCGGTACGGGTGCTGCCCGAGGAGTACCTGGCACCGGCGGCCGACGTGGCGCGGGAGCCGGGAGACGACACGCTGGTGCTGCTCTTCCTGTGCTGCCACCCGGCGCTGACCCCGGCCTCGCAGATCGCGCTGACCCTGCGCGCGGTCGGTGGCCTCACCACGGCCGAGATCGCACGGGCCTACCTGGTGCCGGAGTCGACGATGGCCCAGCGCATCTCCCGGGCCAAGAAGCGCGTCGCCGACACCGGGGCCCGCTTCCGGCTGCCGCCGCCGGGCGAGACGGCGGACCGCCTCGCCGCGGTGCAGCACGTGCTCTACCTGGTCTTCAACGAGGGCTACACCGCCACGTCCGGTCCCCACCTGCACCGGGTCGAGCTCACCCGCGAGGCCATCCGCCTGACCCGGATGCTGCTGGCGCTGGTCCCCGACGACGCCGAGACCGCCGGCCTGCTGGCGCTCATGCTGCTCACCGACGCCCGCCGCCCCGCCCGTACGGGAGAAGGCGGTGAGCCGATCCCACTCGACGAGCAGGACCGCAGCCGATGGGACCAGGCGGCGATCGCCGAAGGAGTCGGCCTGGTGACCCGGGCGCTGGCCCGGCACCCGCCGGGCCCGTACCAGCTGCAGGCGGCCATCGCAGCCGTCCACGACGAGGCCGCCACGGCCGACGACACGGACTGGCCGCAGATCCTTGCCCTCTACGACCTGTTGCTGCTGCAGCTGGACAACCCCGTCGTCCGGCTCAACCACGCCGTCGCCGCCGCCATGGTGCAGGGGCCGCGGGTCGGGCTGTCGCTGCTCAAGGCGCTGGACGACGACCCCCGGCTACGCGCGGGACACCGGCTCGACGCCGTACGGGCACACCTGCTGGAGCGGTCGGGCGACGCGGAGGCAGCCGTCGAGCACTACCGCGCAGCGGCCCGGCGGACGACGTCGCCGGCGGAGCGCCGGTACCTCGAGCGACGGGCGGACAGGCTGGCCGATGGCGACCGCTGAGGTCCGGGGGCTCGGGGGCTGGAGGGGGGTGGCCCTGCTGCAACCGCAGCTCTCGTCAGCGGAAGGTCAGCGCCTCCCGGAACAGTGCTTCCCCCTGCCAGTCCCAGCCGGTGAGCGTGACCTCGACCGCCCGCCCGTCGTCGCGCACCTCGACGCTGCCGAACTGTCCGCCCCCGGGGATCACCGGCCCGGTGTACGGGCCGCCCTTGACGCTGCCCGGACGGTCGATCGCCGCGGCGTGGAACAGCGGGAAACCGCCGAGCTGCGCGGTCGAGAAGTCGGTGTTGGTGCCGTCGTCGAAGGCCAACATGTGCGCGTCGCCGCTGACCATGAGCAGGTTGTCGACCCCCTGGTCGGCGATGGCGTCGGCGATGACCTGCCGCTCCTCGGCGAAGCCACCCCACGTGTCGCTGCCGGGGCTGTCGGGGGCCACCCATGGGTCGGGGTTGACCCAGACGACGAGCCCGTAGCGGTCGGCGTGGGCGAGCTGGTCGAGCAGCCACTCCCGCTGCTCGGTGCCGAGCGTGGACCGGTAGTCGCCCACGGGCTCCCCCGCCGGGTCACGCGCCGCCCGGGTGTCGGTGAGCAGGAACCGGACCCGGCCCACCGTGAACGCCTGGTACACCGGCGTCTCCGGCCCGGCGAGCGCGTAGTGCGGCACCATCTGCCGGTACACCGCCATCGCCGCCGCACGGCTCGGCGACGTGCGGTCGGCGTCGTTGCCGCCGTAGTCGTGGTCGCCCCACACGTAGACGAACGGCGCCTGCCCGTAGAGCGCGGCCTGCGCCGGCGCCGTCAGGTTCAGGTCGTACTGGTCGCGGAACCGCTCCTCGTCGTCCACGGAGACGTTCCCGTACGTCCAGTCCCCAGTCGACAGCACGAAGAGCGGGTCCAGGGAGCGCATCGCGTCGTAGACCTGCCCGTTCGACCCGCCCACCTGGCAGGAGCCGAGGACGAACGCGAAGGACGCCGACCCCTCGGGAAAGGTACGGAAGGACTGGACCCGGTCCCGCGCCGACGCGGCGCCCACCTCGGCGCCGTAGTAGTAGCGCGTGTCCGGCTGCAGGCCCCCGACGGTCACCCCCGCGACCCGGTCGGCATCCGGCTCGGCCTCGACGACGGCCACGCTTCGCGCGAGGTCGGGGTCCTCGCTCACGACGACCCGGACGCTGCTGACCGGCTCGGCCGTACGCAGCCGGACCTCGGCGCCCGTCGTCGTCACGGCGCCGGACCACATCCACTGCACCGGGTCGGTGGCGGGGGCGGCGGTGGCCGACGTCGCGTGGGTGGGGCCCCAGTAGGACGAGTACGTGAGCGTCGCCGCGGCCACCACTCCCCCCAGGACGACCGATGCCCCGACGGCCGCGACCAGGGCCGTACGGAGGGTGGCCCGGCGGTGCCACTCCAGCCACAGCAGCAGGGCGGGCACCCACAGAGCCACGATGATCGCCACCGCGATCCACGGTGAGTACTGGACCGACGAGGCGTAGCCGAGCAGCGCAGCGCCGAAGGCGACGACCAGGGCCCCGGCGAGATGCCAGCGGCGCGCCAGCAGCACCCCGACGACGACCAGCGTCAGCACCCCCCACTGCAGCGGCACCTCGAGCCCCGACCCCATCACCCCGGACTCGGGGCTGCGGGGCAGCCCGCGGGTGAGCGCCAGGACCGCGAAGGCCGCCACGAGCCCACCGGTCCACAGCAACGCGGTCCGGTGGAGCAGCCGCGTCCGCCGTGGGTCGACGTCGACGACCACGGGCCCGACGTCGCGCGCGGCGGCCGCCCGCCGCTGCCACAGGCACGCGCGGCACGAGACGTGTCGACCCGGTTCCTCGAGCACCACCCGGGCCCCGCTCACCACGATCGTGCCGACGAGGACGGCTCCGATGACGTCGAGCGGCCAGCACCGACCCGTACCGACCTGCCACAGGCCGACGGCCAGTACCAGCACACCCAGCGCGACGGCGGTAACGTGCCGGGCCCACGTCCTCCCGGTCGCGGAACCCACGGCGAGGGGAGCCAACCCGGCAAGGACGGTGAGCACCAGGACGCCCACGCTCGGGTAGGTCCCGGTGGACTGCACGGGGGCGTCGACCGGGCCGTCGCGCCCCACCAGCACGGACAGCGCCCACCCGCAGGCGGCGCCTGTCAGCAGCGCGCCGGCCGCGACGGCCGCGAAGACCCGGCATCGCGCCACGACCAGGACGGCCATGGAGATCGCCACGAGGACGACCGGGCTCGTCAGGACCTCGAGCCTGTCCAGGGCATCGACCCAGGTCCACGAGCGCACCTGCCGGTAGACCCACTCGTCGGCGGCAGGGTTGGACAACCAGGCCAGGACCGTCGTGACCGTCGCCGCCAGCAGCGCAGCGCCCGCGACGAGTACCTGCCTGCGCTGGTCCGCCGTCGGCTGGGAGAGCGGCCGGTCACCGGGCGGGTCCGTGACGAGGAGGGGTGTGCCGGTGAGGCTCTCGTGCTCGTTCATCGCTCCTACTCCCCCGGGACGAGGGCGGTGTCGATGACCGTCAGGCGGTGCCGTTCGAGGTTGGCGTCCTCCAGGCAGCCGCCGTACCGCCGCTGCGCCTGGTGGTCGAGCATCGGTGAGACGACGAGTACGGCGGAGTCGGCGGACACCGGTCTAACCTGCCGGACGGTGACCCCGACGATCGCGTTGCTGGCGCAGTAGCGTCCGATCATCTCGACGGACTGCTCGGCCGGTCGTGGTGGCGTCTTGGCGGAGACCTGGACGGTGAGCTCGGTCGTCCCCTTGGCGAGGGGGACCGGCTCGTAGTGCACCCAGTTCCAGATCCCCGTCGTCGCCAGTCCCACGACGGCCGCACCGAGCAGGCCGCCGAGGACCAGCCGCCGGCGGTGCCCTGACGGCGCTGGTGCGTGCACGGCGGCGGCCGTGCGCTCGACCAGCCCGGCGACGAGGGAGAACGCCAGTCCGGCCCCCAGGAGCATCGGGATGAACACCGCCGGCCGCGAGCCCTGTGCCGGCTCCGCAAGCGCGCCGAGCACCAGCGCCGGGAGCAGGACCCCGAGCCGGGGCGGGGCGAGCTCAGGGGCCAGCCAGGGGAAGTCGGGCCGGCCGGTCCCGGCGTCGGCGTCGGTCACCGGACGCTGCCTCGCCGACGGGGACCCGGGAACGGTGACCGCGGCCTCGATCGCCGCGAGCCGGGCAGCGACGTCACGCTCCAGACGGCTCAGCCTCCCGAGCACGAGTCTCGTGGCGGCCAGGACCAGGGCGGCGACGAACGCCACTCCGGCGATCTGCGCGCGCACCCACTCCCAGTGGTACATGTAGTAGACGAAGTGCGCGCCGGCGACCAGCATCGTCGCCGCGAGCACCGCGACGCCCACCCACCTGGTCAGCGTGATCCTCATGCCGCGTCGTCACCTCCGACGTGCTGGACCTCGCCCATGGTCCCGTCGACGACGACCCGGGCACCGGCAGGGAACCGGCGCAGCGCGTCGTGCACACCGACCACCGTCGGCACGCCGTACTCGCGGGCCAGGATGGCCAGGTGGGACAGGGTCCCCCCCGTCTCGGCCACCAGGCCGGCCAGACCGGGGAGCCAGGCCGCCAGCTCCGGCGCGAGATCACGGACGACGACGACGTCGCCGACAGCCGGGCGGGTGCGGGCGGAGACGTGCACCACCGGGCCCGAACCCCGGCCGCCGCCGGCGCCGGTGCCCCCTCCCGGCCGTGCGCCGATCCGTGCTGCGGGAACCGGCTCACCTGACGGCGTGAGCCGGAGCTGGGTAGGTAGCGGTGGAGCGAAGGCGTCCGCGAGCGTCCGCTCCAGCCGGTCGTGCAGGTCGAGGGGTGGGCGCTCCTCCGCCACGGCTACGCGCAGGGACGCCAGGTCGAGCAGGGCCACAGATGCCGGGGCGTCGAGGACACCCCGTTCCGCCAGGCGTCGTCCGAGCAGCCAGGAGGCCCTCGCCGTGAGCTCCTGGACCCACCGGGCCCGCAGCCGCAGCTGTTCCCTGGGGCCGATGTCCGCAACGGCCCCCGTACGGGGTCGGGGTCGAGCCATCGGGCTCGGCGGCAGGGTCAGGGGGACGCCGACCGCCGGGGGGCACAGGCTCAGCAGGACCGGGTGCCGACGGACCAGCGCGTCGCCCGCGAGGTCGTCGGCGAGGTCGGCGCGGACGGCGGGGCCGGCGAGAACGTCGGGGTTGGCGTGGTCGGCGCGGTCTGCGTGGTCGGCGAGGACGTCGAGGGCGATCGCGCTAGCGGTCCGGGGTCCGGCGGGGAGCAGCGTCCCGGCCAGGACCTCGTCGTGGTGCAGCCGCGCCAGCAGCCCGGTGCACTGCTCGAGAAGCTGCAGAAGCTGGGCGTCGCTCATCTCGGTCGGGACCACCGCGGCCAGGAACTCGTCGACCTCCCGGACCAGGGCGGGGACCCGCTGGGGCAGGAGCGCGCGGAGTCGCCCGACGTGCCACGCGGCCCGCAAGCGCCGCAGCGGCGGCCGTGGGTCCAGCATGGCCCAAGCCACCCGGTGCGGGACGTAGCCGAAGAGCTCCAGGTCGGCGACCACCCGCCCGCGGATCGTGGTGACGACCGGTGAGTCGTCCAACCTCCGGGGGGCTACCGCCCCGATCTCGCGCAGGGCCGCGACGACTCCCGTACGGAGCGGGCCGACCCACAGGTCGATCTCCAGCGGCCCCAGCGGGTCCGGGAAGGTCTCCGCGACCGGACCAGGACCCAGGACCGGACCGGTGGCCAGGGCGGCCTCCCCGGTGGCCGTGACCGGGCGGCTCTGGAGCAGCAGCAGCGTTCCCTCGGCGTCGAAGGCCCACTCCACGTCCTGCGGGCCGCCGAACGCCCGCCGCGCGTGGGCGGCCAGGGTCGCGAGAGCCCGTACCTGTCGACCGGAGAGCAGGCGGTGCACGCTGCGGTGCACGGAGAGCACACGCTCTGGCCGGTGGTCGACCGCCAGCAGCCGCCCGCGCGGAGAGGCCACGTAGTGCTGCGCGGTCACTCGTCCGCTCACCAGGGCGTCCGGACCGCCGGCCACCGCCTCGACGACGACGTGGCTCGCGTCGCCAGAGACCGGGTCGACGCCGAACATCACGCCACCGCAGGCCGGGACGACGAAGGGCTGCACGAGCACGCCCATCGGGCTCGGGCCCGCGGAGCCCCCCACCTGGTCCGCGGACCTCAGCACCGCGGCCAGGGCGTCGAGGAAGGCCGGCCAGCCGCGGACGTCGAGCACGCTCCGGAAGCGCCCCGCCATCGAGGAGGCGCCGACGTCCTCCACGGTCGACGATGACCGTACGACGAGGGGGACCTCTCCGTCCCGGCTCGTCGTCGACCAGGCCTCCCGTAAGCCTGCGGCTACCTCGTCGGACACCTGGTGGCCGGCCCGGAGGAACCGCTCGTGCACCGCGGTGGTCACGACGAAGCCGGCGATGGTGCGGATCCCGTGCGCCCGGGCGAGCGCCAGGCAGGCGGCCTTTGATCCGCTGACCTCCGGGTTCCGGGCTGTCGCGTCGTCCAGGGTGAGGCAGTACGTGACGCCCGCTCCCGTGGACGTGGTGCTCATCGAGGCCCCCTCGGGCCCGGTCGGTCCTTCGGCCACAACGGCCATCACTGTCACGCTGGCACCGGGCGGCAACGGTCAGTAGGGGACAAGGTCACGCCCACCGCGCCGCCCGGCTCCCCCGACCTGGGGCCGGATCGAGCCGGCGGCCTCGGCCCACCGGGATCAGGGGACGGACCTCGCCCGGGTGGCCTCGAAGGCAGCCGCCGTCTCCGTCAGCTCGCGGAGCGTCTCCACGAAACGGGCGGCCGGTCCCCCGTCGACGACGGCGTGGTCGAAGGTGAGCGTCAGCGGCAGCATGGGCCTGACCACGATGCTCCCGTCACGGACGACCGGCCGCTCGACGATGCCGCTGACCGTGGCGATGAGGGTCAGCGGCGACAGGGCGATGGCCCACCCCCCACCGTGCCCGAACATCCCCAGCGAGGTGACGCCGACGGCCGGCCCGAAGGTCGCCGCGATCCGAGGCCTCGTACTGGCGAGCCGGACGAGGCTCCTGCGGACAGGGCCGGGCAGTCGCCACACCTGCGTAGCGACGCGGCCGCGACGGGTCAGCTGCCGCGCGGATCCGTGCTTGGCCTGCCGGAGCTCCTCCGAGACCTCGGCGCACGACTTCCGGTCGGCCTCCCGGACGACCGCGATGTCCAGCACGAGGCCTCCCGGGCCGTACCGCTCCACCGTGGCGCCGACGTCGACGCGGTCGAAGTAGAGCACCCGGTTCCCGGCCCGGCGGGCGTTCACCTCGGGATGGTGGGCGACGGCCCTCGCCAGGGTCACGATCACGAAGCCCGTCCAGGACACCGGCGGGTCCGAGGCGGCGATGGCCGAGCGGGCCTGCTCGACGTCGAGCTCCACCAGTCCGTGGATCGGGAACCGGCGGGTGGCCCCGAACAGCCGGTCCAGCACGACCTTGCGGTTGGCGGGCAGGGGGCGGACCACGTACCCCGCGGGGCCGTCGTGGTCCCGTTGGGTGCCTGGCTCGGGTCCGGGTGGACCGGGGCGGCTCGCGACGTCACCCATGCACCCCAGGCTGGGGCGGCACCGAGGGCGGGCTGCAGAGGCGAAGGTCACCACGGCGTCCACCCGACAGCCACCGGCGGGGACTTCGACCCTGGCGCGCTCGTGGTGCCTGGCGAAACGTGGAGAGGGGACTTGCGGAGTCGTCCACCCGCCGAGAGAGGAGAGTCTCCGATGGAACCGATCAAGGACATCGAGTACGTCCACGGCTCGAAGTACGGCAACGGCGGCATGGTGGCCGAGGAGTTCCGGCGGATCATGGCCGACCGGGGCGTGACGGTGAGCATCCGTCACATGAACGAGGCCGATCCGAGGAAGCTGCCGCCGGCAGACCTGTACGTCTTCAGCTCTCCCGGACGGTTCGGCAAACCGAAGCGGAGCGCCCGCAGCTGGCTGGGCAAGGTCTCACTGCCGCCCGGGACGGCCTACGCCCTCCTGACGACCGAGGCCGCCCCGGTGCCCGACAAGAAGACGGGCCGGATGCCGACCGAGGAGGAGATCGCTCGGTGGCAGAAGGTCAGGCCGATCATCAAAGAGCTGCTGCAGGGCAAGGGCCTGACCGAGGTCGCCGAGGAGGCCGTCTTCGTCACGGGCCTCAAGGGTCCGCTCGAGGACGGCTGGGAGGAGAAGGTCGCCGCCTTCGCCGACCGGGTCCTGCTCGTCGGCACCGCGGGCTGACCGAGCGCCTCAGTCACCCTCATGGGCTGCTCAGCGCAGGCCTTCCCAGAGCTCCCGCTCCCACGACCGGGGGTCGTCCACCACCTGCGAGGTGGTGTCGAAGTGCATGGTGGCCCTGCGATCGAGGTCGTATGCCGGCCACCCCGGGTCGCCGCTGGTGGCGTAGGAGATCCAGGCGGAGTGCATCCTCCGGGCGAGCTCCTGCGGCGGGTCCTCCCCCAGCATCGGACCGAAGAGCCGGGCGTCCTTGGTGGCGGTGTCGAAGACGAAGGGGATCTCCAGTCCGTGGACGGCGCCCAGTCCCGGCGCCGGCCACGCGAACTCGTACATGTAGGTGCCCGCGGGCGCATCGGCATGGGCGTCGGCCAACCTCAGGGCGGGAATGCGTGTCCACCAGTCGGTCTGGACCGCGGCGAGCAGGTCGCCGGGACCGGCGTGCGGGTACCTGGCCCGGTACGCGGCGAGGGCCGGCTCGACCGGGAGTCCGTACGCCGCCACGGCCTGCCGCCCGTACACGCCGACGGGTCCGGCGAGGGCCTCGTCGGTGACCTGACCGATCTCCCCCGTGATGGCGAGGAAGAGCCTCCAGTCGTCGGCGTTGCTGCCGACCATGAGGTCCACCTGAGCGGCGGCGCCGTCCGCGATCCGGTCGATCGGGCGGCCGGGGAGGACGTCGCCGTCGACCACGGGTTCCCAGGGCATGGTCAGCACCACGTCCTCGCCCCAGTACTCCGGCTCCGGGTGCGCGGCGAGGTCGGCGTTGACCTCGGCCTGCGCCGCCAGCAGCCGCTGCACGGGGACTGCGGCCAGCGCCACGCGCGTCGGCGGGACACCGAGCTTGCCGGCCAGGTAGCGACCGAAGCGCTCGGCGGTCTCGGCCGAGCTGACGTGGTGGGACGCGCCGCTCTGCAGGATCGCCCGCCGGAAGAGCCCATCGGCACGCGGGACGGCGAGCAACGTGCCGATGCTCATCGCACCGGCCGACTCACCGAAGACGGTGACGTTGCCCGGGTCACCGCCGAACGCGGCGATGTTCTCCCGCACCCACTCCAGCGCCGCGACCTGGTCGAGCAGGCCGACGTTGGCGTACTCGTCACCGAGGTAGAGGAAGCCGTCCGCCCCGACCCGCCAGTTGATCACCACGCAGACCACGCCGTCGCGGGCGAAGGTGCTCCCGTCGTACGCCGCAGTCGCGCTGATCTCGTACGCCCCGCCCTGGATCCACACCATGACCGGCAGCCCGGCGGCCCCCGGGTCGGGCGTCCACACGTTGAGGGTCAGGCAGTCCTCACCCTTCAGCTCGGTGTCCCACCCTGGCCCTGCGGCCTCCGGCGGGACGACCTGCGGCGGTGAGGGCCCGTACCCCGTGGCGTCACGCACCCCGTCCCACGGTTGGACCGGCTGTGGCGGGAGGAGCCGGTTGGCCCCGAAGGGCGGGGCCGCGTAGGGCACCGCCAGGAAGCTGTACACGCCGTCGGCGACGCTGCCGCCCACTTCGCCGTGGACGGTCTTGACCACTGCACCCATGAGCTCAGGCTCCCGCGAGCCTTGACGCGGGTGCAGAGGCGAAGGTCACGGCGGCGCGGCAGGGGTGGCTCTCGACGAGGACGCCCGTCTCGCGCCTCCCGCTTGCGCACGCGGTTCCTGCACAGTGGCCGACCGAAGGCCGTTATCGAAGGTCGAACACCGTCTCGAGTGCGAGGTCGACACCCCACTGTTCCTCGGCCGTGAGGTGGTCGTGGTGGTCACCCAGCCTGGTGAGATCGACTGCGCCAGTCTGCTCGACGAGCACGCGCGTGAGCGTGCAGTCGATGTCGATCTGCGGCCGGAAGGAGGCGGCGCGTGCTGCGGTCGAGGTCGGAGCGATCAGGACTGTCGAGAGTCGCAGTAGCGCGTCCGATTGCACGATGACGCCGTAGCGGAGCCCGGACTGCTCGTGGCCCTGCCGACCGCCAAGACGCAGCCGAAACACGTCACCCCGGCGCACGTAGGTCCTCCATCATGGCAGCCACCTCCGCGGCTTCGGCGCGATCCTGCTCATCGTCGGCCAGTGCCGCGACCTCGTCGATGAGCCGCTGCCGGTCGCGGAGCCGCTGGGCCGCGGCAACCAGGCCACGGCGGACAGCCTCACTACGCGAGATGCCCGTGGCCTCGAGCTCAGCGAGGGCTCTGCGGGCGTCCTCGTCGAGGCGTACGGAGATCAGATCACCCATGAAGCAAATGTATCACGCATCGTATGACAGACGGGTCCCTGGCCTGTACGAAGGTCCCGAGCGGCCATGCGTGGCTGAAGCCGAGGATGGTGGTCGCCGCCGCCGTGCCTACCCCTCGACCGTCCCGTGCACCGCCGACCGCCCCGGCCCCAGCGCGAAGACGTCGACCGAACCCGGAGCCCGCGACACCACCGGCCCCGCCGGACGCGGCACAGCCGCGGCCGCCCCGCCCCGCACCAGCCCCAGCAGCTCGGCGAGGACCGCGACGTCCATCCGCAGGATCTCCAGGGCCAGGCCGTGGTCGAGCGTCGCCAGGGTGTCCCGCGCGGTGTGCACGTCGGTGTTGGCCCGGTCGTTGCCCTCGATCGTCAGCACCGCCGGGACACCCGCGTCGATGAAGGGGACGTGGTCGCTCGCGAACGGCGCCAACGACGTCTCCACCGTCAGGCCGGTCCACGCCGCAGCCGCTGCGGCCAACCGGTCCACCAGCCACGACGACACCGGCGCACCCTCCAGGAGCACACCCGCGACGGGACCGTTCCGGCGGCCCACCATGTCGAGGTTGACCACGCCCGCGATCCGGGAACGCTCGTCGGCCGGGAGTGCCGCCACGTGCTGGCGGCTGCCGTGGAGTCCCTGCTCCTCCCCGCCGAAGAGGATCACCCGCGTGTCCGCCTCGAACGCGTGCTCCGCCAGGGCCCGCGACAGCGTCATCGCACCCGCGGCGCCGCTCGCGTTGTCGTCCGCACCGGGCGCCGCCGCCGCGGGGCCACCCGCGGTGTTGACCGAGTCGAGGTGCGCCGTGACCAGCACCCGCCGACGTTCCGCCCCGGCTCCGCGGCGGTCGGCGACGAGGTTCTCGCTGGTACCGCCGCCGACGCTCACCGACTCCCGCGTGACCGTGTAGCCCGCCGCTTCGAGCCGCCCGACGCAGTACGCCGCCGCGTCCTTGAAGCCGGCGCTCAGCGAGTGCCGCGTCGCCAGCGACGCCAGGTGGGTGACGTCCTGCTCGTACGACGAGGGCGACAGGCTGTCGACGACCGCCCCGATCTCCGGCTCTGCCCTGCCCGGTACGGGTGGGTGGCGGGTCACCACCGCCGTGTCCGCCGGCAGGGGCTCTACCTTCCAGTCGACGTGCTCCGCCGGCTCGGGAGGCACCAGACTCGCATCGACCACCAGGTGCCGACCCCGGTCGACGAGCACCTCGACGTCCGGGTACTCCTGCTGGAACGCCGCACCCACCTGGGTCACCAGGGCGAGCCCGCCAACCGTCGCCGGTCGGGCCTCGACACCTGCCCACCGGGCGAGCTCCGCGGCAGCCGGAGGCGCCTCCGCCCCCCACAGCACCGCCACGTCCCCGATGAGCGTCCAGCGGGTCCCACCACGGGCCGCCGGCGCGGTCGCGACCAGCGCAGCGGCCGCCTCGGCCGGGCCGGTCGTCCACACCACTCCCCCGCTCACGACGCGCCCTCCCGCCGGAGCTCCAGCCGGTCGGCCGAGACGTGCGCGACCTGCAACGTCCTCGCCTCCCCCGAGGCGCCGACGATCCGGACGGTGTCGCTCCCCGCGAGCTGCCAGGCGCCGGGCCGCGCCTCCGCCGCGTCACCGGCACCGATCGCCCAGTCGACGAAGCTTCCGTCCGGGCGCAGCTCGATCCCGGCCCGCCCCCGCGCCCGGGGGAAGTCGAAGCTCTCCGGCCGGTAGACGATCACGTCGTCGTGGTCCTCCTCGAACGAGTGCCCCCACCGGCCCACGAGCTGCTCGAGCTCGGCCATCGACCCGCCCCCTTCTTGCTCGATCTGCTGCTGGCACGCGCGCAACCTCCCGTACGGGAGGTGGTGACGCCGGCCCACCGGGTGCAGGCCCGGTGGGCCGGCTCACGGGAGGTCAGCCGACGGGCTGGGTCTCCGGGACACCACCCGGCATCGCCGGCGCCGACAGCACGTCGGCGGCGGCCACCTCCTCCGCCCGGAACTCGCTGATGACGCCGCCCATGTACTCGTAGCCCGTGAGCGACGGTCCCCAGGCCGAGCCGTTCCACCACTTGTGGTAGAGCGCCGAGTTGGTCCCGGTCACGAAGACGTCGAGCCGGTCCGGCCCCCACGCCGTGGCGCGCGGCTGCCCGACGATCGTGCCGCCCATGAACTCGTACCCGGTGAGCGACGGTCCCCAGGCCGAGCCGTCCCACCACTTGTGGTAGAGCGCCGAGTTGGTCCCGGTCACGAAGACGTCGAGCCGGTTGGTGCCCCACGAGACCGCGGTCGGGGCACTCGTGCACACGCCGCCCATGTGCTCCCAGCCGGTGAGGGACGGTCCCCAGGCCGAGCCGTCCCACCACTTGTGGAAGAGCGCGCCGTTGGTCCCGACGACGAAGAGGTCGAGGCGGTCCTTGCCCCCGGAGACCGCGACCGGCTCGCTGGCGCACACGCCGCCCATGTACTCCCACCCCGTGAGGGACGGTCCCCAGGCCGAGCCGTCCCACCACTTGTGGTAGACCGCGTTGTCGGTGCCGAGCACGAAGACGTCCAGCCGGTTCTCGCCCCACGAGACGACCGCTGGGGGGCTCATGCAGACGCCGCCCATGTACTCGTACCCGGAGGCGGACGGTCCCCAGGCCGAGCCGTCCCACCACTTGTGGTAGAGCGCGCGGTCGGTGCCCAGGGCGAAGACGTCGAGCCGGTTCGGGCCCCAGGTCGCCACCCGCGGCGGCGACGTGAGCACGCCGCCGAGGTTCTCGTAGCCGGTCAGCGACGGCCCCCAGGACGAGCCGTTCCACCACTTGTGGAAGAGGGCCCGGTTGGTGCCTCGGACGAAGACGTCGAGCCGGTTCGGGCCCCAGGAGGCGGCCTCCGGAGCGTCGAGGCAGATGCCGCCCATGTTCTCGTAGCCGGTCACTGATGGCCCCCAAGCCGAGCCGTTCCACCACTTGTGAAACATCGCGCGGTTGGTCCCGAGGACGAACGCGTCGATGCGGTCGGACGACCACGAGACCACCGGTCCGGCCGGGGCCGGCTGCCGGGCCGCGACGACGAGCGACGCCCGGACGGTCTCCAGGCACGCCGTCATACGAGCGACCTGACCCTTGGTGAACATCACCATCGTGTCGTCGTCGACGTAGTCCATGTAGTCCATGAACAGGTCGCCGTTGGGACCGTTGTTGCAGCTGACCTTCGGGAAGGCCGGCTTGCCGGTGTTGGGCCCGCCCTGGTTGGGCGTGTCGGCGACCTCGTCGGACCCCGTGCACCCGGTGCCGTCGTCGCCCCAGATGTGGAACAGGTTGAGGAAGTGCCCGATCTCGTGCGTCGCCGTCCGGCCCTTGTCGAACGGGGCGGTCGCCGTCCCGGTCGTGCCGAAGCCCGTGTGCGTGATGACGACCCCGTCGGTCTTGGCCGGGCCACCGGGGAACTGCGCGTAGCCGAGCAGCCCGCCGCCGAGCGGGCACACCCACATGTTGAGGTAGCGGTCGGCCGGCCAGGCGTCCTGCCCGCCCTTGGCGGTGAACTTGACGGCGTCGTTCGAGCTGAACGAGGCCGTCGACGTCTGCCGCCGGGTGATCCCGTCGGTCGGGTTGCCGTCGGGGTCCACCGTGGCGAGGAAGAACTCGATCCGCGAGTCCTCCACCAGCGGCTTGAAGACGGACGGGACCTTGGACCGGTCGGCGTTCGTGGCCCGGAAGTCCTCGTTGAGGACCTTGATCTGGCTGTCGATCTGGGCCTTGCTGACGTTCTGGGCGGCAGTGTTGTGGACGACGTGGACGACCACCGGGATGCGGGCGATCCCCGACAGCCTCGGCAGCGCCTCGCGCGCGGTCAGCTCGAGGGTCTGGGTCTCGATCCTGGCGCGGGCCGCCGCGTAGCTCGGCGACGACATGAGGAGTCGCCGGTGCACGTCCATGACACCGCAGGTGCGGCGAGTGGGTGGCTCTCCTGGGCCGCCCTCGCCGCCGCCACCACCGCCCGGGCCGCCGGCACCGACCTCGCCATCGCCGCCGGTCGCGGGCAGGCCCATCGCCTCGTGGATGTCTCTGACCTCTCCCCCCTCGCCCATGCCGTCACCCGGCATGGCGTCCGCATCCCTGGCCTCGGCCACCGGGCCGGTCGGCATGCCCGGCACCCGGGCGTCACCGCCGTCGCCGCTCATGCCGAGACCGGGCGCCCCGCTCATGCTCGGGGAGGGGCCGGCCGTACCCTCCATCTCCCCCGAGTCACCCTGGGACCCGCTGCCCATGCCGACAGCGTCATCCGTCGGCTCCTCGTCCCGCTGATGTCCCTTCGTTCCCACAGCGACCTCCTCGCCGTCGGGACGGGCCGGACCGTCTGCCCTGACCCCCGAGTGAAGAGCGACGACGTGTGGTG
>DATHUJ010000010.1:0-9943 GCA_035462375.1 Jiangellales bacterium
CGACACCTGGCCGGGAGCGGCGGTTGGGCCGCTCGTGGGCCGGGTCGACCCGGAGATCGGCGCTAGCTCGCCACCGCCGACGCGGATGCCGGTGATCTCGTTGCTGCCGGCGTTGAGGACGTACAAGCCGAGGCCGCCACCTGTGCCCGTGCCGCCGGTGGCGAAGCTCTCCGGGTGCGCAGCTGGCCATCCGCGGCACGTGGAAAAGCGATGACGTCGTTGCCGTCCGCCTGGTTGCTGAGGACGTAGACGGCCCCTGGCGAAGGCAGGGCCGCCATCTCCGGTGGAGCTGCGAACGCCAGACCTGCAGCCGCAGCCACCGAGCAGTGGCCACCGCAAGGGCGCGGCGATACGTGGTGATGTGATGGTGCTCCTTCCCCCTCCGGGTTCGTGGTGACACCAAGGTCACTCGCGGTGGGAAGGCGTTACAGGCAGAGGCTCACCAGCCCGCGTGGAGCACCTCGTCCAGCCGGTCCACGAAGAAGTCCGCGCTGGCCTCGGTGATGCACAGCGGCGGCTTCACCTTGAGCACGTTGGAGAGATCGCCGGTCGGGTAGCTGATCACCCCGAGCTCGAGCAGCCGCTCGCAGATCGCGAGGGCTTCAGCCGTCGCTGGCTCGAGCGCCGACCGGTCGCGCACCAGCTCGACTCCGAGGTAGAGGCCCTCCCCGTGGACGGTCCCCACCAGCGGGTGCTCGTGCACGAGCGCCCGCAGCCGCTCGCGCAGGTGTCTGCCCACCCTCAACGCGTTGCCCGGCAGGTCCTCGTCGCGGATCGTGTCCAGCACCGCGAGCCCGACCACAGACGAGACGGGGCTCCCCCCGACCGACGAGAAGAAGGACCCCTCGGCCGCGAATGCCTCGGCGACCTCCCGCCGCGTCACCACGAACCCGACCGGGTGACCGTTGCCCGCCGCCTTGGCCATGGTCACGACGTCCGGCACCACCCCGTGCGCCTCGAAGCCCCAGAAGTGCGATCCCGTACGGCCGTAGCCGACCTGCACCTCGTCGGAGATGCACAGGCCCCCGGCAGCGCGCACCGTCTCGTACACTGCCGGCAGGTAACCCGGCGGCACGAGCACCCCTCCGGCGTTGCCCGACAAGGGTTCTGCGATGAAGCCGGCCGGCCCGCTCTCGATCCCCGCCACGACGGACGACAGCTCGGCTGCGTAGCGCTGGGCCGCATCGGGCCCCCGGTGCTCGCCTCGGTAGAGGTTCGGCATCGGCGCCAGGTGCACCCACGTCGGTCGGGTCTCCAGCGCCCGCGGGTTGTCGTTCAGCGTTGTCGAGACCTCGTCCGCCGCGGTGGTCCACCCGTGGTATCCGCCGCGCAGGCAGACGACGTCCCGGCACCCCGTCGCCGTACGGACCAGGCGCAGCGCCAGGTCGACAGCCTCGCTGCCGCTGTTGACGAAGAACACGGTGTCGAGCGGGTCGGGTAGCAGCTCCGTGATCCGCTCACCGAAGCGGACCAGCGCGTCGTAGTGGAAGCGCGTGTTGGTGTTGAGCAGCCGCAGCTGCCGGGTCGCCGCGGCCGTGACCGCCGGGTGGCTGTGCCCGAGCACGGCCACGTTGTTGACCACGTCGAGGTAGGCCCGGCCACACGTGTCAATCAGGTGCTGCCGCCAGCCGCGCTCGATCTGCGGCGGCCGTGCGTAGTAGTGCTCCTGCACCGTGGCCACCACGCGGTCGCGGCGGTCCAGCACGTCCCTCGCGTCGTCGCCGACATCGAGGTCGGGGGAGAGCCCCAGCAGTGAGACCGGGTCCGGGCACAACGCGATCCAGGCGTCGGCCAGTGAGGCTTCGACGTACGGGGGCGGCAGCACGCCGGGTGCACGCACCACCTGGACGTGCAGGTGTGGCGGCAACGGTGAGCTGGCTGCCACCTCGGCGATGGCACCCACGACCTGGCCGGGCACCACCTCCGCCCCGACCGGATCCCCGGTCCGGGCGCCCCGCAGCACCACGTCGACCACGCCGCAGGCCAGCACGACCGATCCGTGGGCCACCGCTCGTACGGTGCCGCCGGCGGGCGCCCGCACCGGCGTGCCCGCAGGCGCCAGGAGCGTCGTGCCCAGAGCGACGGTCGGCGTCTCCTCGGCGCTGTCGCCGACGACCTCCGTGAGGCGGCCCTCGTCGTGGGCGAGGATTCCCGTACGGCCGGCGAGCGCACCGTCGACCGCCGCCCGGACGGCGGCCGGGTCCGTCCAGGCCCCGTCGGCGAGGAGGTCTGTCCGTACGGAGAGGTCCACACGTACGGGGTCGTGGTCGAGGTCCACGACGTCGACGTCGGCCCGCCACCCGGATCCGTGCAGGACCCGATCCGACATCCGCACGCCGAGCGCCAGGCGCAGCGCCTCCTCGGCCAGCTCGACCGGCACGTCCGCGACCCGGTCGACGATCCGCCAGTCCAGCGGCTGCTCCTCGTGGGCGTAGGCGTTCTCAGGGTCGGCCGCGAGGATGTCGTCGACCGACACGGCGAGCACGGTGGCGCGCGCGACGACGAGCGGCCACAAGGCGGCGACCTCGGCATGCGTCAGCGGAAGCTCGCCGTGGAAGCCGGCCGCCACGGTGCACGCGTCCTGGATCGGGCGGCTGCGCGGCCGGGCGAGGAGCGACGCGATGGCGGTGGCCAGGTCGGCGACCAGCCAGGAGCGCATCACGTCGCCGAAGTCGATGATCCCGTCCGGGACCGGCCGGCCGTCGCTGTCCCGTCCCACCACGACGTTGTAGTCGGCGAGGTCGGCGTGGACCACCTGCGTCCGCAGGTCGCCGACGAGCGGCGCCAGCGCGGCCCACGCCGTCCGCGAGACCGACTGCACCTTCGTACGGCGGGAGACGTCGGCGACCGAGGCTGCCAGGGCGTCGACGACCTCGGCGGCCCGGCGGGTGTCGTACTGGAGCGGCCGGCCGGCGGCCGGGTGGTCGAAGTCGGCGAGCCCCCGGACCGCCCGGGCGACCAGCCGGCCGAAGCGGTTCAGCACCGGTGCGGCGAGGTGCTCGGCGTCGGACAGCAGGCCGCCCGGTATGTAGCTGAGCAGGCGTACGTGGTGGCGCGAACCGCCGATGTCCGCGTCGACGACGTCGCTGCCGTCGGGTGCGGTGACGGGCTCGGGGACGCGCAGGCGGGCGGCGGCGAGGTGCCGCATGGCGGCGTTCTGCAGGTCGAGGACGTCGGGACCGAAGGCGGGGTTGGCGACCTTGAGGACGTAGGAGGCGTCGACTGCGGTGAGCAGGAGGTTGGTCTCCTGGTTGCTGCCCAGCGGCCGGGCGGTCGCCGTGATCCCGAAGAGGTCGCGGGCCAGTGCGGCGCCCTGTTCCGGCGAGACCGGCGTGGCCGGTGGGATCTCGCCCCAGAAGCGCTCCGTCACGGGCGGATGGTAACGGGCCCTACGCCTGGCGCGTTGACAGCCGTCGTGGGGTCGCGTGACGGTGATCCCGTGGCGGATGTCGTCGTGCGCAGCCAGCGCCTGCCTGGGGTGGGCTGGCGCTACGACCTCGACCTGATCGGGGGCTCACGCCTCGTGGTCGTCGTCGAGGACGGCGGGCGGCGCCACCTCATGGTGATGCGGTCTGGCGACACCGACCCGCTGGTCAGCGTGGCGCTGACGGGCGAACAGGCGCTGGCAGTGGCCGCCCTGGTGAGCGGCGCGCGCTTCGGCGTGGCGGAGGAAGGGGTGGGCGTGCCGGCGGGTGACGGAGCGCCGGGTGGCGGAGCGCCGGGTGGCGGAGCGCCGGGTGGCGGTGCGCCGAAGGGCGCTGGGGAGGAGGGCGGTGGCGCGCAGGGCGAAGTCGTGGTCGAGAGCCTCGTCGTGCAGCCGTCGTCGCGTGCGGTGGGGTTGCCGGCCGAGGATCTCGACCGCCGCCTGGGTCCGGACGCCACGCTGCTCGCCGTGATCAGCGATCAGACGCCCGAGATCGTCGAGGAGGAGCGCGGGCGTCCCACCCGTCCGGGCGACCGGGTCGTGGTCGCGGTGCGGCGGTCCCGTCTCGACGAGGCGCTGGCGCTCCTCGGTCGCTAGGACCTCGCGGGCCCGTGGTCGGCCGCTGCCCTCATGGCTTGCGGCGGGTCTCCTCGAGGCCCGCCAGGATGATGCCCGCGCTGTGCAGGGCGGCTGCCTGGAACGGCCGCAGCACCAGGTCAGCCCCGGCCTCGGTCAGTTCGTCGGCGTCGGTGTCGGTGTAAGCGCTGACGGCGACCGGCCCGTCATAGCCGGAGGACCGGACGCCGTGCAGGAGGGCGAGGTTCACGTCTCGGTTAGGGATGGTGCTGACGACCCAACGGGTCGACGAGAGGGGCAGGGCCAGGGCGAGCTCGGGCTCCGCCGCGTCGCCGTAGAGGGTCCGGACCCCTTCCCTCCCCAGCCGTTCCAGGGCGTAGGGGTCCTGGTCGACGGCGAGCACCTCGTGCCCGGCGTCGGTGAGCTCCGGGATCAAGGTGCCGCCGTGCCGCCCGACGCCGAGGACGACGACGTCCACGTCGTGCGCGAGACGCTCGGGCTCGGGGCGCAGGCCCCGTTGCCGCTCGAAGACGGACAGGTAGGGCGCCAACCGCTCGTACAGGGGGTGGGAGTAGAGGATCAGGTAGGTGGACAGGCCGATCGTGACGAGGCCGACGACGGTGATGAGGCTGACCGTCTCGCTGTCGATGTGTCCGAGGCTGAGGCCCAGAGCGGCGAGGATCAAGGAGAACTCGCTGATCTGGGCGACGGTGAGTCCGGCCAGGAAGCCCACTCGTTTCCGGTAGCCCATGATGCCCATGAGCACCATGACGATGAGCGGGTTGCCGATGAGCACGAAGGCCGACAGCACCGCTGCCCCGACGAGCTGAGCGCCGGCGTGCTCCAGGTCGACCCGGGCGCCGAGGTCGATGAAGAAGAACAGCAGCAGGAAGTCCCGGAGTGTGACGAGGCGGGAGCCGATCGCCTCGCGGTACGGGGTGGAGGCGAGCGACACACCGGCCAGGAAGGCGCCCACCTCGCGGCTGAACCCCAGCAGGTCGCCGATCGTGGCGAGTCCGACGGCCCAGGCGATCGCGGCCAGGACGAGCAACTCGTGCGAGCGGGCCAGGCTGGGCAGCACACGGGGGAACACGAAGCGGGTGACGACGGCGATGCCGGCCAGGAAGAGGACGCCCTTGACGAGCACGAGGACGACCGCCACCCCGATCTCCTCGTCCGCGCCCCCGGCCGCGGCGCTCAGACCGATCATCACGAGGACGACGACGATGTCCTGGACAATGAGGAAGCCGACGGCGATCCGACCGTGCAGCTCGTCGAGCTCCCGCTTGTCCGACAGGAGCTTGACGATGATGATCGTGCTGGAGAACGTCAGTGCCACGGCCACGTAGACTGCGGCGACCGTGCTCAGGCCCAGGGCGATCGCCAGCACGTAGCCGACCAGGGACGTGAAGATCACCTGGCCCAGGCCGGTGACGACGGCTACCGGCCCCGTCGTGCGGATCAGGTGCAGGTCGAGCTTGAGCCCGACGAGGAAGAGCAGCACCGCGATGCCGAGGTCCGCGAGCAGGACGACCTCGCTGCCCTCCTCGACCCACCCGACCCCGGCCGGCCCGACCAGGACGCCCACCGCGATGAAGGCGACGATCAGCGGCTGGCGCAGCCGGGTCGCGAGGGCACCGGCGACCGCGGCCACGAGGAGCACGGCCGCGATGACGGTGAACGTGCTGTCGCCCAGGTGGCCCGCCTCCCTCCCGGCCCGCGCCCCGACGCCCGTCGCCGGCCCGGCGGCGGTCGGCGGGGGTGGGCGTCCAGGCTATGCCGGGACCGGGTGGGTGCCGCCAGGGTCGGGCGGCCCGGCGACCCCCGCGAATGACCACGTTCACCACCTGGGTCGGGTCATCACGAGGCGTCCACGCCTCGTGTTGGCTCCAGCGGCCTGGTGGTGGGCAGGGCTGGCAACTGCACGGACCCTCGGGCACCAGGGTGCTGCAGGAGGGGACCCTCCTCCAATCGTCGCGTCCCGCCAGGCTTTTCGGCTCACCCGCAGAAACGATCACCGGTGCGCGAATCGGTCACCCACGCGGGGGCGCACCCGATCTGGTCACCGATGATCGGCAGGCGGGCCAGCCGGGCGCCTCACCGCCGTTCACCGTCACCGCCCTTGCCGCCAGCCCGCCCGCCCGCGGGGCCATCACCAGGCCGATCGGGTCACCACCAGGCGCGGACGCCTTGTGAAGGCCCGACCGGGGTGCTGAACGTGGTCATCGGGACCCGGTCGCCGCCGCCAGCACCCGGAGGATCCGCTTCTCTGAGACCGGGTACGGCGTCCCGAGCGTCTGGGCGAAGAGGCTGACCCGCAGCTCCTCGAGCATCCACCGCACCTCGGCCAGCTCGGGCGACGGCGAGCGCCCGGGCGGCAAATGGGCCAGCACCGACTCGTACTCCGCCGTCACAGCGGCCACCCGGTCCATCCGCTCCCGGTCCCGCACCGGTGCGTCCGGCAGCGTCTCGAGCCGCCGCCGCACCGCCTTCAGGTAGCGCACGAGGTCCGGCAGCCGACGCGCCCCCACGCCCGACACGAAGCCGGAGGGCAGCAACGCCGCCACCTGCGCCCTGACATCTGCCAGCGCCGGCAGCAACGCCAGGCTCGACGTCTCCGACACCTCCTGCTCCACCGCCCGGGCCTCGGCGAGCACCTGCCCGACCGTCGCCACCACCTCGGACGTCCGCCCCAGCAACCCGGCACCCACCGACGCCGCCAGCACCCCGAAGGACTCCGCGTCCCACGCCGGGCCTCCGTGCTCCTCCACGAGCGCGTCCAACGCCGCCGCCGCGCAGTCGTCCAGCACGCCCGGCACCCCGCCGTACGGGTTGTGCGCCAGCGCCAGCTTCGTCTTCTGCGGCAGCCGGGAGACCACCTCCCGTACGGGAGAGGGCAGCGACAGCATCAGCAGCCGGCGGGTCCCGAGGCGCATGGCCCGGGTCTGCTCGGCCTCGCTCGACAGCACCCGGACGGCGACCGACGACCCCTCGTCGACCAGCGCCGGGTAGCCCCGCACGGCCCGGTCGCCGCGACGCTGCTCGAAGGTCCGCGGCAGTTCCCCGATCGTCCACGACGTCAGCCCCGACCGCTCGACCGACGAGGCGTCCGCGGCGACCGCGGCCCGCGCCTGGTTCGACAGCCGGTACGCGAGCAGCCCCAGGTCCTTCCCCTCGCCGAGCGCCTGCCCCCGCCCGTCCTCGACCCGGAAGGTCACCCGCAGGTGGTCCGGCACCCGCGCCAGGTCGAAGTCCGCCGCCTCCACCACCACGCCGCGCAGCCGGTGCAGCTCACCGGCCAGCCGCGGCAGCAACGGCTCGGTCGGCGGCTCGCTCGACGTCATCAGCCGCGGCAGCACCGCCCGCGCCACGTCCGGGGCGGGGACGAGCTGCTTCCGTACGGCCTTGGGCAGCGAGCGCAGCAGGGCCGTGACCAGCTCCTCGCGCAGCCCCGGCACCTGCCACTCGAAGCGCTGCGGCTCCACCTGGTTGAGCTGCTCCAGCGGGACGTGCACCGTGACCCCGTCGGCGTCGGCGCCGGGCTCGAACTGGTACGTGAGCCGCAGCTGCAGGTCGCCCTGCACCCACGCGTCCGGGTAGTCCGCGGTGCTGACCGGCGCCGCCTCGTCGCTCACCAGGTCCGCGCGCGTGAAGGTCAGCAGGTCGGGCTGCCGGTGCCGCGCCTTCTTCCACCACGCGTCGAAGTGCCGCCCGGACACGACGTCGGCCGGGATCCGCGCGTCGTAGAAGTCGAACAGCGCCTCGTCGTCGACCAGGATGTCCCGCCGCCGCGCCCGGGCCTCCAGGTCCTCCACGTCCTCGAGCAGCGCCCGGTTGGCATGGAAGAACCGGTGGCGCGTCTCCCAGTCGCCTTCGACCAGGGCGTGCCGGATGAAGAGCTCGCGCGAGAGCTCGGGGTCGATCCCCCCGTACGCGACGGTACGGCCGATGACGATCGGCACCCCGTAGAGCGTCACGCGCTCGGTCGCCACGACCGCCGCGCGCTTCTTGGACCAGTGCGGTTCGCTGTACGTGCGCTTGACGAGGTGCTCGGCCAGCGGCTCGACCCACTCGGGCTCGATGCGTGCGCAGTCGCGGGCCCACAACCGGGACGTCTCGACCAGCTCGGCGGCCATCACCCAGCGCGGCGGTTTCTTGAAGAGCGACGAACCGGGGAAGACGGCGAAGCGTGCCCCCCTGGCGCCCTGGTAGTCGCGCGTCTCCGGGTCGAGCAGGCCGACGTGCGAGAGCAGGCCCGCGAGTAGCGACTGGTGCACCCGGTCGCGCGGCGCCGTGCCGCCGCTGACCTTGACGTCCAGGCCCTGCAGCGCCTGGCGCAGCTGTGCGACGAGGTCCTGCCACTCGCGGATCCGCAGGTAGTGCAGGTACTCGGCCCGGCACATCCGGCGGAAGGCGCTGCCCGACAGCTCGCGCTGCTTCTCCCGTACGTACGTCCAGAGATTGAGGTACGCGAGGAAGTCGGAGTCCTTGTCGGCGAAGCGGGCGTGCTGGGCGTCTGCGGTCTGGCGCAGCTCCGTGGGGCGCTCTCGGGGATCCTGGATCGACAGCGCCGCGGCGATGACGAGGACCTCCCGGAGGCAGCCGTTGCGCTCGGCCTCGAGCACCATGCGGCCGAAGCGCGGGTCGACCGGGAGCTGGGCCAGCCGGCGGCCGATGGTGGTGAGCCGCTTGCGAGGATCGGTGGCCGCCGGGTCGAGAGCGCCGAGCTCCTCGAGGAGCTGCACTCCGTCCCGTACCTGCCGTCGGTCCGGCGGGTCGAGGAAGGGGAAGTCGGCGACCTCGCCCAGCCCGAGCGCGGCCATCTGGAGGATGACGGCCGCGAGGTTGGTGCGAAGGATCTCGGGGTCGGTGAACTCGGGCCGGGACTCGTAGTCCTGCTCGGTGTAGAGGCGGACGCAGACGCCGTCGGCGGTGCGCCCGCAGCGCCCCTTGCGCTGGTCGGCCGAGGCGCGCGAGACCGGTTCGATGGGGAGTCGCTGGACCTTGAGCCGGTGGCTGTAGCGGGAGATCCGTGCAGTACCGGTGTCGATGACGTAGCGGATGCCGGGGACCGTGAGGCTGGTCTCGGCGACATTGGTGGCCAGCACGATGCGGCGGCCCCGGTGCGGTGCGAAGACCCGGTGCTGCTCCGCGGCGGACAGCCGCGCGTACAAGGGAAGGACCTCGGTCCTCTCCCCGACGTGCTGGCGCAGGGCCTCGGCGGCGTCGCGGATCTCGCGCTCGCCGGAGAAGAACGCGAGGACGTCGCCGGGGGGTTCGAGGGCGAGCTCGTCGACGGCGTCGAGGACGGCCTGCACCTGGTCGCGGTCCGAGTCGGCGGAGGGGCTGCCGGGCTCGGCGTCCGGGTCGACCACCGGGCGGTAGCGGACCTCGACCGGGTAGGTGCGGCCGGAGACCTCGACGACCGGGGCGTCGTGGAAGTGCTCGGCGAACCTCTGCGGGTCGATCGTCGCGGAGGTGATGATGACCTTGAGGTCGGGGCGGCGCGGCAGCAGCTGGTGCAGGTAGCCCAGCAGGAAGTCGATGTTGAGGCTCCGCTCGTGCGCCTCGTCGACGATGATCGTGTCGTAGCGGCGCAGCCGCGGGTCGCTCTGGATCTCGGCGAGCAAGATCCCGTCCGTCATGAACTTCACCTGCGACGTGCGCTTGACCCGGTCGCCGAACCGCACCTTGTAGCCGACCACGTCGCCCAGCTCGGTCGAGAGCTCCTGCGCCACGCGCGCCGCGACGCTCGTGGCCGCGATCCGGCGCGGCTGCGTGCAGCCGATCTGGCCGGCCACGCCGCGCCCCATCGCCAGGCAGATCTTCGGCAGCTGCGTGGTCTTCCCCGAGCCGGTCTCGCCCGCGACGATCACCACCGGGTTCGCGTCGATGGCGTTGGCGAGGTCGACGATGCGCTCGGTGATCGGCAGCTCCGGCGGG
>DATHUJ010000011.1:0-24473 GCA_035462375.1 Jiangellales bacterium
TGCCGGCTGGTAATCTCTCCCCTCGTGCCCGGCCGGACGGCCGGTCCTTCCCGCGTAGCTCAATCGGCAGAGCGTCCGGCTGTTAACCGGCAGGTTGTAGGTTCGAGTCCTACCGCGGGAGCCACCACGGAGCCCCCGCAGCGGCGGGGGCGTTCGTGCATCGGGGCGGTAGCTCAGCCGGTCAGAGCAGGGGACTCATAATCCCTGGGTCGTGGGTTCGAGTCCCACCCGCCCCACTCGCCCGTCGACTACATCGTGCGTCTGGTCGATCGCCTCCCTCCGCCCACTGCGCGCACTCTGGCGGGAGGGGCGGTGCGTAGCGATCAGTTCCCCAACGCGTGCCAAGTACGGGTGGTCGGGCGCGATGGTGCCTGCCCCCTGGGATCGTCCGGGATCGACCTGCGCCCAGGATTCCCTGGCGGACTCGAGCACCCGTAGGTTTCACGGTGTCTCGGCGTCGCGGGAGACAACCAGCCACCAGGAGGTCAGTGATGAGTCCCGACCGGCATGCGCGCGCGATGTTGCCGATCCCCGATCGTCCCGCCCCGGGTCTGACGACCTATGACGCGAAGGACCCGGACACCGCGTTCCCGCCGATCGAGCCGTTGCTCCCCCCGGACGGGGCGCCGAACGTGCTGGTCGTGCTGCTGGACGACGTCGGCTTCGGCGCCTCGAGCGCGTTCGGAGGTCCGTGTCGTACGCCGACGGCTGAGCGGCTGGCTGCGGGCGGGCTCCGGTTCAACAGGTTCCATACCACCGCGCTGTGCGCGCCGACGCGGCAGGCGTTGCTGACCGGGCGGAACCATCACTCGGTGGGGATGGGCAGCATCACCGAGACGGCCACGTCCGCCCCGGGCAACAGCTCGCTGCGACCGAACACGAAGGCGCCGCTGGCGATGACGCTGAAGCTGAACGGGTACTCGACAGCGCAGTTCGGGAAGTGTCACGAGGTCCCTGTGTGGCAGTCCTCGCCGATGGGCCCCTTCGACGGGTGGCCGTCGGGAGGCGGCGGGTTCGAGACGTTCTACGGGTTCATCGGTGGGGAGAACAACCAGTGGGAGCCGGCGCTGTACGACGGCACCACCGCGGTGGAGCCGCCGGCGACCCCCGAGGAGGGCTACCACCTGACGGAGGACCTCGCGGACCGGGCGGTGAGCTGGATGCGACAGCAGAAGGCGCTGATGCCGGACCGGCCGTTCTTCATGTACTTCGCACCGGGCGCGACCCATGCGCCGCATCACGTGCCGAAGGAGTGGGCAGACCGGTACGCCGGTGAGTTCGATGCCGGATGGGATGTGCAGCGGGAGCGCACGTTCGCGCGTCAGCGCGAGTTGGGGGTCGTCCCGGCGGACGCCGAGCTGACCGCCCGCCACGCCGAGATCCCCGCGTGGGAGGAGATGCCCGAGGAGCTCAAGCCGGTGCTGGCGCGCCAGATGGAGGTCTATGCAGGATTCCTCGAGCACACCGACCATCACGTGGGCCGGTTGATCGATGCGCTGGAGGACCTCGAGGTCCTGGACAACACGATCATCTACTACATCATCGGGGACAACGGGGCGTCGGCCGAGGGCACCGTGAACGGCGCGTTCAACGAGATGGCGAACTTCAACGGGATGGCAGCGCTGGAGACCCCGGAGTTCATGCTGAGCAAGATGGACGAGTTCGGGTCTCCGGAGTCCTACAACCACTACGCGGTGGGCTGGGCGTGGGCGATGAACGCCCCGTTGCAGTGGACCAAACAGGTGGCTTCGCACTGGGGCGGAACCCGCAACGGAACGATCGTGCACTGGCCGAGCGGGATCGACGAGCCTGGTGGCCTGCGCTCACAGTTCACCCACGTGATCGACGTGGCGCCGACGATTCTCGAGGCCGCCGGCCTGCCCGAGCCGTCGATGGTCAACGGGGTGCTGCAGTCGCCGATGGAGGGTACGAGCATGCTGTACACCTTCAACGAGTCGGGCGCGCTGGAGCGCCACGACCTGCAGTACTTCGAGATGTTCGCCAACCGGGGCATCTACTACAAGGGCTGGAGCGCGGTCACCAAGCACCGTACGCCGTGGGTGATGGTCGGCGGGGACCTGCCGGCGTTCGATGACGACCTGTGGGAGCTCTACGACGGCAGCAGCGACTACAGCCAGGCGCACGACCTCGCGGCCGACCAGCCCGAGATGCTCGCCAAGCTGCAACGGCTCTGGCTGATCGAGGCCACCAAGTACAACGTGCTCCCGATGGACGACCGGACCTCGGAGCGGCTCGAGCCGACGATGGCGGGCCGTCCGACGCTGATCCGGGGGAACTCCCAGCTGTTCTTCCCCGGCATGGGGCGGCTCTCGGAGAACAGCGTCGTCAGCATCAAGAACAAGTCGTTCTCGGTCACCGCCGAGGTTGAGGTCTCGTCCCGTGGCACCGAGGGTGTGCTCATCGCCCAGGGTGGCCGGTTCGGCGGGTGGGCCTTCTACGCCAAGGACGGGAAGGCCAAGTTCGCGTACAACGTGCTGGGCATCCACGAGTACGCGACCGAGGCGGACGAGCCGATCCCGGCAGGCACCCACCAGGTGCGCATGGAGTTCGCGTACGACGGCGGCGGGCTGGGCAAGGGCGGCGACGTCACCCTGTACTACGACGGCAACCAGGTGGGAACGGGCCGGGTCGAGGCCACGCAGGCGATGGTCTTCTCGGCCGACGAGACCACCGACATCGGCTACGAGTCGGGCACCACCGTCACCCCCGACTACGAGGCGAAGGGCAGCCGGTTCACCGGGCGGATCCACTGGGTCCAGATCGACCTCGGGGACGACGACCACGACCACTTCATCGATCCCGAGGAGCGCCTTCGCATCGCCCTCTCCAGGCAGTAGACGCTCACGTCGACTGCGGTCACGGGGCGGTCAAGACCGGATGATGCATCGGAAGCCGAGGTGGCTGGTGGAGGTGTCGACGGTCTGGGACTGGCGGGCCGCGGGCCGGTAGCGAAGACAGTAATTGGGCGCGCACAGGTGGGATCCGCCCTTGATCACCTTGGTCGTGGGCGGAGCAGCCGGTGGCCGTTCGGACTGGTCTGCGCCGGGCGTGCGCCGTGGCCCGCAACAGGTGGCCTGCCCAGCGCCCGCGGCGGTGGGTGGCGCCACGGGTGTGGCGGCGGCGTCTGCATGACTGCCGGTGTAGTCCTCGCCGGTCCACTCCCAGACGTTGCCGGTGACGTCGACCAGGCCGTAGCCGTTGGGCGGGAACCTGCCGACCGGGGAGGTGCGTGCGTAGCCGTCGAGCAGCTCGTTGTGCACCGGGAAGTCGCCCTGCCAGGTGTTGGCCATCATGCGCCCGCGCGGGGCGAAGTCATCGCCCCAGGCGTAAGTGGCGCTGTCCAGGCCGCCGCGTGCGGCGAACTCCCACTCCGCCTCGGTGGGCAGCTCCTTGCCGGCCCAGTCCGCGTAGGCGACGGCGTCCGCGTACGCGACGTGGGTGACCGGGTGCCGGTCCAGTCCGTGCAGCGTGCTTGTCGGCCCCTCGGGATGCCGCCACTGCGCCCCGGGCACCCACGACCACCAGGCGCGGAAGTCCTCGAGGCTCACCGGCCGTGTCGGGGGCGTGAACACCAGGGAGCCGGGAACCAGCTGCTCCGGGTCCGCGCCTGGGAAGTCGGATGGGTCCGGTGCCGTCTCGGCCACGGTCACGTAGCCGGTGGACTTGATGAACCGACGGAACTCCGCGACCGTGACCGGGTGCTCGTCCATCCAGAACCCGTCAACGCGAGCCCGATGGACCGGCTTCTCCTCCGGGTAGAAGTCCGCTGACCCCATCAGGAACGCACCGCCGGGGACCCAGACCATGTCTTTCGGCCGACGCGACGGTCGTCCCGAGGCGGACGACTCACCCCCGGACGGGCGTGGCGTGCTGGCCGGCATCCGGCCCTCCTCGTTCGGGAAGCTTCACGGCCGTGGGCGTCGTCTCGTGGTCTGTGGGCACACGGTGGGTACGGAGTGGCTACGGAGTGGCTGGTCAACCATCATCCCTGCATCGTGGGCGCTGCCGCCGGCCTTGTCCAAACAGGACCTGGCGTCGGCAGGGCCAGCCGGATGGCAGCCGAACCGCATTCCGCTGGAGCAAATCGTGCTGGAGAACGCCCGCCCTCCGCTAGGGGGCGGCGCGTCCGACCCGTGCCGCGGCTGGGCTGCTGCGTCCCGAGGCGGCACGATTGTCCTGTGGCGCTCACGCCGTGCTCCGATGTGTCGGCGGCGGACTGGATCATGGCCGGGGACCGGCCGTGGCACGAGCTGGTGGGCTTCGGACCGCCGGGTTTCCCGGCCTACGCCAGGCTGCTCTTCCTGCCCGACCAGCCGTGGTTCCGGTGACTCGGACGCTCCCCGCGACGACGTGGACGAGGTGATGGCGATCGGTTCCTACGACGTCCACCCGATCGGCCGGGTGGAGTCCCCGCTCAGTGATCCGGATACGGCTCCCAAGCAAGGGGACGAGGGCGCGCCGGACGCGTGGCTGATCTTCGATCCCCGGGTTCACGAGGGCGTCCGTGACCTCCGGGTCGGCGACGAGGTGCTCTTGCTGACCTGGCTCGACCGTGCGCGTCGCGACGTGCTGGTGGTGCACCCCCGCGGGGATCCGACCAGGCCGGAGACGGGCGTCTTCAGCACCCGGTCGCCGGACCGGCCGAACCCGATCGGGCTGCACCGCGTGACGATCAAGGCGGTCGACGGTTTGAGGCTGCTGGTCGGGGGCCTGGAGGCGGTGGACGCCACCCCGGTCCTGGACGTCAAGCCGGTGCTCGGTCGGGACGCGGAACGTTGAGTGGGTGGGTCGCAATCCCGGACCAGAGCCGGTTCGGCTCGCCGTTAGGGCGCCCCGGCACTCAGACCGTGTCGAGATAGTCGTGGAGGAGCCGGACGGCGACCGAGCCATCGCCGACGGCCGACGCCACGCGCTTGACCGAACCGTGCCGCACGTCACCGACGGCGAACACACCAGGCACGCTGGTCTCGAACATCATCGGTGGCCGCTCCAACGGCCAGCCAGGCGGCGGACCTCCCGCCACCAGGAGGTCGGCTCCGGTCAGGAGGAACCCTTCGGTGTCCCGCAGGACGGAGTCGGGCAGCCAAGCGGTGTGCGGCTCTGCACCGATGAGGACAAACAACGCCCCCGCCGGGACGGTGGTGGCCGCGCCGGTGGTGCGGTCCCGCAGGGTGAGGCCGGTGAGCCGGTCCTCACCCTGACCGTCGACCACCTCGCTGCCGTACCCGACCTGGATCGTGGGTGAGGCTTCGATCTCCCGGACGAGGTAGGCGGACATGGTCTCGTGGAGCGTAGACCTGCGTACGACGAGGGTGACCTTGTCGGCGTACCGGCTCAGGTGCACGGCCGCCTGACCGGCGGAGTTCGCCCCGCCGACGACGTAGACGTGCTGGCCGGACATGGCCTGCGCCTCGGCCGCCGCGGCGCCGTAGAAGACGCCCATGCCGACGAGCCGGTCCACGGCCGGGATGCCGAGCCGGCGGTACGACACTCCCGTTGCGACGATCACCGCCCGACCTGTGACCTCGCCTCCGTCGCGGAGTCCCACGACACGCTCGTCGCCCGTGACGCGCAGGCCGGCTGCGCCGCCGTACACGAAACTCGCCCCGAGCAGGCCGGCCTGCTCGAAGGCACGCGAGGTCAGCTCGGCGCCGCTGATCCCGCGCGGGAAGCCGGGATAGTTGCGGATGAGGGAGCTGCTGGAGGCCTGACCGCCGATGGCTTCCGCCTCGATACCGACCGTGTGCAGTCCCTCGGAGGCGGCGTAGACAGCGGCGGCGATCCCGGCCGGGCCGGCGCCGATGATCAGTACGTCGTACGTGGTCCCGGGGTCTCCGCTCGTCGGCACCCCCATGGCGGCGACCAGCTCGGTGTTCGACGGCTGGACGAGCACTCGCCCGTCATAGGTGATCGCGACGGGGAGCTCGGCGGCACCGACGCCTGCCTTGTCCAACAGCGCCTGGCCGTCGGCAGTGTCGGCCGGATAGAAGCCGAACCGCACCGCGGAGCGGCTCAGGATGTCGCGGAGTCCGTGCGACCGCGCAGACCACTGCTCGCCGACGATGCGGACCGCCTCGGCGGTGGGCTGATGCGTCCGTGCCCACGCGAAGAGGAAGGCGCTGACCGCTTGGTGGAAGTGCTCGTCACCCAGCCGCCAGGGCTTGGTGACCCAGTCGTCCACCTCGCCCAGCGAGCCCGCGCGCGGCAACACGTCCCTGAGGCGCCGATCCCCCCAGTCGAGCAGGAGGATCCTCCGCGCATCGGGGTGCAGGCGGTGGGCACGGGCAAGGAACTCCATGCCGGTGACACCAGGAAGCCACGTGTCGACGAGCATGACAGCGACCTGCTCGTCCCGCGTCTTCACTGCTTCCAACGCCGCCAGACCGGCGTCGACCGACGACTCGCAGACGACCTCGTAGTCCGCTCCGTAACGTCGGTGCAGCTCCTGCGCGACCGCCGCCAGCTGCTGGTGGTCGTCGTCGAGGGCGAACAGTACCGGTCGTGCCATGAGCCCTCCCCGCTGGTGGTCGCCGTGCGGCGTCCCCATCCTGGCCCCTCGAGCTGGCCTCGATGCGGATGCCGGGCCGGCACCGACGAGTGGGCGGTCAGCGCCCCGCGAGAGTCCGGCTCAGACCCCTGCGCCGCCGACGGACGGCAACAGCGACTGCGACAGCCCCTCCTGTACGTGGTGGACAGCGGTCGTCTCGGCGTGCCGGGGCCTCGAGCCTCCGGAGGACGTCGACCGCGTCGTCGTACAGTGCGTCGGCTTGCGACGAGTTCGGTGCGATCGCGGTGAGCCCGAGCCGGCCGTCGACGGCGAGGCAGGACAACAGGTGGAGCACGACCCCGGTGCGCCGGTGTCGGTCCCAGGCGAGGCCGGCCCCCTGTACGGCGTCGATCGCACGTGCGGGCTCCAGCCCGAGCCACCGGGAGTCCACCAGGTTGTCGGTGGAGCGGTAGCAGCGCGTGCCGCCGGCCGTGCTCAGCCAGCGACCGGGGCGGGCCTCGTACCGGCCGGGATCGAGGTTGCGGAGGAGGCTCATCGGTGGCGAGGTGCCCCCGCGACGAAGGTTGATCTCGAGGGCGTACCGGGTCCAGCCGTGGGCTGGCCGCCAGGTGACGGCGTAGTCGACGCTGAACCGGCCCACTGCCCCGCGCCGGGCCAGGACCTGACCGACCTGCTCGGCGTCGCGTGCCAACTGCGCCGAGTAGGCGGGGTCGGCCGGGCACCGGCACCCCTCGTAGGTGTGGCCGTGGGGCCCACTCAGCTCCTGCTCGTGCGTGGCGAGGACGACGACCCGGCCGTCGGGCTCGATGTCGCCTTGGACGCTCGGGCTGCGGAACCGCTCCCCGACGACGAGCCGCTCGACCACTGCGCCGTGGGCGAGCTCCTCTACGTACCAGGCAGGCAGCCGCGCGGTCTCGGCGCGGAGGTGGCGTTCGGCCGCAATGCGGTCCGGCCCGTCCAGGTCGAGCACGGCGTTGCCCACACCGGACGCGTTGTCGTCCAACTTGACCACGACCGCGGGCGACTCGGGGTGCATCGTCCGGATCGAGAGCGCGGCGTCGACGACGGCGTCGACGGTGCGGACGTCCTCGCGCCCGGTCGGCGACGGGACACCCGCCTCCGCCAAGATCCTGCGGCCCGCGCTCTTGTAGCCCAGGCCGGCGACGTCGGGGCCACTACCGTTGATCGGTACCTGCAGCCGGACCGCGACCTCGACCTCGGCGGCGGTGACGTTGTACGGCTCGATGAAGGCGGGGCGGCCCCCGATGAGGTCACGGACTCTGTCGACCAGCTCGGGACGTGCCAGCAGCTTGGCGGCCAGCGGCCGCGGGGACGGGTCCTCGGGGCTGACGACGTGCGATCGCCGGGCTACGGCTGCACGGTCGTCCGGGGGGGCGAGGCCGATGTAGTAGTCCCACACCGCGGGCTCGGGGGCCATCGACAGCACGAAGAGCGCGTCGCAGCGAGGACGCCGATGCAGCATCGGCTGCGTCAGGAGGTACCGGTGCTCCAGGCTCGGCAGCCGGGCGTCGTAGTACGCCTCGAGCGACGCCGGCAGGCTCAGCGACGGCAGGACCACGACAACGTGCTCCGCCTCGCTGTCCTCTCGGTGCAGGGCGAGGACCCGCCCGAGTCCTGCCTGCAGCTCATCGAACGTCCGCACGATGTCCTTCCGCTCGCACCGTGTCCAGCACAGCCCGCCCGGCCCAGCTGTGCCAGAGGCGAACGTCAGGAGTTCCCCGGCTCCGACGCGTTGCGGGGGTATCCCGGCGGTGAGAGGGCAGGCTGGGCCCATGAAGGCGATCGCTCTACAGCGGTACGGCGGCCCCGAGGTGCTCGAGCTCACCGAGCTGCCCGACCCTGCAGTCGGCCCCGACACGGTGCTCGTCCGCGTCCGGGCGGCCGGGGTCAACCCGGTGGACGCGAAGGTGCGGGAGGGCCACCTCGACCGGGCGTGGCCGGCCCACTTCCCGCTCGTACCGGGCTGGGACGTCGCCGGGACGGTCGAGGCCGTCGGGCCGGGGGTCTGGGAGTATGCACCCGGCGACGAGGTCATGGGCTACGTACGCAAGGACCACGTGCAGGGCGGCACGTACGCCGAGCTGGTGGCGTCACCCGTGCGCTGCCTCGCCACCAAGCCCGCCTCACTGTCCTGGGTCGAGGCAGCCGGCCTCCCGCTGGTCGGCCTCACCGCCTTCCAGGTGCTCAAGGCCGCGCAGTGCAACGAGGACGACACCGTGCTGGTCCACGCGGCCGCCGGCGGGGTGGGCCATGTCGCCGTCCAGCTCGCCGTCGCCCAGGGTGCCCGCGTCCTGGGCACCGCGAGCGAGCGCAACCACAGCCTGCTGCGAGAGTTCGGGGCCGAACCACTCACGTACGGGGAGGGGCTGGCCGACCGGGTCCGCGAGCTGGCTCCCCGCGGTGTGGACGTGGTGGTCGACGCGTTCGGTGGTGAGGCGCTCGAGGTGTCGGCAGCGGTGGTGCGGGACCCGCAGCGGATCGTCTCGATCGTAGACGCCGCGCGGGTGACGGAGCTCGGCGGGCGCTACATCTTCGTGCGGCCCGACCGCGACGACCTCGCCGCGATCGCCGCCCATGTGGAGGCCGGGCGGCTCCGCGTGGTCGTGCAGCAGGTCTTCCCGCTGGTCGAGGCGGCTGCGGCCCAGCGGCTGGTGGGACAGCGACACGTCACCGGCAAGGTCGTGCTGGAGGTCTGAACCTGACCCCGGTCGACCACGGAGTTCGCTGTACGCGGCGTGGGGCGACCCCCACCCTCCCCGGTGATCATGGAGCGATCGTCCAGGGAAGCTGCATCCGGGGGCGATCTCTCCATGATCACGTAGCCGTGTGCGATCTTGCCACGTTGCGGTGCCCACCGGCGCGTGCCGGCCTCATGATCGCCCGGCTGTGGGTGACCTGCCGACATCGGTGCGCCCATGCGTCCGTCGAGGTCTCATGATCGGGCGCGAGGCGGATGATCACGAGACGTCGTCCGACTCGGTCACGCCGGCGGAGGTGGGCGACCCGGCGGGGGTGAAGCCGGGCAGCCACCGACGCAGCTCCGACCGCACCGGCACCGTGGCGCCCAGCTGGGAGAGCACCCCGACCACACCCAGCCACACCCGGTGCGTGAACAGGTGCTCGGCGGGCAGGTCCAGCCGCAGGGCCACCGCGAAGTCGGGGTCCCGCGGGTCGCCCAGCCGGCCGAACTGCGAGCGCAGCCACTCCCGCGAGTAGGTGAAGACCTCGTGCCGGGCCGGCTCGCTGAACGGCGCCAGGTAGTCGACGAGCTTGCGGGCGTCGACGCTCACCCCCGGCCGGACGAACCTTTCCTCCCGCAGGCCACGCTCCACCTCCGCGGGGTCGCCGCTCAGCAGCACCGTGATCAGCCGGCCGAAGGTGGGAGGCATCCCGTCCGGCATCCGCAGCGCCGAGCCGAAGTCCAGCACCCCGAGCCGTCCCCCGCCGGTGAGCCGGAAGTTGCCGGGGTGCGGATCCGTGTGCAGGATCCCCGCACGCTCCGGCCCCGAAAGCAGGAAGCGTTGGTAGAGCAGCCCCGCCCGGTCCCGGGTCGCCGCGTCGGCACCGGCGAGGCGCGCCAGCGGTGTCCCGTCCAACCAGGTGCTGACCAGCACCCGGGAGCGGGCCTCGACCACCTCGGGCACCTCGACGTCCGGGTCCCCCTCGAAGGCCGCCGCGAACGTCGCCTGCGTCGCCCCCTCGCGGACATAGTCCAGCTCCTCGACCAACCGGGTGCGAAGCTCGGCGACCAGCGGGGGCAGGGTCATCCCGCGTGCCACCAGGGCAGCCAGCCGCGTCGCCACCGACACGGCCCGCAGGTCCGACGCGAGCGCCTCCCGCACAGCCGGGTACTGCACCTTGACGGCGACGGTACGACCGTCGGCCCACACCGCCCGGTGGACCTGGCCCAGCGACGCCGCGGCGGTTGCGTCCTGGTCGAACTCCCGGAAGCGGCTCCGCCAGTCGCGGCCGAGCTCCGCCACCAGCACGGGCTCGACCTCGCGGAAGGGGAGCCCCCGGTTCCCCTCCTGGAGGGCGACGAGCGCTTCACGCCAGGACTGCTCCGGGTCGGCCGGGAAGAGCATCTCCACCGTCGACAGCAGCTGGCCGGCCTTGAGCGCCCCGCCCTTGAGCTCCCCGAGCACCCTCCGCGCGTGCGCCGCGTTGGCCCGGCGTGTCTCCTCCCGTACGAGGTCAGGCTCGGCGCCCGTGAGTCGTCGCACCGTCCCGCGCGCCGCCCGGACGCCGGCCGCGGCCGGCAGGCTCAGCAGCCGGACCGTACGGACCGGGCCGGCCGTCGCGATGCTGCTCATCCGGCGAGGGCGGCCCCGACGACCTCCTGCGCCTCCTCCTGGATCCGGGCCAGGTGCTCGGGCCCGCGGAAGCTCTCCGCGTAGACCTTGTAGACGTCCTCGGTCCCGGACGGTCGCGCCGCGAACCAGCCGGACTCGGTGGTCACCTTGAGGCCGCCCAGCGCGGCTCCGTTGCCCGGCGCCGACGTCAGGCGGTCGGTGATCGGCTCGCCCGCCAGCTCCGTGGCCTTGACGTCCTCGGGCGAGAGCTTGCCCAGCACCGCTTTCTGCTCGCGGCTGGCCGCCACGTCCGTACGGGCGTAGGCGGGCTCACCGAAGCGGGCCGTCAGGTCCCGGTAGTGCTCGCTGGGGGTACGGCCGGTGGTGGCGGTGATCTCGGCGGCGAGCAGGGCCAGCAGGATGCCGTCCTTGTCGGTGGTCCAGGTCGAGCCGTCGCGGCGCAAGAAGGACGCGCCGGCGCTCTCCTCCCCGCCGAAGCCGATGCTGCCGTCGAGCAGGCCGGGCACGAACCACTTGAAGCCGACGGGCACCTCGACCAGCTTTCGACCGAGCTGCTCCGCGACCCGATCGATCATGGACGAGCTCACCAAGGTCTTGCCGATGCCGGCATCTGCGGGCCAGCCGTCCCGGTGCGAGTAGAGGTAGTTGATGGCCACCGCGAGGTAGTGGTTGGGGTTCATCAGCCCGGCGTCGGGTGTGACGACGCCGTGGCGGTCGGCATCGGCGTCGTTGCCCGTCGCCACCTGGTAGGCGTCTCGTTGCGCGACGAGGGAGGCCATGGCGTACGGGGACGAGCAGTCCATCCGGATCTTGCCATCCCAGTCCAGGGTCATGAACCGGAAGGTGCCGTCGACGAGCGGGTTGACGACGGTCAGGTCGAGCCGGTGGTGCTCGGCGATCGCGCCCCAGTAGTCGACTGCCGAGCCGCCGAGCGGGTCGGCGCCGATCCGGACCCCGGCCGCCCTGATCGCGTCGATGTCCAGCGCGGAGGGCAGGTCGGAGACGTAGACGTCGATGAAGTCGTAGGCCCGGGTGGTGTCGGCGGTGCGGGCCCGGGCGAAGGGGATCCGCCGGACGCCGTCGAGGCCTGCCTCGAGCAGGGCGTTGGCGCGGTCGGCGATCCACCCGGTGGCGTCGGTGTCGGCGGGCCCACCGTTGGGCGGGTTGTACTTGAAGCCGCCGTCGGCGGGTGGGTTGTGCGAGGGCGTGACGACGATGCCGTCCGCCAGACCGCTGGTCCGGCCGCGGTTGTGCACCAGGATGGCGTGGGAGACGGCCGGGGTGGGGGTCCACCCGTCGCGCGAGTCGACGAGCACCGGAACGTCGTTGGCGGCGAGCACCTCGAGGGCGGTGGCCCAGGCGGGCTCGGACAGGGCGTGCGTGTCGCGACCCATGAACAGCGGGCCGTCGGTGCCCTGCGCCGTGCGGTACTCGCAGATCGCCTGGGTCGTGGCGGCGATGTGGTCGTCGGTGAACGCGGTTGCGAGGCTGGAGCCGCGGTGCCCCGAGGTGCCGAACGCCACCCGCTGGTCGGGGTCCGACGGGTCGGGGTGCCCGGTGTAGTAGGCGGTGACGAGGTGGGCGATGTCGACGAGGTCACGGGGCTCGGCCGGCTGACCGGCGCGCTCGTGCACGGACATGGGGTCCTCCGTCGGTCGGTACGGCCGCTGCTGGGTCCATCCTCCCCCGTCCGGCGGGTCATGTGACGTCGGGCAGTCTCCCGCACTTGATCACCGGTGGACGAGTCGGGCGGCGCCGCGTACGCAGTCCGGTTCGTCCACCGATGATCGACTGGGCTCCGGGGACGCCGACACGCCGAGATCCGTGACGCAGGGGAAGGCTGGTGCCGACGGGGCCGGTGGTGCACAATACCCCTGTCACTGGTCTGCTCCGCGACCGCCCGAGACCGCTGGGGAAGGCGTCTCTCGAGCGAGGAGGAGAACCGGTGGCGACGCGTGGAGTCCTGTTCGTGCACGCCGCACCGTCGGCGCTCTGCCCGCACGTGGAGTGGGCCGTGGCCGGGGTGCTGGGTGTGCACGCGAGCATGCACTGGACCCCGCAGCCTGCGGCGCGCGGCACATACCGCGCCGAGCTGAGCTGGCAGGGAGAGCCGGGGACGGCCGCGACCCTCACCTCCGCGTTGCGCGGGTGGCTGCACCTGCGCTTCGAGGTGACCGAGGAGCCCAGTCCCGGGCACGAGGGTGCGCGCTTCTCCTGTACGCCGGACCTCGGGGTCTTCCATGCCGTGACCGGGGTCCACGGCGACATCATGGTCCCGGAGGACCGGCTCAAGGCCGCCGTGGTGAGGGCGGCGGCGGGCGAGGTGCTGCTCGAGGACGAGCTCTCCCACCTGCTCGGCCGGCCCTGGGACGACGAGCTGGAGCCCTTCAGATATGCAGGGGCCGGTGCCCCTGTTCGCTGGTTGCATCAGGTGGTATAACGACCACGTAACGTACCGCCCGCCGGGTTTGCCGGAACGGGGGAGCGGTACCCGTCGACCAGGCCGCGACCGGCACCGGTGGAGGATTCCCTGGTGAACCGGGGGCGTTTCGCGGCCTTCCACGTCGGTCGGGTCCGGGGCGCCTCGGGAGCCCCGGACCCGACCGGGGTCTCGGTCCTAGGTCACACAGCGGGATGTTGCCGTGCCGGCCCCGCCGCGCCGGGGCACCGGCGACCGCACGGGCCAGCGCCGAGCGCGTCGCCTCGGGTGCCACGATCTCGTCGACCACGCCGATCTCGACGGCCCGGTCGAGGCCACGCGCGAGCCGGGCGTGCTCGACGGCCAGCTCCTCCTCGAGCTGCTCACGCAGCTCCGGGGCGACGTCCGCGAGCTTGCGCCGGTGCAGGATCCGGACGGCGGCGACCGCGCCCATCACGGCCACCTCCGCGTCCGGCCACGCCAGCACCCGGGATGCGCCAAGGGCACGGGAGTTCATCGCGATGTAGGCGCCGCCGTAGGCCTTGCGGGTCACCAGCGTCACCCGAGGCACCGTGGCCTCCGCGAAGGCGTGCAGCAGCTTGGCCCCCCGGCGCACGACGCCGTCCCACTCCTGGCCGACGCCGGGGAGGTAGCCGGGGACGTCGACCACAACCACGAGCGGGACGCCGAAGGCGTCGCACATCCGCACGAAGCGGGCCGCCTTCTCGGCCGATGCCGAGTCGAGGCAGCCGCCCAGGCGGAGCGGGTTGCTGGCGACGACGCCGACGGCGCCTCCGCCGAGGCGGCCAAGGGTGGTCGTGATGTTGGGTGCCCAGCGGGGGTGCAGCTCCACGCCGGTGCCCTCGTCGAGCAGGTCTGCGACCAGCGGGCGCACGTCGTACGCGCGGCGGAAGGACTCCGGGAGGTGCTGGGCCAGGTCGGTGTCGGTGGCCGCCGCCGGGTCGACCCGGCCGGGCGTGCCGAGCAGGGTGGCCAGGCGCCGCGCCTGGCGCAGCGCGTCGTCGTCGGAGTCGGCGACGACGTGCACCACGCCAGAGCGCCGTCCGTGGGGCTCGGGGCCGCCGAGGCGCAGCATGTCCACGTCCTCGCCGGTGACCGAGCGGACGACCTCGGGCCCCGTGACGAAGACCCGGCCCTCCGGGCCGAGCACGACGACGTCGGTGAGAGCCGGCCCGTACGCGGCGCCTCCGGCCGCTGGACCCAGCACGACCGAGATCTGCGGCACGCGGCCGGAGGCCCGGGTCATCACCTCGAAGACCAGCCCCACCGAGTGCAGCGACAGCACGCCCTCGGCCAGCCGAGCGCCCCCGGAGTGCCACAGGCCGACCACCGGGACGCCGTCTGACAGTGCCAGCTCGTAGGCCTGGACGAGGACGCGGCAGCCGTCGTGGCCCATCGCGCCACCCATCACCGTGGCGTCGGAGCAGAAGGCGACCACGGGGGACCCGTCGACGGTGCCGGTCGCCGCGAGCATGCCGACACCCTCGTCGGGACCGATCAGCCGGAGCGAGCCCGGGTCGAGCAGTGCCGCCAGCCGGTGCGTCGGGTGCCGCGAGTCGTCCGTGCGGGGCGGCCGGACGCGCCTCGGGGAGGGCCGGCTGTCGAGGGCTGTCACGTCGCAACCATGCCCTGGGTCGGGGGCGTGCCGCAGCCGGTCTCGGACTCTGGCCGCGCCGTGGTCCTGCCAGAGGCGGCGATCACGCCGTGAGCCGGCTCTGGACCGTGGTCACCCGGCGGTCCGGAAGACCAAGGCGCAGTTGTGCCCGCCGAACCCGAAGGAGTTGTTCAGGGCGGCCAGCGACCCGTCGCCGAGCGCTCGAGGCTCACCGCGCGCCACGTCGAGCTGGACGTCGTCGTCGAGGTCCTCGAGGTTGATCGTGGGCGGCGAGGTGCGGTGGTGCAGCGCCAGCACGGTCGCGACGGACTCGATGGCCCCGGCGGCACCGAGCAGGTGGCCGGTCATCGACTTGGTCGAGGTGACCACCACCCCGTCGGCGGCGTCGCCGAGGACCCGGCGGATCGCCTGCGACTCGGCCACGTCTCCTTGCGGCGTGGACGTCGCGTGCGCGTTGACGTGGCGGATCTCCGAAGGCTCGAGCCCTGCGTCGGTCAGGGCCTCCTGCATGGCCCGGGTGGCACCGGCGCCGACCGGGTCGGGCTGAGCGATGTGGTGCGCATCGGCGCTCAGCCCCGCCCCGGAGAGCTCCGCGTAGACGCGGGCGCCTCTGGCCTCGGCGTGCTCGGCCGTCTCGAGGACGAGGACCGCGGCACCCTCACCCAGCACGAAGCCGTTGCGCCCCTTGTCGAAGGGCCGCGAGGCCCGCTCGGGCTCGTCGTTGCGGGCGGACAGCGCCATCATGTTCGCGAAGGCCGCCATCGGGAGGGCGTGGATGGCCGCCTCCGTGCCGCCGGAGACCACGACGTCGGCCTTGCCGGACCGCAGCATGTCCAGCGCCCAGGCGATCGCCTCGTTGCCGCTGGCGCAGGCCGACACGGGGGTGTGCACCCCCGCCCGGGCCCCGACCTCGAGCCCGATGTGCGCTGCGGCGCTGTTGGGCATGAGCATCGGGATCGCCAGCGGGGACACCCGGCGGGGACCCTTCTCCAGCAACACCAGGTAGTTGTCCAGCAGCGTGTGCACGCCGCCGATGCCGGTGCCGACGACGACACCGAGCCGCTCCGGGTCGGGCCCGGCGCCCTCGCCGGCCAGGCCGGCGTCGGCCCACGCCTCGCGCGCAGCGACCATGGCCAGCTGCCCGGACCGGTCCAGGCGCCGGGCCTCGACCCGCGGGAGCACCTCGGTGGGCTCGACCGCCACCGGTGCACCGATGTGCACCGGCAGCGGCTCGACCCAGTCAGCGGTGAGCGTCCGCACGCCGGACCGACCGGCGAGCAGGGCCTCCCAGGTCGACGCGACGTCGCCCCCGACGGGCGTGGTCGCACCGAGCCCGGTGACGACGACACGTACCTGGGTGCTCGTCATCGCTCAGGAACCCGCCCGCTCGATGAAGGCCACGGCGTCGCCCACCGTCGTGAGGTTCTTGACCTCGTCGTCGGGGATCTTCACGCCGAACTTCTCCTCGGCGGCCACGACCACCTCGACCATCGACAGGGAGTCGATGTCCAGGTCGTCGGTGAAGGACTTGTCCATCTGGACGTCGTCGGCCGGCACGCCGGCGATCTCGTTGACGATGTCGGCGAGACCGCTGCGGATCTCCTCGGTGGTGGCCATTCGATCTCCTTGCGTCGGTGGATTCGTGCTCCCCGTACGGCGTCGTACGGGGGGACCTGGGGTGACCCTAGGGGACCCGGGCGACCTGGGCGGCGTAGACCAGCCCCGCACCGAAGCCGATGAACAGCGCCAGGTCGCCGCTCTTGGCCTGGCCGGTCTCGAGCATCCGCTCGAGCGCCAGGGGTACGGAGGCGGCGGAGGTGTTGCCCTGCTCGGCGATGTCGCGTGCGACGGCAACGGTGTCGGGCAGGCCGATCGCGCGGGCCATCGCGTCGGTGATGCGCATGTTCGCCTGGTGGGGGACGAACACGTCGAGGTCCTGCGCGCTCACGCCGGCGGCGTCCAGAGCCTGCTTCGCGACCTTGGCCATCTCGAAGGAGGCCCAGCGGAAGACGGGGTTGCCCTCCATCCGCAAGTGCGGCCAGGCGGGCCCCTCCTCCCGGCGGAAGGCGTCCTCCCAGGACTCCTCCTGGCGGATCAGGTCGAGCTGGGAGCCGTCGGAGCCCCACACGACCGGGCCGATCCCCGGGGAGTCGGACGGGCCCACGACAGCCGCGCCCGCCCCGTCGGCGAAGATGAAGGCCGTCGAGCGGTCGAAGGCGTCGGTGATGTCGGAGAGCCGCTCGACACCCACGACCAGGACGTGCCGGGCGCTGCCGCCGCGCACCATGTCCGAGGCCAGCGACAGCCCGTAGCAGAAGCCGGCACAGGCCGCGGAGATGTCGAAGGCCGCAGCCGGTGTCGCGCCGATCTTGTGCGCGACCTCGGCCGCCGCCGACGGGGTCTGGTAGAGGTGCGTGACCGTGGCCACCACGATGCACCCGACCTGGTCAGGGGTGACTCCCGCGTGGGCCAACGCCTTCTCCGCCGCGGCGATGCTCATGGAGACGACCGTCTCCTCCTCGCCGGCGAAGCGCCGGGACGTGATGCCGGTCCGCGTGCGGATCCACTCGTCGGAGGAGTCGATCCGCTCGCAGATCTCGTCGTTGGACACGACCCGGACGGGGCGGTAGGCGCCCACGCCGAGGATGCCTGCCTGGGTCCCGCCGACGGGGCCGCGGATCTGGGCGGTCATGCCGGCACCCCCTGAGGGTGCAGGCGGACCAGCGGTTGACCGGGGGAGACCGGGTCACCGGACTCCGCCAGCCACTCGAGAACGGTGCCGCCGTGCACGGCGACCACCTCCTGGGTGTCGCGCAGCGATGTGACGGTGCCGACCAGCTCACCCGCGACGAGCTCGGCCCCGACCGGCAGGTCGGCCGGCGAGAAGGTGCCCTTCATCGGGGCGACCACCAGCCGCCACGTGGGCGAGGCGTCCAAGGGGCTCTCGGCACCGTGCTCCTCGACGAAGGCGCGTGCGTCGTCGAGCTGGTCAGGGGTCTTGAGCGCGAAGGTGGCCACGCCCTTGAGGCCGCGCTTGGCCAGACCGGTGAGGGTGCCCGCGGGGGGCATCTCGAGCAGGCCGGTGACCCCGAGGTCGGCCATGGTCTGCATGCAGAGGTCCCAGCGGACCGGGGCAGCGATCTGGTGGACGATCCGCGTGAGCATCTGGACGCCGTCGTGCACGACCTGACCGTCGCGGTTCGACAGCAGCCGGCTTCGCGGGTCGCGGGTGGTGACGGCCCGGGAGAGCGCCTCGAGCCGGTCGACGGCCGGCGCCATGTGGTACGTGTGGAAGGCGCCGGCGACCTCCAGGGGGACCAGTCGCGCGCGGGCGGGCGGGTCGGCCGCGAAGGCCTCCAGCTGCTCCACCGTGCCGGCGGCCACCACCTGGCCGGCGCCGTTCGCGTTGGCCGGTGTCAGGCCGTGCCGCTCCAGCGCCGCGGCTATCTCGTCGGCGTCGCCGCCGAGCACCGCGATCATCCCCGTAGGCGTTACCGCCGCGGCCTCGGCCATCGCCCGGCCGCGCTCCCGGACCAGCACCATCGCCTGCTCGGCGGTGATCACCCCGACGCCGGCTGCCGCGGTGATCTCGCCGACGCTGTGTCCCGCGGCGGCGCCCACCTTGCCGAAGGCGTCGGACGGGTGCGGGAAGAGCGACAGCGCCGCGACCAGCCCGGAGGCCACCAGCAGCGGCTGGGCCACCGCCGTGTCGCGGATGGTGTCGGCGTCGGACTCGGTTCCGTGGCGCACCAGGTCGATGCCGGCCACCGCCGACAGCCAGTGCAGGCGGTCGGCGAAGGTCGGGTCCTCCAGCCACGGCGAGAGGAAGCCGGGCGTCTGGGCGCCCTGGCCCGGGGCGACGATGACGAGCACGTCTCCACGATGCGGGTTACCCGGGGGTACGACGGGAGGTGTCCCCACGAAATGTGCGCGCCGATCTTTGTCGGGTCCCCACAACTACGATGACGATTCGGTTTCCGGGGTCATCAGCCGGCCCAGGGTGAGGGCCAGCCGCAGCGTGTAGGCGTCACGCGGGTCTGCCGGGGTCAGCGCCGTGATCTCGGCTGCCCGGCGCAACCGGTAGCGCACGGTGTTGGGGTGCACGAAGAGCATCCGCGCCGTCGCCTCGACGGAGGATCCCTCCTCGAGGAAGGTAGCCAGCGTCTCGAGCACGACGGGGCCGGCACTGGCCAGCGGGATGTAGACGTCGGCCACGAGCGCGCGGCGCGCGTGGCCGTCGCCGGCCAGCGCTCGTTCCGGGAGCAGCGCGTCGGCGGCCACCGGCCGAGGCGCCCCGGGCCACCCGGACACCGAGCGCAACCCGGCCACGGCCGCGCGCGCCGACACCGCCGCCGCCAGCAGGTCGCCGACGAGCGGGCCCACGACGACCGGACCGGGACCGAACTCGCCCACCACCGACGCGGCCGCCTTCTCGGGGTCGCCGACCCCGCCCAGCACCGCGACGAGTCGGTCACCCTGCACACCGGTGAGCACGTCGTGTCCGCCCTGGTGTGCCGCTGCCCTGATGTTGTCGACGACCACCTGCTGCTCGGCCGCGGGGGCTCGTCCGACCACGACGGCCACGCCTCCGGTCGCCGACCAGCCGAGGGCCGCCGCCCGCGACCGTACGGCCTCGTCGGTCTCCCCGCGCAGCAACGAGTCGACGACGAGCGCCTCGAGCCGGGCGTCCCAGGCGCCGCGCGCCTCGGCGGCGCGGGCGTAGACGTCAGCGGTCGCGAAGGCGACCTCGCGGCTGTAGGTGAGCACCGCGGCCCGGACCCCGGGCGCGTCCTGGGGTCCCACGACCTCCTCGACGCGCTCCTCGACGACGTCGATGGCCGTCCGGACGAGCTCCACCGTCTGCTGCAGGCTGATGGCCCGGGCGAGCTCGCGCGGGGCCGTGCCGAAGACGTCGGCGGTGATCGGCGGGCCGCCGGGACCGGGAGCGCGGTACCAAGCCACGAAGGCGGCGATGCCGGCCTGGATGATCAGCCCCACCCAGGAGCGCTCGTCTGCCGGCATGGCGCGGAACCATGCGAGCCGCTCGTCCATACGGGCGAGGGCAGCCGTGGCCAGGGAGCCCGTGGCCCTCTCCAGACGGCGGACCGTCGCCGCGGCCGGCTGCCGCATGCCTGTGAGCGTACGCGCCGGGCACCTCGGTGCGCCGGATGGGTTGTCGCAGCCCTACAACGAGGGTAGGACTCGCCCGTGGACCCGACGGAGGCGCTGCGGCGCATCGCTTTCCTGCTCGAGCGCCAGCGCGCCGAGACCTACCGCGTGCGGGCCTACCGGACCGCGGCCGCCGCCGTGGAGCGCGTGCCGCCCGACGAGCTGCTGGAGCGGGTGGCCGCGGGGACCCTGCGTGACCTCGACGGAGTCGGGCCCAAGACGGCGGGTGTGGTCACCGAGGCCGTCCGCGGGGAGGTCCCCGGCTACCTCGCGAAGCTGGAGGCCGAGGCCGGGCCGCTCGTCGACCTGGACGACGGCGCGGCGGCGCTGCGGGCTGCCCTGCGCGGCGACCTGCACTCCCACTCCGACTGGTCCGACGGCGGGTCGCCGGTGCCCGAGATGGCCGTCACCGCGCAGGCCCTCGGCCACGAGTACCTCGCGATGACCGACCACTCGCCGCGGCTCACGGTCGCGAACGGGTTGTCCGCGGCGAGGCTGCGGAGCCAGCTCGACCTCGTGGCCGAGCTCAACGAGGGGCTGGCCCCCTTCCGGCTGCTCACCGGGATCGAGGTCGACATCCTGGAGGACGGCTCGCTCGACCAGGCGCCCGAGCTGCTCGACCGCCTGGACGTGGTCGTCGCCTCGGTGCACTCGAAGCTGCGGATGCCCGCCGACGAGATGACCCCGCGGATGGTCGCGGCGATCGCGAACCCGCACACCGACGTGCTCGGTCACTGCACCGGCCGGCTGGTCACGGGCGGCCGCGGGACCCGGCCGGAGTCGCAGTTCGACGCCGAGATCGTCTTCGCGGCCTGTGAGCGGTTCGAAGTGGCGGTCGAGGTCAACTCCCGTCCGGAGCGGCTCGACCCGCCGCGGCGGCTGCTGAGGCAGGCCGTCGAGGCCGGTTGCCTCTTCTCCGTGGACACGGACGCGCACGCGCCCGGCCAGCTGGACTGGCAGCCCTACGGCTGCGAGCGGGCAGCATCCTGCGGCGTGCCCCCCGAGCGGGTGGTCAACACCTGGCCGGTGGGGCAGCTGCTGGCGTGGACCGGCCGGCGCCGGCAGGGGTGACCGCGCCGCCGTCGGGCTACCGCCCGTACGGGCCGGTCGGCGGTGGTCGCGCTTCCTTGCCGTACGGGAGTCAGTCGTCGTCGTTGACGAGGCGCTGGAAGAGCACATGGTCCTGCCAGCGGCCGGCGATGCGGAGGTAGCGGCGAGCCACGCCGATCCGTTCGAAGCCGTTGTTCACCAGTACCCGCTGCGACGCGAGGTTGTCCACGAGGGTCGCGGCCTGGACCCGGTGGAGCGCGAGCGGGCCGAAGGCCATCACCAGCACGTCGCGGACCGCCAGCGTGGCGACGCCGCGGCCGTTGGCCGACCGGGCCACCCAGTAGCCGAGGTCGGCGTAGTTGGCCGCGCCGCGCACGATGTTGCTGAGGTTGATGCGGCCGACCACCTCGCCGTCGAGCACGATGGCTCCCGGGTAGGCCGACCCGGCCTCGTGGCGCTCGAGCGAGCGCGCGATCTCTCCCGCCTGCCCTGCCGGCGACGCGAAGTCCGCGGGCCGCTCCGGCTCGTACGGTGCCAGGAACTCGGCGTTGGTGGCGAGCAGGCGCGACATGATCGCCGCGTCGTCGGGACGGACGAGGCGCACAGCCACGGTCTGGTCGGGCAGGTTACGCACGGGCGACATCCTGCGCTACTACCCGCGTCGGCGTGGTGGACTCGGCCACGCGTCGTGGGCTTGACCTCGGTGGTCCGCGGGCCTAGAACCGGCCCGTGCGTCCCGTCGTCGACCCGTCCACCGGAGGTAGCTGTGGCGCGGCGCGGTAGCCCCCCGGCCCGGCTCGTGTGGGCGGTCGACGTGCTGGACCCGCAGCCGGGGGACCGGGTCCTCGAGATCGGCGGCGGCCGGGGGGTCGCAGCCGAGCTCGTCTGCGACCGTCTCGACGGAGGGTCGCTCCTGGGGGTGGATCGGTCGGCGATCGCCGTGGCCGCCGCCCGGGACCGGAACTCCGGTCACGTCGAGGCCGGCCGCGCGTCCTTCCGCCAGGTCGCGCTGGAGGACCTCGAGCCGCACGGGCTGGGGGTGTTCGACCGGGTGCTCGCGGTCAACGTCAACCTCTTCTGGGTGCGCCCGGCGCGGGAGGAGCTGGCGTTGATCGCCGAGCTGCTCGCTCTCGGTGGGCGGCTCTGCTTGGTCTACGAGGTGCCGAGCACCGGGCGACTCGCGTCGCTGGAGTCGACGCTGGTGGGGCACCTGGAGGCCGCCGGCTATCGGTGCTCGACCAGGACCGCGCGGTCGGGGACGGCGCCGCTCCTGGCCGTCACGGCGCGGCTCCCCCGGTGACGGTCGCCGGTCGGTCGGGGTCGGAGGTCCGTCGGTCGGCCGACCGGGCGGTGACGACGTCGCGGGGGATCCGCTCGCGGCACTCGTTCTCGTTCGGGGCTCACTACGACCCCGCTGACGTCGGCTTCGGCCTGCTGCTGGTGCACAACGACGACGAGGTTCAGCCGGGCTCGGGCTACGACCAGCACCGCCACCGGGACGTCGAGATCGTGACGTGGGTGGTCGATGGTCGGCTGCGGCACAGGCATGCCCGGGGCGCTGACCGCGTGCTCGGCCCGGCGTCCGTCCAGCGGTTGCACGCGGGCGCGGGGGTCGTCCATGCCGAGGTCAACGCGGGCGCCGGACCCCTGCGCCTCGTGCAGGTGTGGCTGCCGTCGACGCGGCCGGACGCGCCGCCCTCGTACGAGGCTCGCGATCTGGCCGGGGCGCTCGCGACCGGACCGTCCGTGGTGGCGGCGAGCGGGCTCGCGCGGGATGCGCACGGTCCGGGGGTGCGGCTGGTGCACCCGGGGGCGGCCCTGCACGTCGTCCGGCCGGAGGGCCCGGTCCGGCTCCCGCGCGCCCCGCTGCTCCACGTCTACGTGGTCCGCGGGCACGTGGTGCTCGACCGGGTGGGGTTGCTCGCCGAGGGCGACGCGGTGCGTATCGCGGGTGTCGGGGTCCGGCGGCTGCGTCCGGCGGGCGAGGCCGAGGTCCTGGTGTGGGAGATGCACTCGCAGCCGGATCGTCCAGCGGCCGGTCGTGATCGTCGTGAGCTCGGACTCCCGGGTGGCGGGACCCTGGCGTTACGGTGATCTTGGCCGTCGGTCCGCCGGGGGTGGGTCGTGATCGTGAGCCGGTCAGCCCTCGAGCAGGGTCTGGGCGTAGTCGGGGACGTACATCTGGGTGTCCCGGGGTGGCCGGCGGTACCCGGTCGAGGGCGGCCGTTTTTTCGGCAGCTCCAGCGGGGGTCGCTGCACCTCTTCGTAGTCGATCGTCGAGAGCAGGTGGTGGATCATGTTCAGCCGCGCACGGCGCTTGTCGTCGCTCTCCACGACGTACCACGGCGCCTCGGGGATGTCGGTGTGGATGAGCATCTGGTCCTTCGCGCGGGAGTATTCCTCCCAGCGCGAGATGGACTCCAGGTCCATGGGGGAGAGCTTCCAGCGACGCATCGGGTCCTCGAGCCGGGAGCGGAAGCGGACCTCCTGCTCGGCGTCGCTGACCGAGAACCAGTACTTGCGGAGCAGGACCCCGTCCTCGACCAGCATCCGCTCGTAGATCGGGCACTGGTGCAGGAAGCGGTGATACTCGTCGTTGGTGCAGAAACCCATCACCCGCTCGACGCCGGCGCGGTTGTACCAGGACCGGTCGAACAGTGCGATCTCACCGGCGGCGGGGAGCTGGGCGATGTAGCGCTGGAAGTACCACTCGGTCCGCTCGCGGTCGCTCGGGGCGGGCAACGCGACGATACGGGCGACGCGGGGGTTGAGGTACTGCGTGACCCGCTTGATGGTGCTGCCCTTGCCGGCGGCGTCGCGGCCCTCGAAGACGACGACCAGGCGCTTGTCCTCGGCCCGGATCCACTCCTGGAGTGTGACCAGTCGCGCCTGGAGGCGGAAGAGCTCCTTCTCGTACAGCTTCTTGGGGAACCGGTCGACGACCGTCGTCTTGCGGGGCTTCTTCGTCGTCTTCGCGGTCTTGGCCATGCCGGGCAGGGTACGGGGGTCAGGCCTCGGTGGGATAGATCAGCCCGATCGCGTCGCGAACGGTGTCGAGCAGGGTCATGACCGCCAGCGTGCGGTCGAGCGGGACCAGCGGGCTCTCGGTCAGCCCGGCGGCGATGCACCGCTCGACCTCCTCGATCTCGTGCACGTAGCCCCGACCGCGATAGGGCGCTTCCACCCACTCGGGATCCTGACCCGGCCGGACGATCGCGAAGCCCGCGGGATGGAAGAAGTTGGCCGGCACGTGGATCCGCGCCTCCTCGCCGACGACGACCGCGTCGTTGGGCAGCATCGCGACCATCGACGTGGCCAGGCTCGCCGTCGTGGCGG
>DATHUJ010000012.1:0-15115 GCA_035462375.1 Jiangellales bacterium
ATCGCCTCGGCCACCGGCCTCTTCTCGCTGGCCGACCGGACCTGGGACGGCGAGGCGCTCGCCTACGCCGGCGTGCGCGCCGACCAGCTGCCGCTGCCCGTCCCGACCCGGCACGTCCTGCGGCTCTCGCGGGCCGGAGCCGACCTGCTCGGCCTGCCGCCAGGCCTGCCCGTCGTCGTCGGCTCGGGCGACGGGCCGCTCGCCAACCTCGGCGTCGGAGCCGTCCGGCCCGGGTCGGCGGCCTGCTCGATCGGCACGAGCGGAGCCGTCCGGGTCGCGACCGACGCACCGCACGTCGACCCACGCGGACGGGTCTTCTGCTACGTCCTCGACGGCAACCGCTACGTCGTGGGCGGGGCCGTCAACAACGGCGGCAACGTCCTGGACTGGGTGGGCGAGGCGCTGGCACCCGAAGTGGCCGAGCAGGCCACCGTCGGGGGCCACTCGGTTCCGGAGGCCCTGATCTCGCTGGCCGAGCAGGCCCCGCCCGGCAGCGGCGGCCTGCTCCTCCTCCCCTACCTGCACGGTGAGCGCGCACCGCTGTGGTCCTCCCTCCCCCAGGGGGTCTACCTCGGGCTGCGCCGCGAGCACCGCCGCGAACACCTCGTCCGCGCCGCCCTCGAGGGTGTCTGCCTGCAGCTCGCGCTGGTCGTTGCGTCCCTCGAGGAGGCCGGTGCGCAGGTGCTCGAGGTGCGAGCCACCGGCGGCTTCTCCCGCAGCCCGCTCTGGCGCCAGATCCTGGCCGGCGCCTTCGGCCGTCCCATCGGCTTCGCCGCCACGCCCGAGGGGTCCAGCCTCGGCGCGGCCCTGCTCGGCCTCACCGCCCTCGGCCTGCTGGAGGACCTCGACCGCGCCGCCGACCTGGTCGCCGTCGAGGACGTCGAGCAGCCCGACCCCGAGCTCACCGCCTGCCTCGAACCCCTGGTCGCGCTCGCCGACCGTGCTGTCGAGGCCCTGCTGCCCACCTTCGCAGACCTGCGCGCCGCGCAGGCCACCCTGCCCGCCACCGACCCTGCGGACGCGAGGAGCGCCTGATGCCCGACGTCGAACCGACCCTGTCGACCGGCCCGCTGCTGCTCATCGCCGTCGGGGCGGTCCTGCTGCTGCTCTTCCTCATCATCCGGGTGCGCCTGCACGCCTTCGTGGCGCTGATCCTGGTCAGCGTGCTCACCGCGCTCGCGGCGAGGGTACCGCTGGGCGACATCGGGGACGTGATCGTCGGAGGCTTCGGGACGACCCTCGGCAGCGTCGCCCTGCTCGTGGGCTTGGGGGCGATGCTCGGCAAGATGCTCGAGGTCAGCGGAGGCGCCCAGGTCCTGGCCGACTCCCTCGTCCGCCGCTTCGGCGACGAGCGGGCGCCGCTCGCGCTCGGCGTCGCCGCACTGCTCTTCGGCCTGCCGATCTTCTTCGACGCCGGGTTCGTGGTCTTCCTCCCGCTGGTCTTCACCGTGGCGCGTCGGCTGGGCGGTTCCCTGCTCACCTACGCACTGCCGGTCGCCGGCGCCTTCGCAGTGATGCACGCCTTCGTCCCGCCCCACCCCGGCCCGGTGGCCGCTGCCGAGCTGATCGGCGCCAACATCGGGCTGGTCCTCCTGTTCGGCCTGCTCATCGGTGTCCCGACCTGGTTCCTCGGCTCGTACCTCTTCGGTATCTGGATGGGGAAGCGGATCGTCCTCCCAGTCCCGGCCGTCCTCGGCGGCGCGGACGAGGCGCCCGGGTCGGGGACCTCAGTCGGCCGGACCGGCCAGCCCGCACGTCCGGGAGACGATGAGCCGACCTCTCGTAAGGGGGACGACGAGCCCACCTCCCGTACGGGAGACGGCACGGAGCCCGTCGCGGACCGCACGGGAGGGGTGCGTACGGATGTGCGGCCACCGGACGGAGGCTCGAGCGTCCCCGCCTTCGGCACCGTGCTCCTCGTCTTGCTCCTGCCGGTCACGCTGATCTTCTTCAACACCGGGCTCAGCACCCTGGACACGGCCGGGGTCGTGGACGGCGAGGAGCCCTGGGTGCAGGGCTTCGTGCTCGTCGGGCAGACCCCGATCGCCCTGCTCATCTCGGTGATCGTGGCGATGTGGCTCCTCGGCTGGAAGCGCGGCCAGACCGGGGCACAGGTCGAGGCCACGGCCAACAGCGCGCTCGGCCCGGTGTGTTCGATCATCCTCATCACCGGCGCGGGCGGCATGTTCGGTGCGGTGCTCCGCGCCTCGGGGATCGGCGATGCCCTGGCCACGTCGTTGGAGGGCATCGGCCTGCCGGTGATCGTGGCGGCCTTCCTCATCGCCGTCGCGCTGCGGGTGGCCCAGGGTTCGGCGACCGTGGCGCTGACGACGACCGGGGGACTCATCGCGCCCGTCATCGAGGCGACGGGTGGGCTCTCCGACGCGTACCTCGCCCTGACGGTGATCGCGATCGCCTGCGGGTCGACGGTGCTCTCGCACGTCAACGACTCCGGCTTCTGGCTGGTCGGCCGCTTCCTCGGAATGGACGTGAAGACGACGTTCAAGACGTGGACCGCGATGGTGACCCTGCTCGGGACGATCGGCTTCGCCATCGCCTGGCTGCTGAGCGTCTTCGTCTGACCCGCCGCGGGTAGCCCTTCCGGCGCCGCCCGCCGCTACCGTCGTCGCCGTGGCGACGGATGCAGCGGTGCAGCGCGCGGCGGCCGGTGGGGTGCTCCTCACCCTGGCCTCGGCGCAGTTCCTCATGACGCTGGACAGCTCGGTGATGAACGTGTCGATGGCGACCGTCGCCAGCGACGTGGGCACCACCATCACCGGCATCCAGACGGCTATCACCCTCTACACGCTGGTGATGGCGACGCTCATGATCACTGGCGGCAAGATCGGCACGATCATCGGCCGGCGCCGGGCCTTCTCCATCGGCTGCGTCATCTACGGAGCGGGGTCCCTGACCACCGGTCTGGCACCCAACCTGCCCGTCCTGATCTTCGGCTGGTCGTTCCTGGAAGGTGTCGGTGCTGCCCTGATCATGCCGGCGATCGTGGCGCTCGTGGCGAGCAACTTCGCACAGCCGGACCGTCCCCGCGCGTACGGACTGGTCGCCGCGGCCGGCGCCATCGCGGTCGCCGTCGGTCCGCTGCTGGGCGGTGCCGCGACCACGTACGGCTCCTGGCGCTGGGTGTTCTTCGGCGAGGTGGGGGTCGTGCTGGTCATCCTGGCCCTGTCCCGGCGGGTCGCGGACGCGCCGCCGGAGGGTCCCGCGAGGCTCGACGTCGTCGGCACCCTCCTCTCCGTGGTCGGTCTGGGCATGGCCGTGTACGGCGTGCTGCGGTCGAGCGAGTGGGGATGGCTGCTCCCCAAGGAGGGTGGGCCGGCCTTGTTCGGTCTCTCCCCGACCTTCTGGTTCGTCCTCACCGGGCTCTTCGTGGTCTGGTTGCTGGTCCGGTGGGAGAACCGGGTCGCCCAGCGTGGCGGCGAGCCGCTCGTACGGCCGGGGATGCTGCGCAACCCGCAGCTGGCCGCGGGGCTGACCATGTTCGGATTCCAGTTCCTGCTGCAGGCGGGCATCTTCTTCGTCGTCCCACTCTTCCTGTCCGTCGTCCTCGAGCTCTCCGCCATCGAGACCGGCCTGCGCATCCTGCCGCTGTCCCTGGCGCTCTTGGTGGCGGCCATCGGCGTACCCAAGCTGCGGCCGAACGCCTCCCCCCGGCGGGTGGTCCGGGCCGGCATGCTGCTCATCCTCGCGGGCATCCTGGTCCTCCTCGGCGGCATCACGCTCGACTCCAGCGCCGCTGTGGTGGCGGTGCCCATGCTGCTCGTCGGCCTGGGCATCGGGGCGCTTGCGTCGCAGCTGGGCAGCGTGACCGTCTCGTCCGTCCCCGACGAGCAGAGCGGTGAAGTGGGCGGCCTGCAGAACACCGCGACGAACCTGGGCGCGTCGCTGGGGACGGCCCTGGCCGGCTCCGTTCTCATCACCGTGCTCACCACGACCCTGATCGCCGGCATCCAGGACAATCCCGACGTCCCCGACGACGTCAAGCAGCAGGCGAGCGTGGAGCTGGCGTCGGGTGTCCCCTTCCTCTCCGACACCGCACTCGAACAGGCCATGGGCGACGCGGGCGAAAGCGAGGACGTCACCCAGTCGGTGCTGGAGGACAACCGGGAGGCACGCATCCGCGGACTCGATGCTGCGCTTGCCGTACTCGCGCTCCTCGCGATCGTGTCGCTCTTCTTCACCGCGCAGATCCCCACCCGGCAGCCGGGCAGCCCCGAAGCCGAGGCCGCCGCTGCCGGGCCGGAGGAGCGAGCGGCCTGACGGCGCTCGACGTCCGCGCGCTTCCGGGAGCCGCACCGACCCCCGTACGGTGAGGCACGCCGTAGGGGAGGCGGACGGAGCCACGAGCGATGCGAGGAGCGGCGATGACCGCACAGCACACGGAGGGCCTGGACGTCGACGCCGCGCTGGCGGCGATGACGTTGGAGGAGAAGGCCTCGCTGTGCCTGGGATCGGACTTCTGGCACACGGCTGCCGTCGAGCGCGTGGACGTGCCGTCGGTGATGGTGGCGGACGGACCCCACGGCTTGCGCAAGCAGCCCGAGGGCGGTGACCACGTCGGCCTGGGCGGCAGCGTACCCGCGACCTGCTTCCCGACCGCGGCCGCCCTCGGCTCGTCCTGGGACGTCCGTCTCGTACGGCGGGTGGGCGAGGCCCTCGGCAGGGAGGCGCTGGCGGAGCGGGTCGCGGTCCTGCTCGGGCCCGGCATCAACATCAAGCGCTCGCCGTTGTGCGGCCGCAACTTCGAGTACTTCTCAGAGGACCCGCTGATCTCCGGAGCACTGGGGGCTGCGATGGTCGAGGGGGTGCAGAGCCAGGGCGTCGGCACGTCGCTGAAGCACTACGCGGCCAACAACCAGGAGACCGACCGGCTGCGGGTCAGTGCAGATGTGGACGAGCGCCCGCTACGGGAGATCTACCTGACCGGCTTCGAGCACGTGGTCACGCGGGCGCAGCCGTGGACGGTGATGTGCGCCTACAACCGGGTCAACGGCACGTATGCCTCCCAGCACCGGTGGCTGCTCACGGAGGTGCTGCGCGACGAATGGGGCTTCCGGGGCCTCGTGGTCTCGGACTGGGGCGCGGTCTCCGATCGGGTGGCCGCGCTCGCCGCCGGCCTGGACCTGGAGATGCCACCGAATCTCGGGGTGAGCGACGCGGCCCTCGTGGCTGCGGTGCGAGCGGGTGAGCTGGACGAGGCCGTGCTCGACACCTCCGTACGGCGGGTGCTCGAGCTCGTGGCGCGTGCCCAGCCGGCCCTGGCAGACCCCGGTCAGGTCGACGCCGAGGCGCACCACGACCTCGCCCGGCAGGCGGCCAGGGAGTCGGCGGTGCTGCTCATGAACGAGGGCGGGGCGCTCCCGCTGTCGTTGGCCCATGGTCGGACGCTTGCGGTCGTGGGGGAGATGGCCCGGACGCCGCGGTACCAGGGTGCGGGGAGCTCGCAGGTCGTCCCCACCCGCCTCGATGCGACGCTCGACCAGCTGGAGGCGCTCGTCCCCGAGGGCGTGACGGTGCGATTCGCCGCTGGCTACGCGCCGGGGTCGGCCGGGCCGGACGAGGCCCTCGTGGCCGAGGCGGTGGAGGCCGTGCGCGGCGCCGACGCGGTGGTCGTCTTCCTGGGTCTGCCGGCCGAGGAGGAGTCGGAGGGCTTCGACCGCACACACATGGACCTGCCGACTGACCAGACGGCGCTGCTCGCCGCCGTGGCCGAGGGCGCCAGTGCGCCGGTCGTCGTGGTGCTCTCCAACGGGTCGGCGGTGCGGGTGTCGGACTGGGAGCAGCACGCGGATGCCGTACTGGAGTGCTGGCTGCCGGGCCAGGCCGGCGGTGGAGCGATCGCCGAGCTGCTCCTCGGTGTCGCGTCACCGTCGGGCAAGCTGGCGGAGACGCTGCCCCTTCGGTTGGAGGACAACCCGTCGTACCCCTCCTTCCCCGGCGACTCCGGGCATGTCCGATACGGCGAAGGCGTCTTCGTCGGCTACCGCGGCTACGACGCGCGGGACCAGGCCGTCAGCTACCCGTTCGGCCACGGGCTCTCGTACACGACGTTCGGGTACAACGACCTCGAGCTGGAGGTGGTCGGAAGCGTGGAGGCCGGCGATCTGCGCGTTGCGGTGCGTTGCAGGGTCACCAACACCGGTGACCGGTCGGGCGCGGAGGTCGTCCAGGTCTACGTGCGCGACCCCGAGTGCTCGGTGGCGCGTCCCGTACGGGAGCTGAAGGGTTTCGTGAAGGTACGGCTGGAGCCTGGCGAGTCGGCGCCCGTCGAGGTGGAACTGGACCAGCGGGCCTTCGCGTACTGGTCGACGATCTTCCACGACTGGTTGGTGGAGGCCGGTGACTTCGAGATCGCGGTCGGAGCCTCGTCGCGCGACCTGCGGCTGACCGGAACGCTCGACATCGCGGCCCCGTCCCGGCTGGCGCCGATCTCGGCGACGTCGACGCTGGAGGAGTGGCTGGCCGACCCTGCTGCGGCTGCGGCGCTGGCGTCGCTCTTCGCCGACGAGGCGGGTCAGGTCGGTGGCTTCCTCGCCGAGGGCGATCTCGTCAGGGTCATCGGCAACTTCCCCCTGGACCGCCTCGCGGCCTTCCCCGGCTTCGGCATCGACCGGGCCACCCTGGACCTGCTCGCCGCACGTCTCGGACAGCACTGACAGGAGCGCTCGCGGGCGCAAGCTGATCCACGTGGCGATTAGCTGGCTCGACGGCTACGTCGCCGACGCCGACGGCCTGCTTCGACTGGGCCGTCCCCGACGAGCAGGTCCACGCGTACATCAACGATCGCGAGAGGGCCATCGGCACCCACCTCTTCGGACGCCGCATGTACGAGGAGATCGCCGGGTGGGAGGCCGACGAACCGGCCCGTGACCAGGTGCCGGAGATGCGCGCCTTCGCAGAGGTGTGGCGCTCGATCGACAAGGTCGTCGACTCCCTGACGCGGGAGGACGTGTCTACTGCTCGGACCCGGATCGAGCGCACCTTCGACACCGACGCGGTCCGGCGGCTGAAGCTGGCGGCCGAGCGCGACCAGCGTGAGCGGTCCCGAGCTGGCCGCCCACGCATGCGATCCGGGCCGCGCTGGCCCACTTCGCTGTGTGAAGGTCCACCGGAGCGCGCTCGAGCACGGCGTCTCGCCGGAAACGCGATCCAGGCGGCAGAGTGGTCGCTGTGGATCGAGCCCCTCGACGAGGACGGCGCTCCCCGCCGAGAGCTGCGCCTGGGCTTCGACACCGGAGCCCGCCTGCTGGAGACGGTGGTACTCGGGCGGTGAACCCCCCTGCTTGAGCCTCAATGCAACACGCAGGCGGCGTGGTCGGGCTCTTGGGCACCCGCTCATTGATGACCCTGCCTGCTCGTGCTCGGAGGTGGCCCACTCGAGGGTGGTGCTCGGTGGGTGAATACTGGCCACCGGCGGCTCATGGCGGGTAGTACGGCCCTGCTGCCCGGCCGTGGAGGGGGGCGGAGTGAACGCGGCCACCGCTCAGCAGCTGGCGGTGTTGATGACCGTCGTGAACGGCGCGATGTGGCTGCTGGTGTCGCGGTGGGAGCGCCCTGGCCGCGCCGCCCGGCTCCGAGCGAAGTTGCGGCCCCCGGTCTTCATCCGTTGGGGAGGCGACCTGGCCCAGGTTGCCCCACTCCTGTACCCCGTTGTCGTGGTCGTTGCACCCGTGTGGGGTTACGACGGGTGGTTGAACTGGTCCTCCAATATCGATCTCGCCCTGCAATGCATCGGCCTTGCACTGTGGGCCGTAGGGGTGACCGTGGTTGTCTGGGCGGGCAGGGTACTGGGACGTTACATGAGCGTGGACGGGCTAACGGTAGATCACGAACTCGTGACCTCCGGGCCTTACCGCTACGTGCGGCATCCGGTCTACACCTGCTTCACGGCCATCGCGGTGGGCACCGGGCTTGTGTTCCGTAGCTACCTGCTGATGGGGTTGGCGGTGGCGTGGGTGGCGGCCACCAAGTGGTGGGCGGCGGCAGAAGAGAAGTTGCTCGCCTCCCCAGAAGCTTTCGGCGACGGCTACCTCGCCTACACCGAGCGTACCGGTCGCTTCCTGCCCAAGCTGCGACAGCCCCGAGGATGACCGGGTTGCCGAGTGTTCCTGCGTGGCGGCATCAGCTGTCTGCCGGAAGGCTGGAGAAACCGCTCCGACACGTCGGTGCAGGTGCTGTAGATCTTCTGGCGCCACGCCGGTAAGAATGGATTGGCGGGCGAGTCGGGCCGTAGGTCTTCGCTTGCTGCTCCGATTGTCCGTCGTCGAGACCGATAGCTCGGTGCAGCTCACCAGCCTTCCGGTGTAGCTACCGGCCGGGGTCGAGGATGAGCAGGCCGGCCTGTGACGACTCGCAGCACTCTCATCCGACCCGAACCGCTCGCCGCCCACGTAGCGCGAGTCAGATACTTGTCTGCCGCGGATTGCGTCCGATCGCGCCGATGTGCGCTCGGACGGCGTCAAGTTGCTCTGAGCGCGATCGGGAACGACAAAGGCAAGGAGCCTGCCGCCCCTTGCCACTTCCGGGTATAGGGGAGTGGGGCTTGCGGCAAGGCCCCTGTCGTGCCCCAGACTTCTCGGCCGTGCCGAGGGAAGCAATGGGGTTGGGCTTGAACTACGTGACCATCGCGGTTAGCCAGCCGACTGGCCTGACGGTGCGGCGGGCCGGTCAAGCCCGCTCGGCGTCCTGCGGCGGGTAGTTCAGGAGCCATCAGCGCGGCGTCGCCCCGTCGTTCCGCGTGGCACCAGCCGGGTGGGCAGGGTCACGGCTCGGTCCACCTCCTCGCCGGCGAGCAGGGCGAGCAGCATGTGACCGGCGGCCACGCCCTGGTCATGGACCGGTTGCCGGACCGTGCTGAGGTCGACCAGCGCTGCCAGCGGGTGGTCGTCGATCCCGATGACGGAGAGGTCTTCGGGCACCCTCAGCCCGGCCCGGCGGATGGTCCTCAGCGCGCCAAGCGCGACCTCGTCGGAGTGGGCGTACACCGCTGTGGGCGGTCGTCGGAGACTGAACAGCCGCGCCATCCCCTCGGCGCCGGACTCCCCGCCCCAGTCAACGGTCACGACAAGCTCCGGGTGGATCGGCACGCCCGCCTCGCGGTGCGCCGCGGTGTAGGCCGCGCTCCGGCCGGGTGCCTCGGGCCAGCCCGGTTGGTCGGGGTCCACGGCCTCGATCATGCCGATCCGCCGATGGCCGAGGTGGAGCAGGTGGTCAACGGCCTGCCGGCCCGCCTGCTCGTCGTCGATGCAGACGTACGGGTACGCCTCGGCCTGCCCACCGGCGGACACGACCGCCACGCCCATGAGCTCGAGCCGCTGCCGTTCCGCCTCGGCGACCGGGAACCCGACGACCACCAGGGCGTCGACCTTGCGTCTGGCCGGCAGCCGATGGAAAAACCCTCGGCGGTCCTCCTCGCCCCCCACGTCGTAGAGGAGCAGGTCCAGGCCCGCCGGGGCGAGCACGGACTCGAGAGCCGCGACCATCGTCCCGAAGAACCACCGGTCGATGTGCGGGACCACCAGGCCGATTCGGCCGGTGGACCCCCTAGCCAGCCGGGACGCCTCCGGTGAGACCACGTAGGCCATCTCCTCGGCAGCCGCCAGGACGCGCTGCCGGGTCGCGGGTGCGACGCCGTAGGCGTCGTTGAGAGCACGAGAGGCGGTCGCAATCGAGACGCCGGCGCGCTTGGCGATGTCGGTGAGGTTCACGTCGGTGCGTCCCACGACACCGACCCTAGTGGATCGGGAACGTTTCCGCTCAGCCGCCCGCTGCTCCGAGGCCAGGTCTTGACTTCCGCTGCTAGAGCAGGCATGCTCGAGTCGGAAACGTTTCCGAAATCGAAAGGCAGAATCATGACACTCACCCGTGGCACAGGGGTCTCGGCGGCTGCGCTGGCGGCTGCGCTGCTGCTCGCCGGCTGTGGCGGCGGGGAAGACGGTGGCGGGAACGCAGCGGCCGACGTCGACTGCGCCGCCTTCGAGCAGTACGGCGACCTCGCCGGCACGACCGTCACCTTCTACACGTCGGTCGTCGCCCCCGACGACGCGCCGTACATCGCCTCGTTCGAGCCCTTCGAGCAGTGCACGGGCGCCGACGTCGTCTACGAGGGGTCCCGGGAGTTCGAGGCGCAGATCGTGGTCCGCGTGCAGAGCGGGTCCCCGCCGGACATCGCCCTCTTCCCGCAGCCCGGCCTGCTGCAGACCGTCGTCCGTGACACGGACGCCGTCGTCCCCGCGCCGGCGAGCGTCGTCGCGAACGTCGACGACTACTACGGCCAGGACTGGAAGCCCTACGGCACCATCGACGGGACCTTCTACGCCGCCCCGAACGGAGCCAGCGTCAAGTCGCTCGTGTGGTACTCACCCGGCGCCTTCGCCCAGGCCGGCTACGAGATCCCGCAGACCTGGGACGAGCTGGTCGAGCTCTCCGACCAGATCGTCGACGACGGAGGCAAGCCGTGGTGCGTCGGTATCGCCTCCGGCGACGCCACCGGCTGGCCGGTCACCGACTGGATGGAGGACGTCATGCTCCGGGACAAGGGGCCGGACGTCTACGACCAGTGGGTCGCCCACGACATCCCCTTCAACGACCCGCAGGTGGCTGACGTGCTCGAGCGCACCGGGTCGATCCTCAAGAACGAGGAGTACGTCAACGGCGGCTTCGGCGACGTCCGCAGCATCGCCTCCACCGCGTTCCAGGACGCCGGACTGCCGGTGCTCGACGGGAACTGCTTCATGCACAAGCAGTCGTCGTTCTACTCCTCAAGCTGGCCGGAAGGGACGACGGTGGCCGAGGACGGCGACGTGTGGGCTTTCCCGCTCCCGCCCATCGACGAGTCCTTCGGCAGCCCGCTGCTCACGGGTGGGGAGTTCGTCGCCGCCTTCAGCGACCGGCCCGAGGTGCAGGCCTTCCAGACCTACCTCACCTCGCCCGAGTACGTGAACGCGCGGGCCGCGGAGGGGAACTGGACCGCTCCCAGCACGGCCCTCGACCCGGAGAACGTGCCCGACCCGATCGCGCGGCTGGGCCTCGAGCTGCTGCAGGCGCCCGACGCCACGCTGCGCTTCGACGGCTCGGACCTCATGCCGGCCGCGGTCGGGTCCGCCTCCTTCTGGACCGAGATGACGGACTGGATCGCCAACGACAAGCCGGACGACGAGGTCCTGGACGCGATCGAGGCCTCGTGGCCGAGCCCGTGACCCCAGGGGGAGGCGCCGAGCGGGCCTGGTGGCGTGACGCGGTCGTCTACGAGGTGTACCCGCGCAGCTTCGCGGACTCTGACGGCGACGGCGTCGGTGACCTGACAGGGCTGCGCCGGCGCCTCCCCTACCTGGCCTGGCTGGGGGTGGACGCCCTCTGGGTCACGCCGTGGTACCCCTCGCCGCTGGCCGACGGCGGGTACGACGTCACCGACCACCGGGCCGTCCACCCCGAGCTCGGCACGCTCGCCGACGCGAAGGCGCTGGTCGACGAGGCGCACGCGCTGGGCCTGCGCGTGCTCGTGGACCTCGTGGCCAACCACACCTCGGCCGAGCACCCGTGGTTCCGCGATGCGCTGGCCGCCGGACCCGGATCGCCCCAGCGGCGGCGCTACTTCTTCCGGGACGGCCGGGGACCGGCAGGTGACGAGCCGCCGAACGACTGGATCAGCGCCTTCGGCGGCCCGGCGTGGACCAGGACGACCGAGCCGGACGGGACCCCCGGCCAGTGGTACCTGCACCTCTTCGCAGCGGAGCAGCCCGACCTCGACTGGTCCCACGAGCAGGTCGCCGACGACGTGGACGAGACCCTGCGCTATTGGTTCGACCGCGGGATCGACGGCATCCGTGTCGACGCGGCGCCGGCCCTGGCGAAGCGTCCCGGACTCCCCGACGCCGGCCACGTCACCGGGGCGGGTTTCGACTCCCACCAGTGGCGGGACAACCCGCACTGGGACGTCGACGCCGTGCACGACATCCTCCGCCGGTGGCGCAAGATCGCCGACGGCTACCCCGGTGAGCGGGCGTTCGTCGCGGAGGCCGTGGTCAGCGGGCCGGACCGGCTCAGCCGGTACGTGCGGCCCGATGAGCTGCACACCAGCTTCAACTTCGACTACCTCAGGGCCCCCTGGGACGCGACGGCGCTGCGGCGGGTCGTCGACGACACGCTCGCGGCACTGGCGCCGGTGCGGGCGCCGGCCACCTGGGTGCTTTCCAGCCACGACGAGACACGGCACGTCACCCGGTACGGACGGCGGCGCACGGCGGCCGCCACGATGGCCCACGACGAGTTCGCAGGGCCGTCCGACCTCGCCCTGGGTACTCGGCGGGCTCGGGCCGCCGCGTTGCTCACGCTGGCTCTGCCCGGATCGGCCTACCTGTACCAGGGGGAGGAGCTGGGGCTGCCCGAGGTCGAGGACCTGCCCGACGACGTCCGGCAGGACCCGGTGTGGCGGAGGTCGGCGGGCACGGTCCCGGGCCGCGACGGCTGCCGGGTGCCGCTCCCGTGGAAGGGGGACGCCCCGCCGTACGGTTTCGGACCGCCGGGCAGCCGGCCGTGGCTGCCGCAGCCAGGCGGGTGGCGGCGGCTCTCCGTCGACGCGCAGTCGGCCGATGCGCACTCCGTGCTCAGCCTCTACCGAGCGGCCCTGGCCGAGCGGCGAGCGCTACCCGGCCTGCGCAGCGACCGCCTGAGGTGGCTGGAGTCGCCTGAGGACGTGCTCGCCTTCGAGCGTGTGGAGGGCTTCCGGTGCGTCGTTAACCTTGGCGACGAGCCGTACCGGATCGATGGTCTCGGCCGGACGCTCTTGGCGAGCGAACCCGGTGTCCACGACGTCCTGCCGCCCGACACGGCTGCCTGGCTGGCCCCTGCACCGTCCGGATGACCGCGGCTCGGCCGGGGCACGGCTCAACACCGGCCGTCACGGATGAGCACCGAAGCCCGCGCCCGGACGAGGCAGGGTCGGCCCGCTCTGGGGTGAGTCCGGTACCGCACCCACCCCGCCCCCGTGGCGGTGTTGGTCACGGATCGGAGCCACCATGGCTCATTCGCCGCATCGGCAGCACAAAGGGCTGTCAGCTCTGCAAGCCTCACAAGAACCGTCGTCACGGTCAGTGCTGCCCGCGAACCGTGGGCCGTGCTCCGGAGGATCGGCAAGGAGCGTCGCGTCACCCGTGGCGATCTGGGCGACGCGTGACGGTCAGTGGTGGCGGTTGAAGCCTGTCACTCGCCCCACTCACGCGGCCAAGCCGGCTCACGTCGATCGGCAGGCGGCTGAGAGCGAACGCGAGGGTCGGGTGGTCACCGCCGGCCAGTATGGGTAGATGGAGCTTCTTCTGCTTGGTGGGACACGGTTCCTCAGTCGGGCCATCGCCGGCACCGCGCGCGACCGTGGGATCAGAGTGACGTGTCTGGCTCGCGGCACCGCCCCCGTCGTCGCGGGTGTGGCCCTCGTCGTCGCGGACCGGGACGACGAGGACGGGCTGCGTCCGGTCAGGGATCGGCATTGGGACGCGGTGGTCGACGTGTCCCGCCAGCCCGGTCAGGTGCGCCGCGCGGTCCGGGACCTGACCACCGAGCACTGGGTGTTCGTGTCCTCCGGCAACGTCTACGCCCGCTTCGACCAGCTCGAGCAGGACGAGACCTCCGAGACAGTCGACCCGCTCGTCGGCGAGGTCATGGCGGACATGTCCGAGTACGGCCCGGCAAAGGTGGCCTGCGAGCTCGCGGTGAGGTCGGGACCGGCTCCGGCGACGCTCGTGCGCTCCGGGCTGATCGGCGGCCCGGGCGACTGGTCCGGGCGCAGCGGCTACTACCCCTGGCGGTTCGCCCACCCCTCCGGACCGGACGTGCTGGTCCCGCCCGACCTGGACTTCCCGTGCGCACTGATCGACGTCGACGACCTCGCCTCCTGGATCGTGCACGCCGCCCAGCGGCGCGTCGAGGGCACGTTCAACGCCACCGGGCCGACCACTACGCTCGGGGACCTGCTGGCGGTGGCCCGGCGTGTGGCCGGCAGCGCCGTCCCGGCCCGTCCGGTGCCCGCAGCCACCCTGCAGCGCGCCGACGTCTCGTCCTGGATGGGCCCCCGCTCCTTGCCGCTGTGGATCGACGATGCTGACTGGCGGTACTTCGCGACCATGAACACGACCGCAGCGCGGGCCCACGGACTGACCACCCGACCCCTGGAGCAGACCCTCGCCCGTGCTCTCCGCTACGAGCAGACACGAGACCAGCCCCGCCAGGCCGGACTCACCGACGACGATGAGGCGCTCCTCCGCACCCTGAAGCCGTTCAGTCGTTGATGGCCTCGACGCCGAGCCGCTCGAGCTCCTCGAGGTGCTCCCGCATGGCCTGGAGCACCTCGGGGGAGTGTGGCACCCAGTCCATGATCTCGCCGACCACTCGCAGGGGCTGCCGGGTGCGGAAGGACCTCGTCGGGTTGCCCGGAAACCTCGTGTCCGTCAGGTTGGGGTCATCCTCGAGGGGGCCTGTGGGTTCGACCCGGTAGATCCTGCCCGGTCCCTCGCCCACCGCGAGCTCCGCTCCCCACGTGGCCGCATCCAGGGTTGCGGTCAGGTAGACGAAGTTCGCCTTATGGCGCTCGCCGAAGTTGGAGCCGAAGCCGGGTTCCAGCACGTCGCCTGGCTGCAGGTCGGCCTTCGTGCCGTGGAAGAAGGGCCCGGGGTCCTGGGCGACGGGCGGCATCGGTTCGTTTCCCATGCACCACCTCACCTCAGCGAAGTCGGACATCGCGACTCCGGCCCGCGACGCTGATGTCCACCCTGCCACCGACGGACCCCCCAGAGGCGTCGGGGAGGATGTCGGCATGACCAATCCGCCTCATACCGCGGAACCCGGGACTGGCCGGGGGTCCGAGCAGGCCGTAGATCCCGCATTCGGCTCGCAGTGGTGGGAGCAGCACTACCAGGGACAGGGAACGGGTCGAGGCGTGCCGAGCCCGCACCTGGTGGCCGATCTTGCGGGCCGGCCGGTCGGGGCGGCCCTGGACGCAGGCTGCGGGACCGGGGCCGACGCTGTCTGGCTTGCCCGGCAGGGCTGGGAGGTGACGGCGATCGACGTCTCACCGACGGCGGTCAGCCAGGCCCAGAGGTTCGCG
>DATHUJ010000013.1:0-7923 GCA_035462375.1 Jiangellales bacterium
GGCCGGGCCAAGGATCGTCCGTACCCCGGGTCGACCACGGTGTCGACCGTGAACGGCGGGGTCGTCGGCATGGTCAACGCGATGGCCACCGAGCTGGCGCCCATCCGGGTCAATGCGCTGCACCCCGGCATCGTCGGTGACAGCCCGTTCTGGGCCGGTAAGCCGCCCGAGGTCCTCGAGGGCTACCGCTCCCGCACGCCTACGGGTCGGCTGGCGACGATGGCCGACATCGTCGGGGCCGTGGACTTCCTCCTGCTCAACCAGGGGGTCAACGGCGTGCAGCTGTACGTCGACGGCGGGTGGCTGCTCACATGAGGGTCGCCGTCGTCGGAACCGGCCGGATGGGTGCCGCCATGGCCGGCCGGCTGGCCGGGGCCGGGCACGACGTGGTCCTGCAGAACCGGACCCGGGCCCGCGCCGACGCGGTGGCCGAGCGGTTCGACCTGCGGGTGGTCGACCTGCCCGGCGAAGCTGCCACCGACGCCGAGGTCGTCCTCGTCTCCCTCGCCGACGATGCGGCGGTGCGGGCCGCCTACGGGGGGCCCGACGGCCTCGTGGCCGGCCTCCGTCCCGGAGCAGTGGTGGCCGACACCAGCACCGTCGACCCGGCGACCGTGCAGCGCCTGGGCCCGGACGTGGACAGGGCCGGGGGAGTGCTGCTGGACACGCCGGTGTCCGGCAGCGTCTCCACGGTCGAGGCCGGAGAGCTGCTCGTCATGGCCGGCGGGGACGGTGCCGCGCTGGACCGGGTGCGCCCGGTGCTGGAGTCCTTCGCCCCGCGGGTCCTCCACCTGGGGCCGCTCGGCGCCGGGGCGACCATGAAGCTGGCGGTCAACAGCGTCGTCCACGCCCTCAACGAGGCGCTGGCCGAGGCGCTCGTGCTGGCCGAGAAGGCCGGGGTCGACCGCTCCGCGGCGTACGAGGTGTTCGTGTCCAGCGCCGTGGCGGCGCCGTTCGTCCTCTACAAGCGCGCCGCCTACGAGCACCCGGCGGACGCGCCGGTCGCCTTCGCCCTCGACCTCGTCGCGAAGGACCTCGACCTCGTCGCGGACCTGGCCGCCCGGGTGGGCGCCGACATGCCGCAGCTGGCCGCCAACCGGGGTGTCGTCGAGCGGGCCCGGCAGGCCGGACTGGGTGCCTCGGACCTCAGCGCCCTCGCGGAGGTGCTGCGCGGCCTACCCTGACGGACGTGCCCCACGTCCGCCCGCGCCTGCGCAGGGGGGATCTCGCGGACGTGGACAGGATGCTGGCCGGAGCGGACGCCTCCCTGACGGCTCGCCGCGCCGACCCCGCGGGGCGTCAGCCGGTCCACACGGTGTACGTACCGGCCGACCGCGTGGGGGCCAACCCCGTCCGGGCCTACGGGGCGCAGGCCCTCGACACGCTCTTCCGACACGTGGCGGCACCGGACGGGCTGGCCGAGGTCACCGGGATCGGCCGGGACCTGGTGTGGGAGGTGTTCCCCCGGCTGCTGCGCAAGCTGCGCGCCGATCCGGTGGAGGACCTGCGGATCGACCTCGAGGACGGCTATGGATCCCGGCCCGACGACGTCGAGGACGCCGACGCGGTGTCGGCCGCCGGTCGGGTCCTGGCATCCCCTGACGAGGCGCCCCTGTGGTGGGGGGTGCGGGTCAAGTCACTCGAGCCGACGACCCGTCGCCGAGCCATGCGCAGCCTGGACCTCGTGCTCGGCACGATCCTCGAGGCCGGCGACCTGCCGGCGGGCTTCGTGGTCACGCTGCCCAAGGTCACCTCGGTCGAGCAGGTGGCAGCGATGGCCCTGGTGTGCGAGCGGCTGGAGGCGGCGTACGGCCTCCCGGCCGGTCGGCTGCGGTTCGAGGTCCAGGTCGAGACCCCCGAGGCGGTGCTCGGCGCCGACGGCACCGTCACGATGGCGCGGGCTGTCGCCGCGGCCGGCGGTCGGGTCAGCGGACTGCACTTCGGTACCTACGACTACTCCGCCGCCCTCGGGATCGGGGCGGCCCAGCAGTCCCTCGACCACCCCGTGGCGGACCACGCCAAGGCCGTGATGCAGGTCGCGGCGGCCGCGACCGGCGTCCACGTCTGCGACGGGTCGACCAACGTCCTGCCCGTCGGTGGGACGGCCGCCGTCCACGCCGCGTGGCGCCTGCACGCGCATTTGGTGCGGCGGTCGCTGGAGCGCGGCATCCCGCAGGGCTGGGACCTCCACCCGGCCCAGCTGGTCACCCGCTACCTGGCCACGTTCGCGTTCTACCGCGAGAACCTCGACACAGCCGGGCGGCGGCTCAAGGCGTACCTCACCGGGACCTCCACGGGGGTCCTGGACGAGCCTGCGACCGTACGGGCGCTGGCCGGGCCGCTGTTGCGTGGGCTGCACTGCGGCGCGGTGGACGAGGACGAGGTCCGCAGAGCGGCCGGCGTCGGCACCGCCGAGCTGCTGGAGCTCGCAGGCGGCGGATCCGCCTCCCACCGCGGCAGGCGCTAGCCGGCGATGGCCTCACCCAGGCGGTCGACCGCCCAGTCCAGCTCGTCCGGCTCGATCACCAGAGGAGGGGCGAGCCGGATCGTCCGCGTGTGGGTGTCCTTGGCGAGGGCACCCATGGCCATCAGGCGTTCGCACACCTCGCGCCCCGTACCCGCGCGGGGGTCCAGGTCGATGCCGGCCCACAGGCCCCGGACCCGTACGTCGGTGACGAGCCGCTGTGGCAGCGACCTCAGCCGGACGGCCAGCCGCTCGCCCATGGCAGCTGCGCGCCTCTGCAGCTCGCCGGTCGAGAGCATCGCGACGACCTCGCGCCCGACGGCGGCGGCGAGCGGGCTGCCCCCGAAGGTGGAGCCGTGCTCACCCGGTCGGAAGACGCCCAGCACGTCGCGGCGGCTCACGACCGCCGACACCGGCAGGATGCCGCCACCGAGCGCCTTGCCCAGCACGTAGACGTCGGGTACCACGTCCTCGAGCTCGCAGGCGAAGGTGCTGCCGGTCCGTCCCAGGCCGGACTGGATCTCGTCGGCGATCATCAGCACGCCCCGCTCGTCGCACACCCGGCGGACGCCTGCCAGGTAGCCGGGCGGTGGCACGATGACACCCGCCTCGCCCTGGACGGGCTCGACCAGCACGGCTGCGGTGCGCTCGTCGACGACGGCCTCGACGGCGGCCACGTCGCCGTACGGGACGCTGACGAAGCCGGCCGTGTAGGGGCCGTAGTCGTCGCGGGCCTCGGGATCGTCGGAGAACGAGACGATCGTGATCGTCCGCCCGTGGAAGTTGCCGTGGGCAACCACCACCGTGGCCTCGCCGTCAGGCACCCCCTTGACCCGGTACGCCCACTTGCGCGCAGTTTTGATCGCCGTCTCGACCGCCTCGGCTCCCGTGTTCATGGGAAGGACCATCTCCGAACCGCACAGCGCGGCGAGCTCTTCGCAGAAGGGGGCGAGCTGGTCGTTGTGGAACGCGCGGCTGGTGAGCGTCAACCGGTCGAGCTGCCGCTTCGCCGCCGCCACCAGCCGGGGGTGCCGGTGACCGAAGTTGAGCGCGGAGTAGCCCGCGAGCAGGTCGAGGTAGCGCCGCCCCTCGACGTCGGTGACCCAGGCGCCCTCCCCCTCGGCCACGACCACCTCGAGCGGGTGGTAGTTGTGCGCGCCGTACCGGTCGCCGAGAGCGATCAGGTCGTCCGTCCGGGAGGCCTGCGTCTGGGTCATGTGAGCGTCACTGCTCCGATCCAGCCCAGAGCCAGAAGCAGGCCCGTGAGCAGCTCGATGAGGATGGACAGGCCGGCCGCCTTGAGCGCGTGCACCGTGGACGGCCACGCCGCGTCGTGCCGGCGGAGCCGCGCCAGCTCGGCCAGGTAGACGCCGCCGACGAAGCCCACGAAGAGCCCGACGACGGGGACGACGAAGAAGCCCAGGATGCCGAGCAGGCCCCCGGCGACGATGGAGCGGGTGGGCACGCCGGCGTCCCGTAGCCGCTGCCCCGGCACGAGGTACTTGACGACCTGGCTCAACGCCACGAGAAGCGTCGCGATCACCAGCAGGACCCACCCGGCCGTGCTGGACTCGGCGACCGCCCAGACGGCGACGGCGCCCCAGATCAGGAGGAGGCCCGGCAGGACCGGGACGACGATGCCGACCAGCCCGACCACGATCGCGATCCCGACCAGCACCGTCACCGCAGACTCCACGGCCGCATCGTGCCAGGTACGGGTGGGTAGGCGAACAGCGACGGGCCCCGGCGATCCTGCCGGGGCCCGTCGTCTGGTTCGGTCAGTCGACGTGGGCGGGGCCGGACGCCGGCTCGTAGGCGAGCCGGTGGGTCTCGTCGTGCCACTCCGTGGCCTGGGCGCGGAGCTTGTCCTCGTGGCGGCGACCGTGGTGGCCGCAGAACAGCAGCTCCCCGCCGGTGGCGATGCGCACCCTGATGTAGGCCTGGGCGCCGCACCGGTCACAGCGGTCGGCGGCCGAGAGCGGGCTGGCAACTGCGGTGGTCACGAGGCTCCTCTCGGGGTGTGGTCGTCGTGCTCCTGGGTCAACATCCTGACAGGCCGTTCTCGTTCCCTCGCGGCCCAGATGTGATGCTTCGCTCACAGCGAAGCGCTGGGCGGCTGCCGGGCGGTGGACGGTCGGCGTTGCGGAGCGGGGCGTGTCCGGGGCCGGGGCTACGCTGACGGGCGTCCCCGAGCCGGAGGAGCCCGCCGCCCGTGTCCGCCCAGCCGCTGGAGCGCCCCGCCCGTACGCCCCGCGACTACACCGCGCGGCACCTGTCGGTGCTCGAGGGCCTGGAGGCGGTCCGCAAGCGTCCGGGCATGTACATCGGGTCGACCGACTCCCGCGGCCTGATGCACTGCCTGTGGGAGATCATCGACAACGCCGTGGACGAGGCGCTCGACGGCCACTGCACCCGGATCGAGGTCGTCCTCCGCCACGACGGCTCCGTGGAGGTGCGCGACGACGGCCGCGGTATCCCGGTCGACGCCGAGCCCCGCACCGGTCTGCCGGGCGTCGAGGTGGTCTTCACCAAGCTGCATGCGGGGGGCAAGTTCGGCGGCGGGTCGTACGCCGCCTCGGGCGGGCTCCACGGTGTGGGTGCGTCGGTGGTCAACGCCCTCTCCTCGCGGCTGGACGTCGAGGTCGACCGGGGCGGCAAGGTCCACGTGATGAGCTTCCGACGCGGTGAGCCGGGTGTGTTCGACGACTCCGCGGGTCGGTCGCCGGAGTCCCCGTTCGCGCCGTTCGTCGAGCGATCCGAGCTGCGCATCGCCGGGAGGACCCGCAAAGGCGTCACCGGGACGCGTGTCCGCTGCTGGGCCGACCGGCAGATCTTCCTCCGTGATGCGGCGTTCTCCTTCGACGAGCTGGTCACCCGGGCCAGGCAGACGTCCTTCCTCGTCCCAGGCCTCGCGCTCGTCATCCGCGACGAGCGGGGCGACCAGGTCGTCGAGGAGTCCTTCCGCCACGACGGCGGCATCACGGAGTTCGTCAGGCACCTGGCTGCCGACGCACCGGTCAGCGACGTGCTGCGGTTGCAGGGCTCCCGGCACTTCTCCGAGACGGTGCCGGTCCTCGACGAGCAGGGCCACATGGTGTCTCGCGAGGTCGAGCGCGACTGCGAGGTCGACGTCGCGGTGCGTTGGGGGATCGGCTACGAGACGGAGGTCCGGAGCTTCGTCAACGTCATCGCCACGCCCAAGGGCGGCACCCACCTGGTCGGTTTTGAGCAGGGGCTGCTCAAGGTCCTCCGCGACCAGGTCAGGGTCAACGCGCGGCGGCTCAAGGCGGGCGACGACAAGATCGACAAGGACGACGTCCTCGAGGGTCTGACCGCGGTCGTCACGGTGCGCCTGGCCGAGCCGCAGTTCGAGGGGCAGACCAAGGAGGTGCTGGGCACGAGTGCGGTCCGGTCCATCGTCGCGGGCGTGGTCGAGAGCGAGCTGCGCAAGCGCCTGACCTCGTCCAGGCGTGACGACAAGGCGCAGGCGGCGGCCGTCCTCGACAAGGTCGTGGCCGCGGCCAAGGCCCGGGTCGCCGCCCGGCTGCACAAGGAGACCGTCCGCCGCAAGAACGCCCTGGAGACGAGCGCCCTGCCGACCAAGCTGGTCGACTGCCGTTCTGACGGACTGGAGCGTTCCGAGCTCTTCATCGTCGAGGGAGACTCCGCCCTGGGCACCGCCAAGTCCGCCCGCGACTCCGAGTACCAAGCCCTGCTGCCGATCCGCGGCAAGATCCTCAACGTCCAGAAGGCGTCGGTCGCCGACATGCTGCGCAACACCGAGTGCGCCTCGATCATCCAGGTCGTGGGGGCGGGTTCCGGACGGACGTTCGACCTGGCGCAAGCGCGCTACGGCAAGGTCATCTTGATGACCGACGCCGACGTCGACGGTGCCCACATCCGGACGCTGCTGATCACACTCTTCTTCAGGTACATGCGTCCGCTGGTGGAGGCGGGACGGGTGTTCGCGGCGATGCCCCCGCTGCACCGGGTCGAGATGACCAATCCACGCAAGGGCCAGGAGCGCTACGTCTACGCCTACACCGACGCCGAGCTCGCCCGGATCCTGCGCGATCTCGAGCGCCGCAACCTCCGCTGGCGCGATCCGGTGCAGCGCTACAAGGGCCTGGGCGAGATGGACGCCGAGCAGCTGGCGGAGACCACCATGGACCCCCGCCGGCGCACCCTGAGGCGCATCACTGCGGCCGACGCACACGCGGCCGAGTCTGTTTTCGAGATGCTCATGGGCAACGACGTCGCTCCGCGCAAGGAGTTCATCGTGGCGGGGGCCGCGGAGCTCGACCGCGCTCGCATCGACGCCTGAGCCCGTCGGGGCTGACCCAGCGGGCTGTCGTCGCTCCGCGAGGCTGGATCAGGTCAGAACGGTCGGTACCGCCCGCCACCAGCGACGTCGGCAACCAGGTCGTGTATCACCGCGGCCCGAGGTGTCTCCTCGTCGGGAGCAGTCCAATGTGTGGACATCCCCCTGGGGGCACCCATGAGCAGGGACAGTTGGCCCTCCAGACCCCATCCGGCGCGGGGCCGGGCCCGTCGTGGCCTCCGCTCCCGCCGACGTCGCAGCAGCCTCCGTCGTCGTGGCTCGGGCGCGGCACGAGCAGCGTCGTCGTGGTGGCCCTCGTCGCCGTCTTGGTGACGGGGTGCAGCAGTGGTGACCGTGGTGAGGGTGGTAGCGGCACGGCGAGCAACGGCCTCGAGGACCTGTCCGCGGCCCAGGTCCTCCAGGACACTGCCGCCGCACTCGAGGCGGCGGAGAGCGTCCACGTGTCGGGGACGGGTGCTGCTGGTGCCACGCCGGCTGAGATCGATCTGCGAATCCAGGACGGGGCGGGCCACGGAACCATCACGCTGGAAGACGCACGCGTCGAGATCACCAGAGTCGACGACGTCACCTACGTCAAGGGTGACGAAGACGCGCTGGGGGCTCTGGGTGTCCAGCCGGACGTGCACCGCCTCGCCGCCAACCGCTGGCTCAAGCTCGGTCCGCAGGAGTCCTCCGGCCTGGAGGGGTTCTCACTCGACTCCTTCGCGCTGCAGCTGACGACGAACGAGAGCCAGTTGGAAGCCGAGGTCGAACAGACGGAGCTCGACGGGGACCCGGTTGTGGTCATCAGCAGGAAGGACGGGTCGAGGCTCTACGTCGCGAACACGGGCCCCGCCTACCCCCTGCGGGCGGAGTCTCAGGAGGCCGATCCGGGCCGGATCGACTTCAGCGACTACGGGGCCGACGTCCAGATCACGGCGCCCCCCATCTTCGTCGAGCTCGGTGAGCTCGTCTGGCTCGATGCGGTCACAAGGCTGCACACGAGGATCGACGAGCCGTTCATGGCGTCAGAGATCAACCTGACCAAAGCCATGATGGTCGCGCTCGGAAGCGCCCTGGGCGAATGCAGTCGTGAGCTGGCTCGGATCGGTTCCCCCACCGAGCGCCTGCAGCCGGT
>DATHUJ010000014.1:0-30180 GCA_035462375.1 Jiangellales bacterium
GGATGGGCTTCGACCTGACAGCCGTCACGCACACCGGGTTCAACACCGGCAGCTACGAGTTCGGCGACTTCGACGCGTTCTTCGTCTCGACGACCGCGTTCAACCCGCTGAACCTCGACGCCACGCAGCAGGCGGCGTTCGAGCAGTGGCTGACCGGCGGCGGCACGGTCGTTGGCCGAGGCGCCAACGGCGTCCTCTTCAACAGTCGGGCCAGTCTTCTCCCGGTCACGGCTGTAGCGGGCCGCGGCGACGCCAACGGCATCGTGGCGGTCGAGAACGACGCGGCATCGCCGATCACGGCCCGGTCGCTGCCCAGCTCCTTCGTCTCCTCCCCGCGGTACTTCACCGGCGTCGGCGCCGGCGTCCGGGTCGACCAGCGCCTGGAAGGGGAAGGCTTCTTCCTCGCCGGCCACTGGGTCGGTCAGGAGGCGGCGGCAGGCCAGGCAGTCGTGGTGAGCGGCCAGGCCAGGGGCGCCAACGTGACGTTGTTCGGCACGGAGCCGCTCTACCGCACCCACCCGGAGGGGCTCTACGAGCAGGTGGCCAACGCCCTGTGGTGGAAGGGCTAGGCGAGGCATCACCGAGTGCGGCAGGGGGCGGGCCACGACGGCCCGCCCCTTGCCGCACCTACGGTCTCGACCTCGCAGCTGCCCGGCCGTCCTGCCGCCCCGTGGCGCGGCGATCGCGCTCCGCTCGCTCGACCGCCCGGGCGAGGGCGACGCGTGACGACACGTCGACCTTGCCCGCCCGCCTTCGGCGGTGGACGCGGTGGCCGAGCTTCCGCAGCTCGCGCTCCGCCTGGTCGCGGTGGTGCAGCGCCCCGCAGGCCTCGAGGTCCGTAGTCGCGCGCTGCAACTCTGGACGGCACACTCGCGCTGGCCCGCTCGGGCGAGGGCGCTGCCCGCCAGCGTCCGCGCCAATGCGGCCTCGATCGGCGCCCCTGCCTCGTCGGCGACAGCGGCCGACTCAAGTGCCCGTTCGGCTGCACGGGCGAGGTCGCCGGCACACAGGGTCGACGGCCGCGCGTGCTCGCGCCGCCCAGGCTGTGGCCAGGGGCAGTTGCACGGCCGACGCCCATGCCTCCGCGCTCGCTGCGGCGCGTTCCGCCTCGGCGCGGCGGGCGAGCGCCAGCCAGCAGCGCGTGAGCGGCTCCAGGCAGTAGGCCTGCCAGCTCCTCGGGATGAGGACCAGCCCCTCACCCCCAGCGGAAGCGAGGAGGAGCTCGACGGCAGGCTCCGGCTCGCCGGTGTCCAGCAGCGCAGCGGCGAGCCGCACGGCTGCCCAGGCCGAGTGGAACCCCTCGTCGAACCCCTGGCTGAGGTCCACGCTCTCCTGCGCGGTGGAGAGCGCGGTCTCCATGTCCCCGGCCGCGAGTGCGACGACGGAACGGTTGAAGAGGTTCCAGACCAGCGCCTGCGTGTTCCCCAGCAGGCGCGCCGCCTCGATCCCGCCGTCGAGCAGCTCAGCAGCCTCGGCCAGCTTGCCGCGCACGAACCAGACCCGGCCCAGTATCTGGACGAGGACGAGGAAGAGCTCCCCCTGTTCGTGGGTACGTCCCAGCGCGAGTGTCCGGCCGGCGTGCCTGTCGGCCTCGACGTACCGATCGAGGTAGAGCTCCGCGCCGGCGAGCCAGGCACCGGCGTCGAGGCGGCGGGCGAGCTCCTCGTCCGCCAGGGAATCGACCAGGGCCGCCGCCTCCGAGCGAGCTGACTGCGCTCGCTCGGCCGCGCCCGTCCTCGAGTCCGCGAAGGCGAGCACGGCGAGGCCTGCTGCGGTCAGGGGCCGGTCTCGGCGAACCACCGTGCGGCACTCGCCGGAGCCAGCCGAACGGCTGCCTCACCAGGCCGACGGGTGTCCCGACGGCGAGCACGGCCAGCAGCCGGTTGTCGAGGGTGGCTCGATCCAGAAGATCGGCTCAGCAGGTGTCGCCGACCTGGCGTGCACGCGCACCACCGGAAGGGCGAGCAGCGGGGGGTCCGGGTCGGTGGGGGTCTCGGCCACGACGAGGGTGCCGCACACCGCGGGCAGTTCCCCGTCCCCGGTCGGGTAGGTGCAGGGCTCCAGGATCAGGTCCCCCGCCTGGGCGCCGGGCGGGACGGAGACAGGCTCCGGCTCGGGCGCCCACCGGACGTACCCGAGAAGGAGCGCGACCAGCGCGATCAGCGCCAGGGCGACGACGCGTGCGGGCGTGAGGGCTCGGGCGGTGGTGTTCATGCCGGTCACGGGATCTGGACCTCGTCGACGGCTGTCGCGGTGGTTCGTTCGGCGACGTAGCCGGGCAGCAGCCGGAGCGCGTCCGACCCGGTCGGGGCTTCGACCGTCCACCAGATCGCGTGTCCGCCCGAGCGGCACGAGGCGAGCGTGGGCCTGTGACGGACAGGGCTGTGATGACCCTTGAAGGAGGCGAAGACCACGCCGCACTCGTCCGGCTCGTGGCGGTGGTGGAGCAGGTAGCTGGCCATGAGCCGAGGCTGCGCCCCGGTGGCCGTCCTGACATCGGGGTGTCACCCTGATCCCGCACCCTTAACTCGGGGTTCGGGCGAGCCTGGTCCATCCCGGCCAGAGGGAGGGACGATGTGGCGGAGGCGGAGGGATTTGAACCCTCGATGGGGGGTAAGCCCCAAACCCGCTTAGCAGGCGGGCGCCATAGACCGGACTAGGCGACGCCTCCATGCCCACGGTGTCCGGGGGCGCCGCAAGGGTACCGGGCGGCTCGCGATGCGGGCAAAGTGCTCCTGTGAGGCTTCGCACCCGGCTCGGCTCGCCGTGGTGGAGCGACCGGAGGGCGGCCGGCCGCGATCTCGGCGAGGCACTTGCCGAGCGCGGCTACGGCTCCGACTGCGTCGTCCTCGGCCTGCCCCGCGGCGGGGTCGTCGTGGCCGCCGAGGTCGCCGAGGCTCTGGGGGCCCGGCTGGACGCCCTCGTCGTCCGCAAGGCCGGTGTCCCCTGGCACCCCGAGCTCGCGCTCGGGGCCGCCGGCGCCGGCGGGGTCCGCGTCCTCAACTCCGGGGTGGCCGAGCGCGCTGGCTTGGACCAGGCCGCGTGCGACCGGGCGCTCGACCGGGCCGCCGCCGAGGTCGAGCGCCGCGAAGCCGCGCTGCGGCCCGGTCGGGGTTCACCCGTACGCCCAGGAGACGAAGCGGTCGTCGTGGACGACGGCCTGGCCACCGGGGCGACCGCGCGCGCCGCCCTCCGGGTGGCCCGGGCAGCCGGCGCCGGTCGGGTCGTCCTCGCCGTGCCGGTGGCGCCGGCCGGGACCAGCCAGACCTTCCGGGGCGAAGCCGACGACGTCGTCGTGCTCGCCGAGCCGCACCGCTTCGGCTCGGTGGGCGTCTTCTACGGCGACTTCGACCAGGTGGAGGATGCCGAGGTCGTACGGTTGCTCGCCGGCGAGTGATCCTCGCCACCCGCGGGAACGCTGCGGACGTGGAGGACGTCCTCCACCCAGGACCTCGCCGCCGCTCCGTGCGGTTGAATGACAGGTCGGGCTCCCCCGCGCCGGGCGGGAGAGCGGGAAGAGGTGAGCGCACGTGGCGGAGGGGAGCGAAGGGGCCGGTCGCCGCCGTGCCCGGCTCGACGCCCGGCGCCAGCACCGCTCCGGTTACGGCCGCTTCCTCGGCTTCACCGCGCTCGGCACGCTGCTTCCGGGCGCGGGGCTGGTCGCGGCAGGGCGCCGCCGTACCGGGACCGCCCTGCTCGCCGTCCTCGGCCTGGCCGTGGTCACGGTCGTCGCTCTAGGCCTCACCGTGCCCAGCTCCCGCCTGGCCTCCGTGGCCGGCGACCGTGATCGGCTCGCACTCGCCGGCGGTGTCCTGGCCGCGGTGGCGCTGCTCTGGCTGCTCGTCGCCGTCATCAGCCACCACCTGCTGGAGCCGAGCGGGCTCGGGGCGGGCCGCCGCCTCGTCGGCGCGCTTGTCGTTGTCGCAGTCGCGACGACGGTGGTCGGACCGCTGGCCGTCGCGTCGAGGTACGCCTTCGTCCAGCGGGACCTGGTCTCCACCATCACGCTCTCCGACCGCCCGCAGTACAGCCTCACCACTCCGGACGACGTGACCAAGGAGGACCCCTGGGCGACCAAGCCCCGGATCAACGTCCTCCTCCTCGGAGGTGACGACGGCGGCGGCAGCGAGGGCCGGCGCACGGACAGCGTCATCCTCGCGAGCATCGACACCCGCACCGGCGACACGGTGCTCTTCTCGTTGCCCCGCAACCTCACCCGGGTGCCGTTCCAGGAGGGCACCCCGCTCCACGACCTCTACCCATCCGGCTTCGACGGCCCGGACGACGACGCCGAGTACTTCCTCAACGCCGTCTACCAGAACGCCCCCGCCCTCCACCCCGACGTCTTCGAGGGCGTGACCGAACCCGGCGCCGACGCCGTCAAGATGGCTGTCGCAGGCACGCTGGGCATCCCCGTCGACTACTACGTCGCGGTCAACCTCACCGGCTTCTCCACGCTGATCGACGCCCTGGGCGGCATCACGGTGAACGTTCGCGAGCGGCTGCCGATCGGCAACAAGCTGCTCGCCAGCGGCCGGTGCTCCAGGCCCAGCGGTTGGATCGAGGCGGGCGAAAACCAGCACCTCGACGGCTGGGAGGCGCAGTGGTTCGCCCGCTCCCGCTGCACCACCGACGACTACGACCGGATGCGCCGCCAGCGATGCGTCATGGGCGCGCTCATCGACCAGGCCGACCCGGTCAACGTCCTGCGCCGCTACGAGGCCCTCGCGGGGGCGACCAAGGAGATCGTCAGCACCGACATCCCCGAGGACCTGCTGCCCGCCTTCATCGAGCTGTCGTTGCGAGTCAAGGACGCGCAGGTCACGAGCCTGCCGTTCACCAGTGACGTGATAAACACCGGCAACCCCGACTACTCGCTGATCCAGACGATGGTCACCGGCGCCCTGGAGCCACCTCGTCCCGCCCCGACCCCCACGGAGTCGGCGGCCCCGAAGACGCCAGCCACCGTCGAGCCGGGCGGACCCGAACCGTCCCCGTCGCCCACCGTCAGCGAGGCCGACGGAGCGGTCGCGCTCGACGAGGTCTGCTGACCCGGGTCAGGCGAACACTCCCGGAACGGCCGAATTGTGGCTAGTCTCCGGCGGATGAGAGCGGGGGGTTCTCACAGCCGCCCGACACCTATCTCTACACCACCAACCCGTCGGGCAAGTCCCGGTTGCTGGCGTCGCCGTCGGAGTACGAGGAGCGGGTCAACCCCGACGCGGGCAACACCTACGGCTTCCTGGACCTCGACGAGGACTGCGCAGGGCAACTGCCGCCATTCGTCTTGCCGTACAACGGGATCGTCGAGTCGAACCCCTACGCCGTGGCCATCGTGCCCGGCGGATGGCTCGTCGCCGACGCGGCCGGCAACTCGGTCATCAAGGTCGGCGCCAACGGCCGCGTCTCGACGGTCGCAGTGCTGCCGCCAGTGCCGCAGGTGGTCACCCAGGAGACCGTCGACCAAGCCGCTGAGTTCGGGCTCGAGCTCCCGGAGTGCGTGGTCGGTGAGACCTACACCGGCGAGCCGGTCCCGACCGACGTCGAGGTCGGGCCGGACGGGCACTACTACGTCTCGTCACTCCCGGGCTTCCCGGAGGCACCGGGCGCTGGCAGCGTGTGGCGGATCGACTCGCGGACGGGTGCACTCACCCAAGTTGCTACCGGCTTCTCAGGCGCGGTGGACATCGCCGTCGCCGCCGACGGCACGATCTACGTCGCCGAACTCTTCGCCGGTCAGATCAGCGCGATCGCCCCGGGTGGCGGGACCAGCGTGGTCGTTCAGGTTGACGAGCCCGTGGCGCTGGAGATCGGCCCGGACGGGACGCTCTACGCCACTCTCGGGCTCGAGGGCCCGGGCGTCCTGGTCGCCATCACGCCGTAGCACAACCGATCCCCGAGGGGGCCGTTCCCGCATGTCGGGTGCGGCCCCCTCGGTGCCCCGGAACGACCGCCGGCCCTCGTCCCGTCCGGGAACGCCACCCGTACGCAAGAGGTACAGCGGTCAGGTCAGGCGGCGATAGCCGTGCCCGCGATCCAGCCGCCGGCGCAGCTCGGCGGCGAGCTGGCCGGCCGGCACCGACAACGACCCGGTGCGCACGATGCTGCGCCGGCCTCCGGCGAGATCCACGACCACCACCGGTCCGTCGGACCGGACGGTCCGGACGTCCCGCCATGCCGCCCGGCGGACCCCCGCGCCCGGCCCGGTGGCGTTGAGGAAGCCGTCGTCGTCGAGCTCCAGGCGGGGGCCTCGACCGGAGAGCCGCCACAACCCCACGACCAGCAGCACCAGCCCAGCCACAGCGACCAGCACGAGGAGGACCGCGACGGCCCAGGCCAGGACCGACGCCTCGACGCCCACGGCGGTGACGACCAAACCCACGACGATCGCACCACCCAGGAGCATCGCACCGAGGCCGACGCCACGCAGCGCCACGGACGGCGCGACGCCGTAGCTCGTGCTCCCCTCGCCACGGGCCTCGGCCATGCCCGTCCTCCTCCCCCTCGTCCGGAGGACCAGTCTCCGCCACCCCCAGGCCGCGTCTCAGCCGGGCGCCATCTTGGACGAACCGTACGGCTGGCACGACGGGTGGATGTGCCGGTCGGGAACGCCAGCCCCCCGGGCCGCCCTCAGGCCACCGGTGCCGGCAGCCGGGACGGGACGGGCGCCTCGACCGGCGCGAGCACGGGGCCCTCGAGGTCGACCCGCGGCAACCGTGCGGCGAGCCAGGCCGGGGCCCACCAGGCACGGTGCCCGAGCAGCGCCATCGCAGCGGGGACGAGCAGCAGGCGGACCACGGTGGCGTCGACGAGCACGGCCACGGCCAGGCCGAACCCGAACATCTTGAGCAACGGCTCCGGCCCTGCCACGAATGCCGCGAAGACCGCCACCATGATCGCCGCCGCCGAGGTGATGACCCTCGCGGTCCGCGCCGTGCCCTCGGTGACCGCCGCGACCGGGTCGCCGGTGCGCGCGTACTCCTCCCGGACCCGCGACAGCAGGAAGACCTCGTAGTCCATGGAGAGGCCGAAGACCACCGCGAAGAGGAACACCGGGACGAAGGAAACGATCGGCTGCGTCTCCGTCAGGCCGACCAGGCCGAGGCCCCAGCCCCACTGGAAGACCATGACGAGTGCGCCGTACGCCGCCCCGATCGCCAGCAGGTTGAGCAGCGCGGCCTTGATCGGCACGACGACCGAGCCGAACACGACGAGCAGCAACAGTGCCGACAGCGTGACCACCGAGCCGACGACCAGCGGCAACCGGTCGGAGAGCGCCTTGCCCATGTCCAGCACGCCGGCGGCCGGTCCGGTGAGCAGCACGTCGGTGCCCACCTGGTCGAGGTCGGCACGCAGCCGGTGCACGAGCTCCTCGGTGGCCGGGTCCTGCGGAGCCGTCGTCGGCAGCACCGGGACCACCGCGGTGTCCCCCGCCGGGCCGAGGTCGGCCTCGCCGACTGCGGCGACGCCGGGGTCAGCCGCGAGCACGGCAGCGGTGCGCGCCACGCGCGCGGCGCCCTCCGCACCCGGGACCACCACGACCAGTGGTCCGTTGGCGCCCGGCCCGTAAGCCTCCGCGACCAGATCGTAGGCACGTCGCTGCGTACCCGACGGGTCGGTGTGCCCGGCGTCCGGTTGCCCGAACTGCATGCCCAGCACCGGGGCCGCCAGAGCGAGCAGGAGGGACGTGCCGACGACGGCGTACGGGAGGGGGCGGCGGGTGACGCGCGCGGCCCATCGCGCGGCGAGTGGCGGACGGCCGCCCGCCGAACCGACGAGCGAGGCCCCGCGGCGGACCCGGCGACCGAGCACGCGACGACCGGCCAGCCCGAGCAGCGCGGGCACGAGCGTCACCGAGGCGACGACCGCCAGGGCGACGACTGCCGAGGCGGCGCTACCCAGCAGGCCGACGAAGGGCAGGCCCGTGAGCCACAGCCCGAGAAGGGCCACCACGACGGTGCCGCCGGCGAGCACCACCGCCCGCCCGGCGGTCGCCGTTGCGAGGCCGGCCGCCTCGACGACGTCCAGCCCGGTCGCGAGCAGCTCCCGGTGCCGGCTGACGAGGACGAGGGCGTAGTCGACGCCCACGCCGAGGCCGATCATGCTGGCGATCTGCGGTGCGTCGGCCGGGACGTCCGCGAACCTCGCCACGATCAGCATGGCGCCGGTGCCCACCGCAATGCCCCCGAGTGCGACAGCGACCGGCAGCCCCGCGGCGACGACGGAGCCGAAGGCAACCAGCAGCACCAGGAGGGCGAGCGAGAGCCCGATCGCCTCGGCGACGCCGGTCGGCGCCTCGGTGTTGGCGAAGACGACCTCGCCACCGGCCTCGGCGACCAGGTCCGCCGCCCGCGGTGCCTCGAGCAGCGCCTCCAGCTCGGCCACTCCGTCGGCGCCCACCTGAGGCGCAGCGACCGGGTAGTGGACGTCGATCGTGGCCGTCCGACCGTCGGGAGATGGCACGGGCTCGCCGACTGCGTCGACGCCCTGGAGCTGCGCGGCCGCCACCGCGAGCTGGGCGACCGCGGGGTGGGCCGCGACGTCGGCCGGCCCGTGCACGACGAGGGTCGCCGTCGAGCCGCCGGCCGCCGGGAAGCGGTCGGCGAGCAGGTCAGCGGCGGCCTGGGTCTCGCTGCCGGGCAGTGCCGTCTCGCTGGACAGGCGACCGCCGACGGACCCCGCGAGGGCCAGGACCGTGACGACGAGGAGGACCCAGGCACCCACGACCCGCCATGGGTGGCGGGCGCAGGCGCGGCCGATGCGGAAGAGGGCGGTGAGCTCGGTCATGAGTGGACTGTATGACAGACTCTGCCATTTGGCAATGGCTGTCTTTTAGCAGCCTCCGTCTCCTGGCATCGAGTGACATGATCGGGTAGGCTGCCCGCATGACCTCGACGACGTCCGCCGCCCCGGATTCACTGCGTGACCGCAAGAAGCTCCGGACCCGGCGGCTGCTGCAGGAGCACGCCCTGCGCCTCTTCGCCGAGCGCGGCTACGACGCGACGACGGTCGAGGACATCGCCGCTGCCGCCGAGGTCTCCCCACGCACCTTCTTTCGCTACTTCTCCTCCAAGGAAGCCGTCGTCCTGGAGGACGAGTACGACCCGCTGCTCTTCGAGGAGTTGGGCCGGATCGACCCGGCGGAACCGCCGGTCGCCGCGATGCGGCGGATCATCGCGGCGCTGCTGCCCGACATCTACGCGGAGGACCGTGGGCGCATCCTGGCCCGCAGCCGGCTCATCTACGGGACCCCGGAGCTGGCGTCGGCAGTGAACGGCCAGCTCGCCGACTTCGAACGGCTGCTGGCCGCGACGCTCGCCGAGGTGCACGGACGCTCGCCCGGCGACCTGGAGGCCCGGGTCGTGGCCGCGGTCGCGGTCGCCGCGATGCGTTGCGCCATCGAGCAGTGGGTCGCCGCCGACGGCCAGCCCGAGCTGGGCGAGCTGCTCGACCTGGCCTTCGGCGTCGTCGAGGGGGGGCTCACGCTCGGCTGACGCGCGCGCCCGGGCGTGAAGCCGTGTCTGGCCCGTCAGTCCATCCCCCACCCGGGTGGCGGCTCGGGCTCGGGCAGAGCGTCCCCGTCGTACCACGGCCTCCGGCCGCCGGCCATCGCGCGGACCGCGTCGGTGCCGCGGACGCGGCCCTGCCCGGCCCCCGCCGCGACGCGGCGGGCCAGCCGGTCGAGAGGAAGGGGCGCCGCCGAGGCCAGCAGCACGAGGTTGCCGTGCCGCCGACCGCGCAGGACCGCGGGCTCGGTCACCAGCGCGACGTGCGGATAGACGGAGAGCAGGGTCGCCAGCTCGCCGGCCGCCATGGGGAACGGCGCCCGATCGGCGACGTTGAGGAGGTACGCACCCCCGGGACGCAGCACCCGGACCACGTCACTCGCGCACTGGGCGGTCATCAGGTGACCCGGCACCGCGGTGCCGACGAAGGCGTCGCGGACGACGACATCCTGGGATCCGGCCGGCAGCTCGGCCAGACCGGCGCGGGCGTCGAGCACCCGGACCCGCACCCCTCGTACGCCGCGGAGCGGGAGCCAGCGCCGCACCAGCTCCACCAGCGCGCCGTCCACCTCGTACACGACCTGGCGCGACCCGGGCCGGGTCGCCGCGACGTAGCGGGCAAGCGTTGCCGCGCCGCCGCCGAGGTGGGCGACCCTGACCGGGGTGCCGGCGGGGGCGAGCAGGTCGACCGCGTCACCGAGCCACCTGACGTACTCGAACTCCAGTCTGGTCGGGTCGTCGAGGTCGACGTGCGAGCTGGGCATCCCGTCCAGGAGCAGGGTCCAGCCGGCCGACGCCGTGTCGTCGCGGACGAGCTCGGCCGTGCCGCCGTCCACCGGGAACGGCGCGGCACGCTCACGCCGCCGGTGGCCCACCGAGCTCCCCCAGCCAGCCCGACACAGACGGCCACCACTCGGCGAGCGCGGCCTCGTCGGCGCCCACCAGGGCGCGCCGCCAGGCCAGGGCCCGGGCCAGTGGCGCGACGGCGACGGCCAGGGCGGCGAGCCGGCGGAGATCCTCGACCCGGTGCTCCGCGGTCCAGGGCTCCAGGTAGGCGTCGCGCAAGCGGAGGAGGCCCGGGTCGTCGGCCGGCAGCTCCCACCGGTGGGCGATCGAGCGCATCGTCACCAGGAGGGTCGAGAAGGGGTGCGCGATCGCCGTGTCTCCCCAGTCGATGACCCGGAACCCGCTGGTCGAGCAGAGCACGTTGCCGTCGTGCAGGTCGTCGTGCTGGACCGTCGCCGGGATGCCTCCGGCAGCCAGCTCCCGGCACCACTGCGCGTAGGGGGCCCGCAGGGCAAGGAGGCGGTCCAGGTCGGCGGGGTCGAGTCCGTCCGCGATCGAGGCGTCGTCGAGCATCTCGTCGAGGAGCCCGGGCAAGGACTCGGTGCGGACCTCGGGCACGCCGAGGAACACCAGCCGGTCGGTGTGCGGCGCGGCGGCGCGCTGGAGCTCGGCGTAGGCCGGCAGGAGCCGCTCCCACTCCTCGTAGGACGGCTCGGCGCCGAGGCGGTCGCGCAGCCGTTCGCCGCCGTCCGGCAGCAGCGCCCACGCCCGATCGGCGTCCACAGCGATCGGGGCCGGAACGAGCGGTGAGAGGCGGGCGAGCTCGTCGAGCAGCCGGGGTTCGAACGAGGTGCCGGGGCCGTTGGCCTTGAGCCAGACGACGCCGGCGGTGGTGGGGGCCCGCAACGCGGTCGACCACGGCCGGGCGTGCGGCTGCTCCCAGGGGCCGGTCACCGGTTGGCGGGCCTCCGCCAGCCGGGCCTCCGCCCACTCCTGCACGGCGGCCAGCCAGGACGGGTCGGTCCACGTGGAGCGCACGTTGCGCACCGTACGCGAGCCGGCGGCGTGGTGGGATGGGGCCCGTGGCGAGGCAGCGCAGCGAGGTGGCCGCCCTGCCGCCGCCGGGATCGCTCTCCCCCATGCTCGCGACCTCGGGACCGCTGCCACCCAAGCTGCCCGGCCGCTGGGCGTACGAGATGAAGTGGGACGGTGTCCGTGCCCTGCTGCACCTCGACGGGTCCGGCGGCCTGCACGTGGTGAGCCGGTCCCTCCGTGACGTCACGGCGAGCTACCCGGAGCTCGGCGGGCTGCCCGAGGCCGTCGCTGCGCCCTGCGTGCTGGACGGGGAGGTCGTCGCGGTCGACGGGGCAGGACGGCCGAGCTTCTCGGTGCTGCAGCGGCGCATGCACGTGCGGGCGCCGGGCTCCGCGCTGGTGCGCGAGGTCCCGGTGACGTTCCTCGCCTTCGACGTGCTGCACGTCGGCGGGACCTCGCTGCTGCGCAGGACGTACGACGAGCGGCGGGAGGAGCTCGACAACCTGCTGCCGCTCGGCCCGCGGTGGGCGGTGCCACCGGTCTTCGACGGCGCCGGGGAGGCCGCACTCGCGACCAGCGCCGCACAGGGCCTCGAGGGGGTCGTCGCCAAGCTCCGCCACAGCACGTACGAGCCGGGGCGGCGGAGCCGGGCGTGGGTCAAGGTCAAGAACCTGCGCACCCAGGAGGTCGTGCTGGGCGGCTGGCGTCCCGGGGCGGGCAGCCGTGAGGGCGGGATCGGGTCGTTGCTGCTCGGCGTACCCGACGCCGACGGACTGCGCTACGTCGGGCATGTCGGCACCGGCTTCGATCGGGCGGCGCTGGCCGACCTGATCGGCCGGCTCGCGCCGCTCGAGCGTGCGGACCCGCCCTTCTCAGCGCCGCTACCGCGGCCGCACGCGCGAGACGCGCGCTGGACCGAGCCGCGGATCGTGGGCGAGGTGGCCTACGCCGAGAGGACCCCCGACGGGCTGCTGCGCCACCCGGTCTGGCGCGGCCTGCGCCTGGACAAGGCGCCGTCCGACGTCGTCGACGAGCCTTGACCGGCGCCGCCGGGCGGGGCGAGGGCAGGCCTTGACGGGCGAGGCTAATGATATTAGCTTTATGGCTATGGATACGAGCCTCAAGCTGAACCGGCCGGGCGGGCGGATCGCGTACGAGCTCCACGGCGACAGCGGACCGCTGGTCGTCTGCATCCCCGGCATCGGCGACCTGCGCTCCACTTTCGACGGTGTGGCCACCCGCCTGGCCGCCGAGGGCTACCGCGTCGCCAGGATGGACCTGCGCGGCCACGGCGACAGCGACAACACCTTCGCCCGGTACGACGACGTCGCCGCCGGCGAGGACGCCCTGGCCCTGGTCGAGCACCTCGGCGGCGGGCCCGCGCTGCTGGTCGGCAACTCCATGGGGGCCGGCGCCGCGGCCTGGGCCGCCGCCGAACGACCCGACCAGGTGGCGGGCATCGCGCTGCTCGCCCCCTTCGTCCGCGACGGCGACCGAGGCCGGCTGGCCGTGCTCGCCTTCCGTCTCATGCTCACTCGCCCGTGGGGGCCCCGCGCCTGGGACTGGTGGTTCTCCCGCTCCCACGTCACCCGGCCCGCCGGGCTCGACGCCCGGCTCCGCGCGGTGCACGACGCCCTCGCCCGCCCGGGACGGTGGCAGGCCTTCGCCGCCACCACCCACACCAACCACGCGCCCGTCGAGGCCCGTCTCGGCGAGATCAAGGCCCCTGCCCTGGTGGTGATGGGGGAGAAGGACCCCGACTGGCCCGACCCCGCCGAGGAAGCCGAGACCATCGCCGGCCTGATCGCCGACACCTCGGTCACCCTGGTCCCCGACGTCGGCCACTACCCGCAGGTCGAGCGCCCCGACGTGGTCGAGCCGCTCCTCGCCGACTTCGTCGGCCAGGTCTTCGCCCGTGCCTAGGGCCGGACTGACCTCTGATGTGGTGGTCGCCGAGGCGGCTGCGGTCGCCGACGAGTCCGGCTACGAGCGGCTGACCCTGGCCGCCGTGGCCGGCCGGCTCGGGGTGGCCTTGCCGAGCCTCTACAAGCACGTCCGGGGCCTCGACGGGCTGCAGTCCGGCCTCGCCGTCCTCGCCACGCGAGAGCTGGGGGACGCCCTCACCCGCGCCGCCGTCGGACGCTCCGGCACCGAGGCGCTGCAGGCCGTCGGCGCCGCGTACCGCTCGTACGTGCTCGCCCACCCCGGCCGATACTCGGCGACCGTCCGCGCCGCGGGCCCGGAGGACACCGAGCACGCGGCCGCCACCGACGACGTGCTCGCCACCGTGCTGGCCGTCCTCCGCTCGTACGGGCTCACCGGCGACGACGCGGTCGACGCCGCGCGGGTCCTGCGCAGCGCGCTGCACGGCTTCGCTGCCCTGGAGGCCGCCGGTGGGTTCGGCCTGCCCCGCGAAGTGGACAGCAGCTTCGGGCAGATGATCGCCGCCCTCGACGTCGCCCTGCGGTCCTGGCCCGCAGCTGACGGGGGGGTGCTCCGATGACTCCCGACCCCCGCGACAGTCTGAACGGCTGACAGGACCCCCGGGTACGAGAAGGAGACACCCGTGCTGGCCGATGCACCCACCTTCAGCAGCTTCGCCGTCGACGACGTCGCCACGGCCCGCGGCTTCTACTCCGGCACCCTGGGCCTGCGGGTCTCCGAGGTGGCGGACATGGGACCGCTCCTCACCCTGCACCTTGCGGGCGGGCACGACGTGATGATCTACGAGAAGCCGGACTTCACCCCCGCCACGTACACCGTGCTCAACTTCGAGGTCGGAGACGTCGACGCCGTCGTCGACGACCTCACCGCCCGCGGAGTCGCGTTCGAGCGCTACGAGGGCTTCGACCAGGACGACAAGGGTGTCGCCCGCGGCCCGGTCGGTCCCGCGATCGCCTGGTTCACCGACCCGGCCGGCAACATCCTCGCGGTGCTCGAGGACGGCAGCCGCCGATGAGCGGGTAGGGGCCGGGCGCGGGGGTCGTCTCCCGCCCATGTGACCGCGGACCCGGGCAGACCGGGCAGTAGTCCCTGTCCCCGCCCCCCGCACGACCGGCACGATGCTGGTGCAGGGACCGAGGAGGACACCCATGGCGACCACGCCGGAGCCCGCCGCGACTGTCCAGGAGCTCGATGCCTGGCGCGGCTTCCGCGGCCGGGGATGGCGCGACGCCATCGACGTCCGCAGGTTCATCGTCGACAACTACTCGCCGTACGAGGACGGGCCGGACTTCCTGGCCGGGCCGACCGCGCGCACCAAGCAGGTCTGGGCCCACCTCCTCGAGCTCATGGAGGTGGAGCGCGAGCACGGCATCCTCGACGTCGACACGCACACCCCGTCGACCATCACGTCGCACGCGCCCGGTCACCTCGACGGCGAGATCGTCGTCGGGCTCCAGACCGACGCCCCGCTGAAACGTGCGATCATGCCCAACGGCGGGTGGCGAGTGGTCGAGAACGGCCTGAAGGCCTACGGCTACGAGCCGGACCCCGACGTGAAGAAGATCTTCACGGCCTACCGCAAGACGCACAACGACGGGGTGTTCGACGCCTACACCGCGCCGATCAGGTCCGCCCGGGCGAGTGGCGTCATCACCGGCCTGCCGGACGCGTACGGGCGGGGGCGGATCATCGGCGACTACCGCCGGCTCGCGCTGTACGGGCTGGACCGGCTGGTCGAGGTCAAGCACGAGGAGCGGGCGGCGCTCGACGACGCCTTCTCCACCGACGCGGTGATCCGCGACCGCGAGGAGCTGGCCGAGCAGATCCGCGCGCTGGAGGAGCTGCGGCAGATGGCGGCGTCCTACGGCATCGACGTCGCCCGGCCGGCTCGAACCGCGTACGAGGCGGTGCAGTGGCTCTACCTGGCCTACCTCGCGGCGGTCAAGGAGCAGAACGGTGCCGCCATGTCCCTGGGCCGGGTGAGCACGTTCCTCGACGTCTACCTCGAGCGGGACATGGCCGAGGGGCGGCTCACCGAGGAGCAGGCGCAGGAACTGGTCGACGACTTCGTCATCAAGCTGCGCATCGTCCGCTTCCTGCGCACCCCGGAGTACGACGCGCTCTTCTCCGGCGACCCCACCTGGGTGACGGAGTCGATCGGCGGCATGGGGTCGGACGGGCGCACACTCGTGACGCGCACGTCGTTCCGCTTCCTGCAGACGCTCTACAACCTCGGCCCCGCTCCTGAGCCCAACCTCACCGTCTTCTGGTCACCGCAGCTGCCGGAGGGGTTCAAGCGGTTCGCCGCCAAGGCGTCGGTCGACACCAGCGCAATCCAGTACGAGAACGACGAGCTGATGCGCCCGCGCTTCGGTGACGACACCGCGATCGCCTGCTGCGTGTCGGCGATGCCGGTGGGCAAGCAGATGCAGTTCTTCGGCGCACGGGTCAACCTGGCCAAGACGCTGCTGTACGCGATCAACGGCGGCCGCGACGAGGTCAACGGCAAGCAGGTCGGGCCGGTCCGACAGCCGGTGGACGGCGACGTCCTCGACTACGACGACGTGATGGCCCGCCTCGACGGCTTCATGGAGTGGCTGGCGGAGACCTACGTCAACGCCCTCAACGTCATCCACTACATGCACGACAAGTACGCGTACGAGCGAGTGGAGATGGCGCTGCACGACTACGCGCCGCACCGGACGCTGGCCTGCGGGATCGCCGGGCTGTCCGTGGCCGCCGACTCCTTGTCGGCGATCAGGCACGCGACCGTCCGGCCCGTGCGCGACGACACCGGACTGGTCGTGGACTACGACGTGGACGGCCAGTTCCCCACGTACGGGAACAACGACGACCGGGTCGACCAGATCGCCGTACGACTGGTCGAGACCTTCATGGAGAAGGTCCGGCACTACCCGGCGTACCGGGACGCCCAGCACACCCAGTCGGTGCTGACGATCACCAGCAACGTCGTCTACGGCAAGCACACCGGCAACACCCCGGACGGGCGGCGGGCCGGCGAGCCCTTCGCGCCGGGCGCGAACCCGATGCACGGCCGCGACCACAAGGGCCTCGTCGCCGCAGCGCTGTCGGTGGCCAAGCTCCCGTACGACGACGCCGAGGACGGGATCTCGCTCACGGCGTCCGTGATGCCGGGGACCCTGGGGCGGACGGAGGAGGAGCGCATCTCCACGCTGGTCGGCATCCTCGACGGCTACATGGTCTCCGACGGCTTCCACATGAACGTCAACGTGCTCAACCGGGAGACCCTCGTCGAGGCCATGGAGCACCCGGAGCGGTACCCGCAGCTGACCATCCGCGTCTCGGGCTACGCGGTCAACTTCGTCCGGCTGACGCGTGAGCAGCAGCACGACGTGATCAACCGCACCTTCCACATGAACCTCTAGCCACACAAACCTTCCAACCACACCAACCTTCCAACCACACGAACCGTCCAGCCACACGAACCGTCCAGCCACACGAACCCTCTAGCCAAACGAGCCTCCATTGCCGGACCACCGCCTGCGCTCCGGGACCGGCGGGACCGCCGACGCGGCCCCGCCTGCCGGCCTGCCCGCCCTCGACGAGGCCGGTGAGGTGCTGACCGGCTTCATCCACTCGGCCGAGACCACCGGCACGGTCAACGGGCCCGGCGTGCGCTACACGCTCTACCTGTCAGGCTGCCCTCTGCGGTGCCTCTACTGTCACAACCCGGACACCTGGGAGATGCGTCTGGGCGAGCGGGTACACGTCGATCGGGTGGTCGAGGACGTCGGGAAGTTCCTCGTCTTCCTTCGGACCACCGGGGGCGGGCTGACCGCGAGCGGCGGCGAGCCGCTCCTGCAGCCGGGGTTCCTGCTCACGCTCTTCCGGCGGGTCAAGGAGCGCTGGGGACTGCACACCGCGCTGGACACCTCCGGCAACCTGGGCGCGCGAGCCACGGATGAGCTGCTCGACGTCACCGACCTGGTGCTCCTGGACGTGAAGTCGGGGCGTCCGGACACCTACCGCCGGGTCACCGGTGCGGAGCTGGCACCGACGCTGGACTTCGGTCGCCGGCTCGCCGCCCGCGGCAACCGGACGTGGGTCCGGTACGTGCTGGTACCGGGCCACACCGATGCGCCGGAGGACCTGGCGGCGGTCGCGGACTACGTCGCGTCGCTGGGCGAACCGGTGGAGCGGGTCGAAGTCCTCCCGTACCACGACCTGGGCACGCACAAGTATGCCGAGCTCGGCCTCCCGTACCCTCTCGTCGGCGTCCCCGGGCCGACAGCAGAGCAGGTGGAGGCGGCGCGGACGACGTTCCGCGAGCGGGGTCTCGTGGTCCTCTGACCGTCTGGCGGCGGGGCCGGGGCGACGGACGCGGCTGGTCGGCTGCAGCCGTGCACCGGGTCTCAGTCTGCCGACTCGACGAGCTCGCGGAGTCTGTCGAGGCTGTCCTTCCACCCGTCGCGGTGCAGGTCGAGCCGTGCCGCGGTGGCGAAGCCGTCGTGCCGCAGTGCCACCTCTGTGGCGTCTCCGACGGCCCTCAGGGACAGCGCCACCACCGTCTCCCGGTCGTCCGGGTCGGGTGGCTCCCAGCGGAAGGTGTAGGCGAGGCGGCTGGGTGGGTCCACCTCGCAGAACTCCCCCGCCAGGTGAAACGCCTCCCCGTCCGGCGGCTGCATGGTGAAGCGGTAGCGGCCTCCCACCGCGAGGTCGAGCTCGATCCGGGGTGTGGTGAAGCCGTGGGGTCCCCACCACTCGCCCAGCTCGGCAGGATCGGTCAGCGCGGTGAAGACCCGCCCACGCGGTGCGTCGAGGACACGGGTCAGCTCGAGCACCAGTCCGGCCGATCGCCCCACCACGGCCCGAGTCTCCCACCGGCCAGGACGAGCGGGAGACCCTCCGTACGGCCCTCCCCCGACAACTCGACGCTGGTGGCCATCCTGGCCGGCACGGCGATCGGGCTGGTGCTGGCGCACTGGCTGGCGTTCCGCCGTACGCCAGCTCCACGTCAGACGACCATGCGGCGTCGTCAGCGCAGCTCTGCTGCGAGGGGGCACTGGAACGGGTCCCGGGCACGGAGTCCCACGTTGTTCAGGTAGCCGACGACGATCCCGTACGAGGTGAGGAGTCCGACCTCGGTGTACCCGATCCCGTGTCGTGCGCAGTACTCGCGGACCAGCGGCTGGACCAGCTTCAGATTGGGGCGGGGCATGCTCGGGAACAGGTGGTGCTCGATCTGGTAGTTGAGTCCGCCCAGCGCGAAGTCGACGAAGAGCCCCCCGCGGACGTTGCGGGACATGAGCACCTGGCGGCGCAGGAAGTCGATCTTCATGGTCTTGGGAACGATGGGCATTCCCTTGTGGTTGGGCGCGAAGGCCCCGCCCAGGCAGACACCGAACACGCCCATCTGGACCACGAAGAAGGCGAGCGCCATACCCAGTGGCAGTACCAGCAGCAGCACTGCGACGTACGCCACGAGCCGGACGAGGACGATGGCGGCCTCCTTGCGCTGGTGGGGAACGGTCCCCGGGCGGAGGAGCACTGCCAGGCTGGCCCAGTGCAGGGCCAAGCCCTCGAAGGTGAGGAGGGGGAAGAACAGCCACCCCTGCCGAGCGGCGAGCCACCGCCCCAGCGGACCGCGGCCGGCGACCGCTGCCGGCGTGAAGGCGATGGCTCCGGGGGAGATGTCCGGGTCCCGGCCTTCCTGGTTGGGTGCAGCGTGGTGCCGGTTGTGCTTGTCCCGCCACCATCCGTAGCTGAGACCGGCGAACGCGCCACCGAGGACCCGGGCGGTCCACTCGTTCCACCCCGCCGACGCGAACATCTGGCGATGGGCACCGTCGTGCGCCAGGAATCCGAACTGCGTGCACACGACGCCCAGGGCCGCGGCCAGCAGGAGTTGCAGCCAGGAGGGCCCGAGCAGGAAGAAGCCGGCCCAGATGCCACCGAAGGCCGCGGTCGCGAGGGCGATCCGGCTCCAGTAGTACGCGTACCGGCGGCGGAGCAGGCCCTGCTCGCGCACCCGACGGGCCAGGTCGGTGTAAAGGCTCGTGTGGCGATCAGCCGGAGACGGCGGTCGAGGTGTGTGGGTCGTGGTCGACTGCATCGTTGGTCGCCCCTTGTCGGGTGCTCGGGCATCGACGTCCTGCATGGACTGGTGGCGGCCGGGCTGGTCTCGCTCCGGAAGCGGGGTGCGCTGGGCGCTGTGGTGCTCCACCCTGGCCGGCGTCGACGTTCCGGTCGGAGGGGCTGGCGACACCGGATGAACGAGGGTCATGTCGCCGCTCCCGGCACGTCGCTGACGGACGATGAGCTGCCGGGTCCGGGGCAACGGCGCGTCGCGAGGTCAAGATCACCGGCCTCCGCGCCCGAACCCAGCCTAGGGAGGGATCGGTGCTCAGGCAACCGCGGGTCCAGCGCTCGCTCAGGCGCCGGCGAGCACCCGTGGGTCGATCGAGCCGTCCACGACAGAGGAGGCGACGGTGGTCAGGGCGATGCCGTTGCGCCTGGCGTGGGAGCGCATCCGCACGAATGCCTCGGCGACGCTGATGCTCGCGCGGGAGGCCAGCATGCCCTTGGCCTGCTCCACCAGGACCCGGCTGTTCAGCGCGGTCTGGAGCTGTTCGGAGAGGATCGTCTGCTCTCGCAGGCTTCGTTCCTGCAACAGCCCGATGGTCGCTACGTCCGCCATCGCCTGACCCACCGCGAGGTCGTCCACGTCCAGCTGGACCGGTCGATCGGTGAACAGGTTCAGCGCTCCGATCACCTGACCGCGCAGCCGCATCGGCAAGGCGTGGGTGGCACCGAACCCGGCCTCCTCAGCGGCGGCGGTGAAGCTGGGCCACCGCTCGCGGGCCTCGGTCAGGTCGACGTTGGTAATGGCCGAGCCGGTGGCGTAGGAGTCCAGGCACGGCCCCTCCTCGTGCTGGAGCTCGAAGAGCTCCAGCAGCCGCGCCCGCTCGACGCTGGAGGCCATCAGCTGCAACCCGCCGCGCTGGTCGGCCAACATCAACCCGGCTGCATCGGCGTGCAGCAGCTCGACGCATCGCTCGGTGAGCATCTGGAGAAAGTCCACCACGTCGAAGTTGTCGACGAGGGTGTCCGCAAGCTCGACGAAGACCTGCGCAAGTCGCTGGGTACCGCCGTCCATCCGCTCTCCGTCCCCGGCCGGTCCGTCTGGACCCGAACCGTTCATCGTGCTCCTCGGTCAGCGTCGCGTATTCGACCGTCCCGGTCGCTGGAGAAGTGCACCACCCCGGCGAGCACATCGCGGCTCACCACGATGATCGGCTGCTCCGCAGCGTAGGCGCGGGCCTGCAGCAGGACCAGCGCCTGGGTCAGGGAGACGCCGACCTGCTCGGCGACCATGCCGGTCGCCTGGTGCACCTCGGCGCGGTCCTCGAGCACCGGGATCGCCCCAGGACCCGAGCCGTCGTCCGGGTCTCGCTGGCCCTGCAGGTGCAGCAGGATGGTGATCGCCGCATCGGCGAAGGAGAGGGCCTCGGCCAGCTCGTCGGAGGACAGCACTCCCGACCGGTCCCGATAGAGGTCGAGCACCCCGACCCGAACGGCTCCCACCTGGAGAGGCAACGCGAAGATCGCCCGGATCCCGGCCTCCAGGGCGCCGGCGGAGAACCCCGGCCACCGGGCCGGACCGGTGCGAGCCAGGTCCGGCGCCAGGATCGGCCGACCGGTCCTGGACGAGTCCACACAGGGGCCTTCCCCCAGGGCGAACTGCAGTTCTTCCATCGTGGCTGCCGGGCCGTCGGTAGCAGCCACCGTCCCCGCGGGACCGGCATCGGTCATCAGCGACATGGCCGCACCGGTCACCGGCAGAGCCAGGGCGCAGGCCTCGACCAGTCGCTGCGGGAGATCCTGTTCCTGGGCGGCGCCGTTCGCGATCCCGGCCAGGATCTCGATCACCCGCAGCGGCGCCACCGTCCACCGCCCTCCGCCTGCACCTCGGGCCACGACCGCCCAGCGCCGCGGCCTTTCGGTCCCGTCCGTGGCACGCGGCAACCCTGGGCACCCGAGGGCACTGTCTCACGGTCCGCCTCGCGTGCTCATCAATTCGTAGCCCCCGCGCCACGATGAGCCGCCTACAATGGTGGCATCTACCGCGCCGATGACCACGGCGAAGGAACGGGAGCCATGACGACAGACCCGACGTCGTCGAGCGGGGAAGCCACCGGTCCGCCGGCATCCGGCCCGACGACGCCGACCGAGTCCGGTTCGCCACGACCGACGAGGGCAAGCGCAGCGTGGGCAGCTACCGCCGTCGCACTGCTGCTCTTGATCATGCTCATCGTGTTCATGCTGCAGAACACCGCCCGCGTGGAGGTCCAGTACCTCGGCCTGTCCGGATCCCTGCCGCTGGGCATGGCACTGCTCATCGCCGCGGTCGGTGGCGGAGTCGTGGTCGCCATCGCCGGGATCGCCCGGGTCACGCAGCTGCGCATGAACGCCCGCCGAGCCAGGCAGCACTCCTCCAGCCCCTGAAGTCGGCAGGGACGGGCTGTCGAACATCGGCCAGGATTCCGGCGGACACCATGTCGAGAACCGAGGAGCGGCTGCGTCCTTGGGGCGAACGCGGCCACTACGGGCCGCACCGTATCGAGGAGCACATGATGGCCAAGTACCTGTTGCTCAAGCACTACCGCGGTGGCCCGACGCCGGTGAACGACGTACCGATGGACCGGTGGACGGAGGGGGAGATCGCCGCCCACATGCAGTTCATGCGCGACTTCGCTGCACGGCTGGAGGGCACCGGCGAGTTCGTCGACGGCCAGGCGCTCTCCCCGGAGGGCACCTTCGTCCGCTACGACGGCGAGGGGCGACCGCCGGTGACCGACGGCCCCTTCGCGGAGACCAAGGACCTGATCGCGGGCTGGTTCGTGATCGATGTGGATAGCCACGACCGCGCGGTCGAGCTGGCCGGCGAGCTGTCGGCGGCTCCGGGGGCTGGCGGAAAGCCCATCCACGAGTGGCTGGAGGTGCGCCCCTTCCTGACCGCACCGCCGACCGTCACCGAGTGACATCGATGGACGAGCACCGACTCCGGGCTCTCACTCCGGCGGTGATCGGGGTCCTCGTCCGCCGCGGAGCCGACTTCGCGGCGGCCGAGGATGCCGTCCAGGACGCCCTGGTCGAGGCGGTGCGCCTGTGGGGGAGCGAACCGCCGCGTGACCCGAAGGGCTGGCTGGTCACCGTGGCCTGGCGCAAGTTCCTCGACGCCGCCCGCGCCGACACCTCCCGCCGCAGACGTGAGGAGCTGGTCGAGGAGCAGCCGGCACCCGGTCCCGGGACCTCGGTGGACGACACCTTGCAGCTGTACTTCCTGTGCGCCCACCCGTCCCTGACGCCACCGTCGGCGGTCGCCCTCACCCTGCGGGCCGTCGGCGGTCTGACCACACGTCAGATCGCGCACGCCTACCTGGTGCCGGAGGCGACCATGGCCCAGCGGATCAGCAGGGCCAAGCGGACCGTCTCGGAGGTCCGGTTCGACCAGCCCGGCGACGTCGCCACGGTGTTGCGCGTCCTGTACCTCGTCTTCAACGAGGGCTACTCGGGCGACCTCGACCTGGCCGCGGAGGCCATCCGGCTGGCCCGCCAGCTGGCAGCCGTGATCGACCACGAGGAGGTCGCCGGGCTCCTCGCCCTGATGCTGCTCCACCAGGCCCGGCGCTCCGCCCGCACCCGTCCCGATGGGAGTCTTGTGCCGCTCGCCCAGCAGGACCGCAGCCTCTGGGACACCCGGCTGATCGCCGAGGGCGTCCAGATCCTGCAATCAGCCCTCGCCCGGGAGAGGATCGGCGAGTTCCAGGCCCAGGCAGCGATCGCGGCTCTGCACGCCGACGCCCGGACGGCCGAGGAGACCGACTGGACCCAGATCGTCGGGTGGTACGACGAGCTGGTGCGGCTCACCGACAGCCCGGTCGTCCGTCTCAACCGTGCCGTGGCCGTCGGCGAGGCCGACGGCCCGCGGGCAGGCCTGGCCGCCTTGGCGGAGCTCGACCCGACCTTGCCGCGCCATGCCGCGGTCGCTGCCTACCTGCACGAGCGGGACGGGGGCGTGGCGACCGCCGCACGCCTCTACGCCGAAGCCGCCAGGCAGGCGTCCAACCTCCAAGAACGCGACCACCTCACCCGACAGGCGGCACGGCTCAACACCGGCCGTCACGGATGACCACCGTCGGGGAGATACCGCCGCTCAACGCGCAGTATCAGAGGCGAGGACGCGTCGCTGGTCCATAACGCCCGCGGCCAGGGACGCGGTGCACCGAACTCGCGAACGTCCGCTCATGCCGCCATGGTCGCGGTGGTCACCGAAGACGGTCAGGTGCCGGCCAACCGGAACGTGCCCAACGGGGTGCAGCCGATCCTAAAGGTGATCGGCGACCTGCCAACCGGGACCCCGGTGGCGTTCGAGGCCGCCTACCGCTGGGGCTGGCTGGTCGAGCTGCTGGAGGACTACGGGTTCGCGCCGCACCTGGTGCACCCGCTGCGGTGACGGCGATCGCCTCGGCCCGGTTGGAGAAGACAAGGTCGACGCGGCGACTCTGGCCCAGCTGCAGCGAGCCGACCTGCTGCCCGAAGCGTGGATCGCGCCGCCGCAGGTTCGTCAGCTGCGGGCGCTGCTGCGGCACCGGGGTCGCCCCGGTCCGGCTGTGCACCGGCTGCGCAACCGGATCCACGCGGTCGCCGACCACGGCCACGACCGACCCGACGCCTTATGGACCGGCGCCTACTGGACCGGGCCGGGACGGGCCTGGCATTCCGGGCTGCCCCTACCGGCAGTATCCCGGCAGATCGTCGCCGACAGCCTCGCGGTCATCGACGCCATCGCCCCCACCATCGAGCAACTGGACCGCGAGGTGCACGCGAGGGCGAAGCCCCACCCGCGGGTCAAGGTGTTGACCGCCCTGCCAGGTGTTGGTGAGTTCACCGCGCTGGTGTGGCACGCTCGATCCTGCAGCATGAGCCGGCCCCAAGCCGAAACGGCTTCGCCCGGGTCGCCACGCTCGGGTGCCTGCTAGTCCCGTTGCCGCCCGCCGTCGGGCGGGCGATCGACCGCGCCGTGGACGGGCGTGCCCACGAGCCGGTGTTGCGCAACCGGCGCGGCGGACGGATGGACCGTCATACCGCCACCCGCCGGCTGGCGCATCTTACCGACCAAGCCGCGGCTACCGCGGATGCATCACATGCTCCGGCGGACCTTCGTCACCACCATGCTCGACGCCGGAGTCGACCTGCGTGACGTGCAGATCGCCGCCCGCCACGGCGACCCCCCACCACCACGCGCTACGACCGGGCCCGCAAGAATCTCGACCGGCACCCCAACTACGTCCTCGCCGCCTACATGGCCTCCGGCCCTTACGCCGCTGATCTGCCGAGATGAGCGAGCGCCCGGCGCGAGCCAAGGATGCCGTTGGCGTACACGAACGACACCCAAGCGCGCGTCACTCCGCCCACCAAGACGCCGACCTCACGGAAGGCGAAGCATCATTGACCGAGCTGGCTGCTGCGCTGGCGAGAAGAACTCGGCGAGTGCTTCAGCGAGGGCATGGGGATGGGTCAGGGGGGCGGCATGCCCGGCGCCAGGGATCACTCGTATCCGTGCGTTGGGGACGTGGTCGGCTACGTGCCGCGCGCTGGCGATGAGGAAGGGCTTGGTGGCCGATCCGTGCAGCACCAGCACCGGGGCTGAGATTGCGCCGAGCACGGCCGGATCATCAGGCATGGGGCCTTTGTACTCCATCATTTGCTGGAAGACGTTGAGCAGGTTCGGGACGTAGCGTCCCGCGGCCTCGAAGTAGCCGGCGTCCTCGGCCACGGCGATGTCTACGTCTATGAGGGGATAGTCAGCGAACGCGCGCATCGCAGCCGTCAGGTTGCCTTCGTCGGCCAGCTCGCCGGCGCGGGCGACAGCCTCGCCGAGAGCCGCTTGCTCCTGGTCGTTCATCAGGCCGTTCGCCACTGGCTCAAAGGTGGCCACCGCGTCCACCGTGTCCGACTGCGCCGCCATCGCGAGGGCCCAGTTGGCGCCACCGGACCAACCCACCAGTCCGGTCGGTTCACCGATGCTGTCGACGTAGGCGAGGAAGTCGTCGATCAGCCGGCCGAGGCTGAGGTCGGGGTGATCGCCGCTCAGGCCACGGCCCCGCATGCTCGGCAGGTGGCAGGTGAACCGGTCGGTCAGGTGCGGCAGCAACGCCTGCCAGTCGAGGTCCCCATCGCCGATGATCCCTTGCAGGAACACCAGTGGCGGCCCCTGGCCGTGCACGGTCCCAACGATGGTGACGCCGTCGGCTGTGGTCACGTAGTGGGTGCGTTGGGTGCCCATGTGTGCTCTCCCTGCGTCTCGTGCGGTCATGCCGGAAACGATGACGCCGACGACGTCGTCGAACGTCACCCGACCGGGTACGTTTCGGCGACCAGGGGTGGTACTACAGGTCGCGACGGGCAACCTGCGCGGCGAGAGCGGCACGTCCGTCGACGCCCACCTTGCCGTAGACGTGGGACAGGTGCTTCTTGACCGTGTTGACGGAGATGAATAGGCGTCGACCGATCTCGGCGTTGGTGTGGCCGTCGGCGACCAACCGCACGACGTCGCGTTCGACGGGGGTCAGTGACGCCCAGCCGACCAGCGGGCGTCCGCGTTCGCCCCGCCCGCGGCGGGCGTAGGCGACCGCGTCGGCCAACGACAGCTCGTCACCCGCGTCCCAGCATGCAGTCGCGTCGCTGGGGTCCAGCGCGGCTTGTGCCGTGGTGCGGGCACGATCGAAGCGGTCGGCCTGACCCGGGAGGCGGGCAATGCCCGCGTCGGTGTGGAACCGTTGCGACGCGGCGAGCAGGCGAAGCGATCGCTCGGCCTCGCCGAGAATCACGGCCAGGTCAGCGATCGTCTCCAGTGTCGCGGCGGCCCCCACCCGGTCGCCGTAGTCGTCGAGCACATCCAGGCCGTCATGCGCCAGCTCCCACGACTTGACGAGGTCCTCGTCCTCCTTGGCCAGCTCCGCGAGGCCGAGCAACGACCGACCCAGCGACCACGGGAGCCGTGGGTTGGTCGACAGTGCGCGGCTGGCCTCCATATGTGCTCGCGCCTCGTCGTCGCGGTCGCCGACGTGTGCGAGCACGCCCAGCAACCACTCGCCGATGGGCTCGTCCCAGCGGCTGCCGCTGCCACGGCCGATCCGCACGATCTCCGCAGCCGTGGCCCGAGCGGTTTCTAGATCGCCGGATGCGTAGGCGGACAACGCGAACCAGGGACGGAGGAACATGTCGTAGTGGGTCTTCAGACCAGGTCTTCGCAGGACCGCCTGCGCCTGGGACAGCCAGTCCCGCGCCCGATCGTGATCGCCTTGCAGCACGGCTGTCGCTCCCAGGCCGGTGAGCCCGGTCGCCTCCCAACTGGGACGTCCGATCTGGCGGGCGAGCTCGACGGCACGACCGGCGTGGTGGCGTGTCCGGTCGAGCTGCCCGGAGAACACCGGCCACAATCCGAGGCATGCGTGGGCGGCGGGCAGATGGAAGGCGACCTCGGCGGTTTCGGAGACCTCGATCGCCTGCTCGAGCAGGCGGCGCCCGGCGTCGATCGTGCGCGTGCGAAGCCGCGTCCAACCGTCGAGCGCCAGGACGTAGGAGTGGGTCGCGGCATCGCCGCACTGCTCGGCGTGTTGGACTGATTCCTCGATGTCGGCGTCCACCTGCTCGTTGGTCGACAACCCCGACGTCGCCCCCGCCTGCGCCCGAACGCTCAGACTGAGCGCGATCGCACTGCCCGCCTCAGCGGCGCGTCCCGCGGCGAGCGCCTGGCTCGACGACCGGTAGGCGCTGGCCGGTTCACCGTCGCGGAGGGCCAGGAGCGCCGCGGTGGTCAGCCCCCGCACGCGTTCATCATCTCGGGCGCCCGGGCCTTCAACCGCCTCGTGCAGCCGCCGACGCAGCTCCCGGGACAGGCCACGCTCGAACCAGAAGCGGTCGATCGGCTCGGTGAGGTCCACCAGCGCTTGCAGGTCTCCGGCCTCCGCCGCCCAGTCCATCGCGGCGCGCAGGTCGTCGAGGTCGGCCGCGAGCCGTGCCATCCAGGGCTCAGGCTGGCTACCGGTGAGACCTGCGTGGGCCCGCCCTGCCAGCCGGACGTGGAACGCGAGATGGCGATCGCGCGCTTGGGCGGGATCGTCCAGGTCGGCCAGCCGCTGTCGGGCATACATCCGGATCGTCTCCAGCAGCCGGTACCGGGCCCTACCGTGGCGCTCGACGACCTCCAGCAGTGACTGCTCGACCAGACCAGCGATCAGGTCGAGCACGTCGTCGCCGTCGATGCCGCGCCCACCCGCCACCGCCTCCGCGGCGTCGATCTCGAACGACCCGGCGAACACCGAGAGCCTCGCCAACGCCAACCGCTGCGCGTCGTCGAGCAGCTGGTAGCTCCAGTCCAGCGACGCCTCCAGCGTGCGCTGGCGCGCCGGCGCCCCCCGCAGGCCGCCGGTGAGCAGCCTGAACCGGTCCGACAACCCGGCCGCTATCTGGCCCGGCGACAGCACCCGCACCCGCGCCGCCGCCAGCTCGATCGCCAACGGGATCCCATCCAGACGCCGACAGATCTCGGCCACGGCCGAAGCGTTGTCTTCACCGATCCGAAAGTCCGCGGCCACCTGCCGGGCCCGCACCTCGAACAGCCGCGCCGCGTCGGCTGCGGCGACCCTGCTGGCGGACCTCGCGTCGGGGTCGGGAACCGGCAGCGGGGCAACCCCGAACGTCGCCTCACCCTCGACGGCCAGCGGCACGCGGCTGGTGGCCAGCACGTGCAGCTGCGGACACGCCGACGACAACCCGGCGACCAGCTCTGCGCACGTCTCCACCACGTGCTCGCAGTTGTCGAGCACCACGAGCAGCCGCCGGGTACGAAGGTGCTCGGCGAGCGCGTCGGGCAGCGCCTGGTCGGGTCGCTCGCGGACGCCCACCACCCCACCAACGGCCGCAGCGACCATCCCGGCGTCGCTCACCCCTTGCAGGTTCACCCAGCAGGCCCTATCGGGAAACCGCGACGCCACGTCACCGACGACCACCACCGCTAGCCGCGTCTTGCCGCAGCCACCCGGACCGGTCAACGTCACCACCCGGGCATCCGCGACCAGGTCGGCTACCGTCGTACGTTCACGCTCGCGGCCGACAAACGCCGCGAGACCAACCGGCAGCCCGCTCTGCATCTCCATGAACTTCACCCTGCCCCGATCGTACGAGCGCCCGCAGCAATGCGCCCCTGCACTCCCGCGGAGGGCAAGTCCGGTAACGAGGCCGCGATGTCGCGTCTGCGAATTGACCGCAACCGCCGGCGGCTGGATCGCATGGATCTTCATGACGATCTCGGCAATGGTTGCTTCAACGCTGCTCTTCTTGTGTCAGGAGACAGCGATGTTCCAGAGGCGAGTCGTCCGCCATCCCTCATAGCATGTCCGCCATGGCTACCCACTGGACCTTGGGCCGTGATGCCAACGATCAGCACACGCTGGCAGACTTCTGGGCGAGGGCACTCGGCTACGTTCCGGAGCCGGGCTACGACGATCCCGATGGCGCATCCGTCATCGATCCCCAGAGGCAGGCGCCTGCGACTGGGTGGCTGCGCGTGCCTGAGGGGAAGACAGCGAAGGCCAGCACGAACAACGGATGGAGATCCGGGCGACACTCGAGGCCGTTACCGCACTCGATGGGCCTCTGGTCGTGGTGGGCGACTCGACATACGTCGTCAACGGCTTCCGCGACCGGTGGTGGGCTGGGTGGATGCGCGGTTGGATGAACTCGCAGAAGCCCGTCCGTCGCCAATCGCGATCTATGGGAGCCGCTCGTGCAGGCTGTGAACAAGCGGGGTGATGTGGCCTTCCGGTGGGTCAAAGGGCACTCAGGCGACGAGATGAACGACTTTGCCGATCAGGCCGCCGCGGCGGCCAGCCTTGGCACAAGAGTCAACGCCGCTCCACGTCCGAAGCCGTAGGACACCACCCGCGCCATACCGACGCGAGGGCCTTTGTCTCATCGCGACGTTGTCAGGCAGCCTCGACCGCACTCACCTTTCCGCGACCGGTGCGCTCCGTCCTCAAGCTCTGCAGTCGCTACTGGCCATGGGTCCGGCTGGCTGGGCGCCCGGGCAGTCGCAGCCACTCCGCCAAGTGTCACTCCTCGGCAAGGTAAGGATCGGCCCAGGCGCTGATGATGCGGGCCGCCCGCTTGGCCTGGTTGCGGCCCGTGAGCAGATGGTCGGCCCCCTCCAGCGACACGAAACTGCGCGGGTGCCGCGCCGCCCGGAAGATCTCGCTCGCGTTCGCGATACCCACCGTGTTGTCGGTTGGGGAGTGCATCACCAGCAGCGCCCGGCGCAGCGTTCGGATCTGCTCGCGCAGGTCCGCCGCGCGCACGTCCTCGATGAAGTGCCGCCGCAGGGTGAGTGCCTTGCCACCGACAAGGAAGGGCGCCTCGCCGTCGGCGAGGATCCTATCTACCAGTGCGTCGTAAATGTGCTCGACGTGACCGGGGTCGTACGGCGCGCCGACGCTCGCGACAGCACGCACTGAGTCGACCTCGTGGGCCGCGGCGATGACCGCCGCCCCGCCGAAGGAGTGACCCACCAGGAGCCGCACCCGCCGGCCGGAGTCGTTCATGAAACGTACGGCCTGCGCGGTGTCGGCGATCTTGTGCGAGAAGGACCCGTCGCCCCAGTCGCCTTCCGAGTTGCCGAGCCCGAGGTTGTCGAAGCGCAGCATCCCGATGTCCTCGGCGGCCAACTGCTTGCAGATCCGGCTCGCTGCGGGGCTGTCCTTGCCCAGCGTGAAGCCGTGGGAGAACACGCCCCAGCCCCGCGGCGGGCCCTCGGGGAGGTCGATGAGACCAGCCAGCCTGGGTCCGCTCGTGCTGGGGAACCAGG
>DATHUJ010000015.1:0-3749 GCA_035462375.1 Jiangellales bacterium
CCGATCCCGGCCATCTGGCCGGGGTGAGCGGTCGGCCGCGAGACCACGCTCGGACGCAGTGCACCACGCCATGACCGGCACCCCACTGCGAGAGCGAGACCGCCATGACCGTCCACACCCGCACCAGTCGCCCCACTGCCCCAGAGACTGGGGCCCCGGACACCGACCGGCGTACGGGCGCCTGGTCCCTCACCCGCGTCGTCCTCGTCTCGCTGGTCGTCGGAGCAGTGAGTGCCCTGATCCTGACCCTGGTGGCCTTCCCGGGGGCCACCGAGGCGGTCGTCACCGGTTCCCTGCTGCTCGGCTTCGGCGTCGGCTGGGCCGCGCTCGCCGTCGTCTCGGCCCGCAAGACCAGCCAGCCGCAGCGCTGGGCGCGTGTCCCCGCGGTCGCCATGTCGGCCACCGGTGCAGGTCTCGTCGCCTTCTCTCCAGACGACTCGGCCCTCGCAGTGCTCAGCTGGGTGTGGCCCCCGCTCATGCTGGCCCTGGTGGCGTGGATGTTCGTCCAGGCCCGTCGAGACCTCCCGACGCGGGCATGCCTGCTGCTGGCCCCGGTGTTCGTCACCTTGGCGGCGGTCTGCGTCGGAGCCCTCGTCCAGGACGTCAGCGCGCCCCAGGTCCGGCACGACCACCCGGCTCCGGGCCGGATCGTCGCAGTGGGCGACCACAGGCTCCACATCGACTGCCGAGGTGCGGGCGGACCGACCGTCGTCCTCTTCAGCGGCATGGGCGAGTTGTCCGCCTCCTGGGCCCGGATCACCGACCAGGTCAGCGACACCACCCGGGTGTGTGCCTACGACCGCGCCGGCCAGGGCTGGAGCGACGACGTCGACGAGCCCCAGGACGGCGTCACCGCGGCGGCCGACCTGCACGCCCTCCTCGCCGCTGCCGGTGAGCAGGGGCCGTTCGTGCTCGTCGGGCACTCCACCGGCGGCCCGTACGCGCTGACGTACGCCGCGCAGTACCCCGAGGCCGTCGCCGGCATGGTGCTCCTCGACAGCTCCAGCCCGCGCCAGTTCGCCGACATGCCGGCCTACCCCCTGCAGTACGCGCTGATGAAGCGCGGCCTGGGCCTCATGCCCACTCTGGCCAGGGTCGGGCTGGGTCCGGTGGTCGGCGCGAGCTCGAACCTGCCCGGCGCCGAGGGTGACCTGGTGGAGGCCATGAGCTCGACCGTCCGCGCCCAGCGCAACGGCCGCGATGAGATCTCGATCGCCCCGCGCGTCTTCGAGCAGTCGCAGGCGCTGACCACGCTGGACAACCGGCCGCTGATCGTGCTCACCGCGTCCGAGAACCTCAGCACCGAGGGCTGGTCCGCGGCCCAGGACCGGCTGGCGGCCCTGTCCAGCGACGGCGTCCACCGCGACGTCCGCTCCTCCCACGCCGGCATGGTCGAGGACCCGACGGGCTCGGACGCCTCGGTGGCCGCGATCACCGCCGTCGCCCGGTCCGTCCGCACCGGGACGCCCGTGTCGGCGTCCTGACCCCGTACGCACCTGCACCGAGTCCGCCGTCCAGGTCCGCAGGCGGACCGGTCCGCCCGAGGAGGGCCCGATGGCCAGCACCCGCACTGCTCCCCTCGACCGACGAGTCGTTGCCGCATACCGCCCACGCCGCCGGCGCGTGGTCGAGGGGGTCGGCTTCGTCGCGGCCTGGGTGGGCCTGGGCTACCTGCTTCCGGTCAGCGCCGAGGCCTACCTGTTGATGGGGATCCCGCTCACCATCGCCTTCCAGGTGCTCGTACGCCGGCGGCCGGTGCGGGAGCTGCTGGTCCGCGGCGGCGGTGCGGGTCCGGTCCGACCGTCCAGGCCCAGCCGCCGCGACGTGGCGGTGACGGCCCTGCTCGTCCTCGCCCCGCTCGCCTGGGGTCTGCAGGCGGCCGGCGGCGGGGACCCGTGGGTCATCGGGTGGTAGGCCGCAGCGGTCGTCGGCGCGGCAGCCGCGGCGTACGCCCTGCGCTCGACATCGGTGCGCGCGATGCTCCGATCGGCCGCGCTGCCCACGGCCGTCGGCGTCGTGGGCAACGTGCTCGTCGTCGGTGGCGTCCAGCTGGCCACCGGCACCTCCATCGACCCCGTGGCGCTGCTGGGCAGCGTGCTGAAGTGGCTGGCGATCTACTTTCCGGCGACGTTCGTGATCGAGGAGGTGGCCTTCCGCGGCGCTCTCGACGCCCACGTCCACCACCCCGGCGAGGGTCGGGGCTGGGGGTCGGCGCTGTTCGTGTCCGCGCTCTGGGGCCTGTGGCACCTGCCGGTCGCGGACGGGATGCCGTTCCCCCTCCTCGTGCTGTCCCTGGTGGCCTGGCACTGCCTCGTCGGCGTCCCGCTGTCGTACGCGTGGCGACGGAGCGGCAACCTGAGCGGCCCGGCGTTCGCGCACTCGGCCATCGATGCCGTACGAAACGGGCTCATCGGCCTCTGAGCAGGTCCTCTCACGGGTTGCAGCAAGGCCCTTGACAAAACTTCTTGTCAAGGGCACGGTTGGCGTCATGCAGGACGTCGAGGTCATCGAGAGCGCGGAGGCGGCCTCCGCCGCGCTGGACCCGGTCCGGGCCCGGCTGCTCGGTGAGCTGGCCGTCCCGGCCTCTGCGGCCGGGCTCGCCGCTCGGGTCGGCATCGCGCGCCAGAAGGTCAACTACCACCTCAGGGCGCTCGAGGCGCACGGCCTGGTGGAGCTGTCCGAGGAGCGCCGGCACGGGGGCATCACCGAGCGGGTGCTGCAGGCGTCGGCGGCGTCCTACGTCGTGTCGCCGTCGGCCGTCAGCGCGTCCGCGGCCGACCCGGACGCCAACGCCGACCACCTGTCGGCGGGTTACCTCGTCGCGTTGGCCGGCCGGCTGGTACGCGAGGGAGGCGCTCTGGCGCGCCGGGCCGGCGCGTCCGGCAAGCGGCTGCCCACGCTGACCATCGACACCCAGATCGGCTTCCGGTCGGCCGCCGACCGGGCTGCCTTCGCCGACGACCTGACCGCCGCGGTGCTCGACCTGGCCGCTCGTTACCACCACGACGACGGGCGCCCGCACCGGCTCGTCGTCGCCGCCCACCCACTTCCCGAGGAGAGCGCATGAGCACGACCCCGAACGTCCCGTACCGCCTGGAGTTCAGCGTCGAGGTTCCGGGCACCCCGGAGCAGGTCTGGCAAGCCATCGCCACCGCCAAGGGCATGAGCGCCTGGTTCGGACCGACCCAGATGGAGGAGCGCGAGGGCGGTTCCCTGCACTTCACCATGGGCCCCGACATGGGCTCGGACGGCCAGGTCACCGGCTGGGACCCGCCGCACCGCCTCGTCTACGAGGAGGACTGGGCCGCCCTCATGGGCAAGGAGCCGGATGCGCTCAGCCCGCTCACGTCGGAGTTCCTCGTCGAGGCGCGCTCCGGCGGCACCTGCGTCGTGCGCGTCACCAGCAGCGGCTTCGGGACCGGCGCCGCCTGGGAGTCGGAGTTCTGGGACGACATGGGCCCCAACTGGATGCCGTTCTTCGACAACCTGCGCCTCTACCTGGCGCACTTCCCCGGCCAGGAGGCCACGCACTTCGAGGCCGCCGCGTCCCACCCCGGTGACGCCAAGGCGCTCTGGTCGACGATGCGCGACGAGCTCGGGCTGGGGGAGGAGGGCGCGACGGTCGAGGTGCGCGGCGCCACCGGAACGGTCGAGCGGGTCTGGGAGCGCCAGGCGCTGGTCCGGCTCACCGCGCCGGTGCCCGGGATGCTCAGCTTCTACGCGTACGGCTGGGACGACGGCAAGGCGAC
>DATHUJ010000016.1:0-13021 GCA_035462375.1 Jiangellales bacterium
CCGCTGAGCGCTCCGGGAAGGTGTGACCAGGCGCAGGGCTCGGCGCCTGGCCGGCGCCTGGGCTGGGGCGGCCTCCGATGGATCGGTCGGTACGGAGGGGTCTGATGCGGCACGTGCGCGAGCGCGCCTCACCGCGACTCCGCCGCTGGGACGGCGCGGCGACGGGGTGGGGTCGTCGCACGACTCCCAGCCGTGGGTCGCTGGCGAGCATGGGTTCTCCTCCCACAGGGCATGGCAGCGCTGCTGGCGCGATGGGTGGCCGGCTCGTCGCCAGGGTCGGTGGGTGGGCCGGCACACCGTTCTCCTGGCACCTGCAACGTCGCTGACACGGCTCTGGCGAGGCGGGACGGGGCGGGGCGAGGACGCAGCGGGAATGAGGGAGGGGCGGGAGGCGAGAGGCGAGGGCGGGGCGGGCGGGTGTGCTTGTCGGAACTGGTGTGGACAACGGGGCCGCCTCCCCGTTCCTGTTCGGACGTGTGTACGAGGGTGTGGGTGGGGGCGCAGCTGGCGGCCGCGGTCGCCCGCGCTGGCCCAGACCAGCCCACTGGGGCCGGGAGTACCTGACCCTGCCCACCCCACCGGTCCGACCGACCGGGGCACGCACCCGGGCCGGCGCCGACGCCGACGCCGACACCACCGCCCCGCACGAGGGACTGCCCGCCGACCTGCTCACCCCCGACCACCCCGGGTTCGTCGACCCCGACGCCCGGACGCCGGCGACCCCGGGCACGACGACAGGCCCGGCGGGCTCGGGCCCGGCGACCACGAACACCGCCTGGCCGGCGCGGACGAGGACGAGCTCGGGCTGCGCCGCTGCCCGCTCAGCGGTGAGCTGCTCCCCCACCCGTCGACACCGAACCGGCGGATACCGAACCGGCGGGCACTTGCCCGGGCGAGGGCCTCGAGGGCGCCCACCACCCCGATGGCACCCACCGGCTTCCACGTCGCCGCCTGACCAGCGGTCCGGGACGGCCCAAGGTCGGGGCCCGATGCCGATCGCCCTCCCGCACACGGATGCGGGAGGGCGGCCCGGGTCAGGGCCCCGCTCGCTGCGAGGAACCTGCGGGGTACGTGGTGGGACACGGCGCAGGGGGCCGGCGTCAGACAGCCAGCAGCACGGTGCCACCGTACTGAACCCCGGCCGTGGTCTCGGGTCCGCCGGTCGTGGACGACGAGTTCTCCGTCGACCCGTCGGACCTGTCAAACGCGTCCGAGTCGTCGGCACCATCGTCCTCGTGGCACTCACCGGGGCCCATGCCGCCGCCTGGCCCGACGCCTTCCGGACCACGCCCACCACGCCCGGGAAGACCTTCCCGCTCGACCATCGCGGCGACGCGCTGGGGAAGGGCGGCCTTGATCTCCTCGGCCCGGTCCTCCTCGAGGCGACCGTCCTCGACCGCCTGGTCCAGTCGCTCCGTGGCCGCCGCGACGAGCGCGTCGACGACTTCCTGCACGTCAACGCCCTGATCTTCAGCGACGTCCGCGATCGACATGCCCTCCTCCAGCGCCGACCGCAGCTCGGCGTCGGTCACACCCAGCGCGTCCGCCGCCGTGTCCAGCCCCCTGCCGAGCATCATCCCGTGACCACCCGGACCACGTCCGTCCATGAACGGACGGTCGCCGCGCGTCCCGTCCTCCTGCGTCGTCGCGTCCGGCTCCGGGGATTCGCCTCCTTCGTCCTGGGCCAGCGACGAGAGCGGTGCGAAGAGCAGTGCGCCGACGACAGCACCTCCGGCGACACCCGCGGCCACGCTCCCGATGCGGCCGAGCCTCGTCTTGTCCATGTCAGTCCTCCGTGATGCGTAGGGATTTCTGCTGCCACCTCCAATCTCGTCGTCGAACCTCGGAGAACGCTGTGAACGGGCCCAGAAACCGCACGGAGTCCACGCCGCGGCACTCGGCTCACGGCACGGCGGGCTCGAGCTCCACCCGGACGGTCGTGCCGCGTCCAGGGGCGCTGGCCAGCGTGACCCGTCCACCCAGCGCCGTCACGACTGCCTGTGCGATCGACAGCCCCAGTCCGGTGCCGCCGTGGCTCCGGGACCGCGACGGGTCGGCACGGAAGAACCGCTCGAAGGCCCGCGCTGCGACCGCCGGGTCCATGCCCGGCCCCTCATCGGTGACCTCGACGACCGCCCGGCCGTCCTCGACCGCGGCCCGCAGCCTGACCGGCGTCCCCGCGGGGGTGTGCACCCTGGCGTTGCCCACCAGGTTCGCCACGACCTGGCGGACGCGGTCCTCGTCACCGAGGGCCACGACCGGCTCGACGACCTCGACGGTCACTGGTCGGTCCGGCTCCACCGCGCGCAGGTCGCGAGCCGTGTCGTCCACGACGACCGCGAGGTCCACCGGCTCCCGCCGCAGGACCGCGCCCTGGTCGAGTCGGGCCAGCTGCAGCAGGTCCTCGACGAGCGCCCCCATCCGTACGGCCTCCTGCTCCGTCCGCCGCATCGCCTCGCGTAGGTGGGCGGGGTCGTCCAGGCCGCCGGCACGGTAGAGCTCGGCGTAGCCCCGCACCGTCGTGACCGGGGTGCGCAGCTCATGCGAGGCGTCGGCGACGAACTGCCTCAGGCGTTCCTCGGACCGCCGTCGCGCGCCGAAGGCCTCTTCGATCCGGGTCAGCATCACGTTCAGCGCCGCTCCCAACCGGCCCGCCTCCGTACGGGGATCGCCCTCCGGCACCCGGCGGGACAGGTCCCCCGCCGCGATCGCCGTGGCTGCCTCGGTCATCTCGTTGACCGGGCGCACACCCAGCCGGAGGACCCACCAGGTCACCAGGGCCAGCACTGCGAGCACCACGAGCGCGACTCCCCGCTGCACCGCGACCAGTCGGGCCACGGCCCGCTCGACCTCGTCGAGCGGCTGGCCCACGACGACGACCGAACCCGTACGGCGGTCGGTTCGGGCCAGCACGCGGTACTCCACGTCCGGCTCGGTGCTCGGTACGGTGAAGGCCTGCCCGGTCCCTGCTGCGGCGGTCGCCTCGTCGGCATCGATCTCCGGGAGTGCGGGGTCGGCCTCGCGGAGGTCCGGGAGCAGCCTGGCGACCACCGTGTCGCCCTGCACGACCCCCACGTAGAGCGACGACGCGCCAGCCCCCTCCGGCGACCGTCCCATCGGGCCCATGCCCATGGCTGGCGCTCTGGCGTCGCGCAACGTCGCGTCCACACCCGCCACGAGGTAGTTCTCGACGATCCGCGTCGAGGCGAGCCCGGCGACGACGAGGACCAGCGCCACGGCCGCGACACCGGCGAGCAGGCGAGCCCGCAGCGACACTCTCAGCTCCCGGTCGGGGCGCGCAGCGTGTAGCCGACACCACGCACCGTCTGGATCAGCCCCGCCCCGCTCGCACCGAGCTTGCGGCGCAAGTAGCCGACGTACGTCTCCACGACGCCGCCGTCACCAGCGAAGTCGTAGTGCCATACGTGGTCGAGGATCTGCGCCTTGGACAGCACTCGGCCGTGGTTGACGAGAAGGAAGTGCAGCAGGTTGTACTCGGTCGGCGAGAGACTGATCTCCTCACCCTGCAGCGTCACGTGATGCGCGTCGTCGTCGATCCGCAGGCCGGCGAACTCCACCACCGACCCCGGCCGGGTGGCGCCGGTCCGGCGCAGCACGGCGCCGATCCGCGCGACGAGCTCCTCGAGGCTGAACGGCTTGACCAGGTAGTCGTCGCCACCCGTCGTCAGGCCCCGCACCTTGTCCTCCGTACCGTCGCGAGCGGTGAGGAAGAGGACCGGCGTGCCGTCACCCGCGGCGCGCATCCGTCGGCAGACCTCGAAGCCGTCGACGTCGGGGAGCATGACGTCGAGCACCACCAGGTCGGGGCGCACGCTCCGTACGCCCTCCAGCGCCTCCTGACCGGTGGCAGCCGGGTGGACCTCGAAGCCGCTGTGTCTCAACGCAGCCTGCAACATCGACCGCAGGTTGTCCTCGTCGTCGACGAGCAGGAGGCGCCCACCGTTCACCCCCGCAGGATGGCACCGGAACCTGGGAAGTTGCTGTGAACCGCCCGTGAGCCGACCTCGAGGTTGGGAAGAAGCGACCCGCCCCGGGAGTTCCCGGGACCGTGACCACGATCGCGGTGACGGGGCCGACCGGACGGCTGGGCGGAAAGGTGGCCCGCCGGCTCGCCGCCGCCGGGGCTCGCCAGCGACTCGTGGTGCGTGACCCGCGCCGGGCCCCCCAGTTCGCCGGTGCCGAGGTGGTGAGGGCGGAGTACGGGGACGCCGACTCGGCGCGGGCCGCGCTCGCCGGCATCGACGTTGTCTTCATGGTCTCGGCGTCGGAGACCGTCGACCGCGTCGCCCGGCACCTGTCCTTCGTCGACGCGGCCGTCGAGGCGGGCGTCGGGCACCTGGTCTACCTGTCCTTCTACGGAGCGTCCCCGTCGAGCACGTTCATCCTCGGGCGGCACCACTGGGAGACCGAGCAGCGCATCCGGTCCCGAGAACTGGCCTTCACCTTCCTGCGCGACAACGTCTACGCCGACTTCCTGCCACTCATGGTCGGTCCCGACGGGGTCATCCGTGGCCCGGCCGGTCGGGGTCGCGTCGCCCTGGTCGCCCAGGACGACATCGCCGACGTCGCCGCCGCGGTGCTGTCGTCACCGGAGGACCACCGTGGTCGCACGTACGACCTGACCGGGCCGGAGGCGCTCGACCTGGACGAGGCGGCCGCCGTCGTCACCGAGGTGACGGGGCGCACCGTCACGTACCACCCGGAGACGATCGACGAGGCCTACGCCTCCCGTGCGTCGTACGGCGCGCCCGACTGGCAGGTGGACGCCTGGGTCTCCAGCTACACGGCCATCGCGGCGGGCGAGCTGGCGGGCGTCAGCGACGACGTGGCCCGGGTCACCGGGCACCCCGCCATGCCGCTGCGTGAGGTGCTCCGCCGCCAGGAGGGTGCGAGGTAGTCGACGCGGCGGCGACCAGTGCCGGCAGGGCCTCCGCGAGATCGGCGAGCACGGCCACGTCGACCACGTCGAGCGTGTCGCGCGGGGTGTGCGCGACGTCTCGGAGCAGGTCGTGGACGTGCTCGCTGGTCACCGCCACCGCCGGGATGCCGCGCATCGCGAAGATCGCGTGGTCGCTCTCGTACCAGGGCTCGCCGACGACCCACCCCGGCCGGGGCGCGACCAGTGCCCGGAGCCGATCCTCGACCTCCGGCGGACAGGAGAGGGCGGACACCTGGGTGCGTCGGTCGGCTACCCCGGTCCCGTCCAGGTTGACCGCGGCCGTCACGCCCGCGAGGTCGGTCGCTGCCAGCCAGGCCAGCTCGCCGCACGGGTCGACGTGGTCCTCCCCGTTGAAGAACACCACCTCGACCGCCTCGCCCAGCAGCTCCCCCTGCTCGACCGCGGCGAGCACGGCGGCCACGCTGCCGGCGTTGTCGAAGGCGCCGGGGGTAGTCACCTTGCTGTCCAGGTGGGCGCTGAGCACGACCCTGGACCCGTCACCGACGGTGCTGGCCGACACGTTGGCGCCAGCTCCGTCGTGCACCAGGCCTCCGAGGACCAGCCCGACCTCCTCGCCCTCGACGAGCCGCTCCCCCACGGCGACGGGGACGGTGGTCGAGGGGAACGGCAGCCTGGGGTCCTCGAAGACCGGGGCCGCGTGGTCGGCGACCGCCACCACTGCCGCCGGCCGGGCCGCGCACAGCGCCGCCACGAGGAGGGCGTGCTCCTCGACCCGGTAGAAGGGGTAGTCCATCGGGGTCACCGGCTCGGCCGCCGCCGCTCCCGAGAGCACCAGCACGCGGCCGGCGCACGCCGCAGACGTCACCTCCGCCCGGCTGGCGGCCGACCCCACCCGTGCCCGGAGGTCACAGGGCGGACTGTACGGGTTTGGCTGCACCGCCAACTCGACCCCGCCGACGGTCAGCCGGCCCGGTCCGGGTTCCCACCACACCGTACGGAAGGGGAGGTCATGGACAGGTAGGCCGGCGGCGGCGAGCACCTCCCGTACGTGGTCGGTGGCGACGGCGTTCGCGGGCGAACCCGGTGGCCGGGGACCGACGGCCTCGACGAGGAACCGTAGGTGGCCCTCCACCCGGCCCCGGGTACGCCCGCTGCTCACGTCGCGAACCCGGTCGGGCGGCGGCGGACCAGCCGGGCGCCCCACGCACGGGCCCGCTCGAGCTCGCCGTCCTGGAGTGAACCCTCGGCCTCGCCCACGAAGAAGCCCTCCGGCCGGGCGACGAGCTCGTATCCGTGGTGGCGGAGCTTGCGCGCGATGCCGTGGGCGGCTCCCCCGGCCAGGCGAACGTCGGCGCGGGTGTCGAACGCCGCCGCCGGGGTGCCCAGCTCGGCCGGCGGCAGGTCGTGAAACCAGTCCCGCACGCCCGGGCCCGCCGCCCCGGGCTCGAGGTGGTGCGGGCGACCGTCGTCCCGTTCGGCGGACAGCCCCATCCGGCGCGTGGCCGCGGAGGTCATGGCGCGCATGTGGGTCGGCCCACCCACGACGAGCAGGTCGGCCCTGCGTACCGCGTCCGGTGTGGCCAGCCCCACGCGCATGCACTCGACCCGAGCGTCGGGCTTCGACTCCTGGATCCCCCGGGCGATCGCGTCGGCGATCTGGTGGGTGCTCCCGAACAGGCTCTCGTGCACGACCAGGACACGCATCGGCCCCCACCTCCGCGTCCAGGGTGCGCTTGTGACGCAGCTCTCAGGTAGGGCAATACGACCGCGAGCGGTGGGCCGCTCGACGCTGGTCGACGGGGCTGTGTGGTGGTGCCCTGTGGTCGCATCGGCCGGGTCGCTTCGGCCGGGTCGCTTCGGTCGCGGCGCCGGTCGGGTCAGCCGGCCGGGTCAGCCGGCCGGGTCGTCCGCCTCGGCGGCGCGGCCGCTGGCGCGTTCGGCCCGGACCTCGGCGGCGCCCGCGGCGATGTCGGCCGGGACCTCGGCGGCGCGGCCCGCCCGGACCTCGGCGGCGACCGCGGCGATGTCGGCCGGACCGACCCGGCAGCAGCCGCCGACCAACCGTGCGCCGGTGGCGACCCAGTCGCGGACCTCGCCGGGCGCGAAGCCGGACCGGCCCACCCAGCGCCGGGCCGGGCCGTCCCACCTCTCGCCGCTGTTGGGGTAGGCGACGGCCGGCCGGCCGGACAACGCGACCGCGTCGGAGAGCAGCGGGGCCAGGCCCCCGGGGTCGCAGCAGTTGACACCGACCGCCACGACCGCCTCCACGTCCCGGGCCATGACGAAGGCCTCGCGAGCAGGCTCCCCCATCCGGGTCCGCTCGCCGTCGACCGTCAGCGACAGCCAGGCCGGCAGGCCCAGGTCGGCCACTTCGGCGAGCAGCGCCTCCACCTCAGTCAGGCACGGCACCGTCTCGCAGGCCAGCACGTCCGGCTGCGCCTCGGCCAACCACTCCAGCCGGGGCCGGTGGAACTCCCGCAGCGCTCGGACGTCGAGCCCGTAGTCGCCGGAGTACTCCGACCCGTCGGCGAGCACCGCCCCGTACGGACCGATCGAGGCGGCGACCAGGGACCGCTCACCCGTCTCGGCCGCATGGCGGGAGCCGGCCTCCCGGGCGAGATGGACACTGCGGTGCAGGAGCGCCCGCGTGCCGTCGGTGTCGATACCCACCGCGGCGAAGCCGGTCGTGCTCGCCTGGTACGACGCGGTGGTCGAGACCTGCGCCCCCGCCCGGAGGAAGCCCAGATGGGCCTGGACGACCGCCTCCGGGTCGTCGCGGAGCAGGCGGGCGGACCACAGGTCGTCGCTCAGGTCGTGGCCGCGCCGCTCGAGCTCGGTCGCCAGCCCGCCGTCCAGCACCAGCGGGCCGCGGTCGAGGAGGGTGCTCAGGTCGGTCACGACCCGATCCTGACACCGCCGAGAGCGCGTGCGCCCGCGTCGGCACTGATCACGGCAGCCGCGTATGTGGGTGCCGAGCCAGGTGAATGCGCCGCGGCGAGTGCCCAACTCCCCGGCTGCCGTGATCGTTGGGGTCCCCGCGGGGGGCAGGCCGACCGGCACCGCACCGTCTCATGATCCGCGGGGGCCGCCGCGACATGCCAACGTTGCTGAGCCCATGGGCACCGCATCGTCTCAAGATCCGCGGGGGCCGCCGCGACATGCCATCGTTGCTGAGCCCACTGGCACCGAAACGTCTCAAGATCCGCCCGGCGCGCCTCGCGATCATGAGGCAACGATGGGCCCAACGAGTCGGGAGGCAGGCGGATCGACCGGGCGCTCGCCCTCAGGCCAACCGCCGTCGGACGACGACGAGCAGCTGGACGAGCCCCACCACCCCGAGCCCCACCCAGGCGGCCGCGCCCGCGGTGGCCCACCCGTCGCCGGAGGCGACGTAGAGGCCCGCGCCCAGGCAGAACATCGCCGTGGTGATGACCCGGGTCGGACGCTCCCAGACGGTGACCACGCCGACCTCGTCCATACCGGCCGCAGCGGCGCGCGCGCGGGCGTACTCCTGGAGTCCCATCAGCCCACCGCCCAGGACGCACAGCCAGACCGGCGCGCCGAGCAGCCAGAGCACCAAGACGTAGCAGGCGTCGCTGAGCCGGTCCACCACCGAGTCGAGAACGTAGCCCCAGCGGCTGGCCCGGTCGGTGAGCACCGCCACGGCGCCGTCGAGGTTGTCGACCAAGCCGCTGAGCACGACGACCGCCGCCGCCAGCAGGGCCCAGCGCCCGCCGGCCCACGCAGCAGCCACGGCGGCCAGGCTGACGAGCAGGCCGAGGCCCGTCACCAGATCCGGCGGGACGCGTGCTGCGGCGAGCGGCCGCGCCACCGCGTACGACCAGCCCAGCCAGGTGCGGACCATCCACGACCCGCGGGGGTCGTAGCCGCCGTGCAGACCCGCCCACCTGGTGAAGTAGCCGTCGCGGTCGGGGAGGCCGGTCACGCGCGCAGGTTATCGGCGCGGCGCCAGGTCCTGGCTCGACCGCCTTCAGCTGGAGGAGACAGTGACCGGTCAGTCCCACGCCCAGCACACGGTGACGCTGGCCCCGACCTCCTGCTGCCCCGGGTCCACCGCGACCTCGGCGGCCGCGGCCATCAGCCTGGCCCCGCCCACCGGACCCGGTCCGGGCGGCCGCGGACCCTCCTGCACCCAGAGCACCTCCCCCAGACCGCGGCCGGCCAGCGACGCCAGCCGCCGTGCCTTGCGGGAGGCGTCGGCGAAGGCCTTGTCCCGCGCCTCGTCTGCGAGCGCAGCCGGGTCGGCGTGCGAGAAGGACATGCCATCCATCCGCGCAGCGTCGCCGGCCGCGGCGAGGGCGGCCGACAGCACCCGGCCCGCCGAGGCGACGTCACGCACGGTTGCCGCCGTGCCGAGCCGGGCGGTGTGCCGTACCGGACCGCTGCCGTGCGGGCCGTTGTCGGTCCACAGGGAGGTCTGGCCGCTGCGGAGGTCCACGTCGGCGACGCCGGCCTCGGAGAGCGCAGCCCGCAGGGCCGACTGGGCCTCCGACGCCCGGGACAGGACCGCCTCGACCGAGGAGGCCGTTGCCTCGACACCGAGGGACAGCACCACGACGTCCGGGGGTGCGGACACCGAGCCCGTTCCGGAGACCGTGATGCCTCGTTGCTCGCTCACGGGGGGATCATCCCTCGGGTCCCGGGTCGGCCGCGAGGGGTGGGCGTGGGCGAGACCCGCCCGGCCCGCTCTTCGCTACCCGGAACCGGCCTCGGCCCCCCGGGCGACCGCCCCGAAGGCGGGTTCGGGCACCGCAGGGCCGCCCAGCCGGTGCAGCCCCAGCCGGGCGTAGATCTCGCGTGTCGCCGTCGAGCGGTTGAGCGTGTAGAAGTGCAGGCCCGGCGCTCCCCCGGCCAGCAGCTCCTCGCAGAGCTGCGTCGCCACCTCGACCCCGATCGCCCGGACGGCAGCCGGGTCGTCGGCGACCGCGTGCAGCCGGCGGGCCAGCTCGGGCGGGAACGCCGCGCCGGACAGCTGAGCGAACCGCTCGATCTGGGCGACGTTGGTCACGGGCATGACCCCCGGCACCACGGGGATGTGGCAGCCGTGCCGGGCCGCCCGCTCCACCAGGGCGAAGTAGTCCTCGGCCCGGAAGAAGAACTGCGTGACCGCGAAGTCCGCCCCTGCCTCGGCCTTGCCGGCCAGGACCCGCGCGTCGGTCTCCTGGTCCGGCGACTCCGGGTGCCGCTCCGGGAATGCCGCTACCCCCACGCAGAAGTCGCCGAGTCCCCGTACCAGCCGGACCAGCTCGTCGGCGTGGGTGAGTCCCTGCGGGTGCGGGACCCAGGGCGAACCCGGCCCGCCGGGCGGGTCTCCGCGCAGGGCCAGCACGTTGCGCACCCCCGCGTCGGCGTAGGACCCCACGACGCCGCGCAGCTCCTCCACGGAGGACCCCACGCAGGTGAGGTGGCCGACCGCCGTGAGCGTGGTCTCCTCCCCGATCCGCCCGGTGATCCGAACCGTACGGTCGCGGGTCGACCCGCCGGCGCCGTACGTGACGGAGACGAACGTGGGCTCCAGCGACTCCAGCTCCCGCAGGGCCCGCCACAGCAGCGCCTCGCCCTGGTCGGTCTTGGGCGGGAAGAACTCGAAGGAGAACGACCTGTGGCCGGACGCGAGTAGCTCACGGATGGTGTGCGCACCACCCGGCATGGTCGACGGCAGCCCCAGCGTCACCCTCCGCAGCGTAGTCGGCGTCCAGCTCGCGGACCGGCCGTCCCGCATATCGGATGCCTGAGGGCTCGACCTGCCGCGTCGTGATCGCTCCCCTAGGCTCGGCGCCGTGACCACCCGGGGTGCACCGCTCGACGCCGAGGACCTGCGCTCGCGCGTGCAGAAGGTGCTCGACGACTTCCTCGCCCGACAGGCCGCGCTCCTCGAGGAGGTGAGCCTGGACCTGGCACCGATGGCCGATGCTGTCAGCGACCTCGTGCACGGCGGCAAGCGGCTGCGGCCCGCCTTCTGCTACTGGGGCTGGCGCGGGGCGGGGCAGCCGGACCGGCAGGAGATCGTGCGGGCGGCCACCGGGCTCGAGCTCTTCCAGGCCGCTGCACTCATCCACGACGACGTGATGGACGACTCCGACACGCGGCGGGGCATGCCGGCCGTCCACCGTCGCTTCGCCGAGCTGCACCGCGGGTCGTCGTGGACCGGCTCGCCCGAGCGCTTCGGCCAGGCTGCCGCGATCCTCATCGGCGACCTCTGCCTCAGCTGGGCGGACGAGCTGCTCAGCTCGTCGGGGCTCCCCGACGACGCCGTGCACCGGGGCCGGCCGGTCTTCGACCTGATGCGCACGCAGCTCATGGGCGGCCAGTACCTCGACATGCTCGAGCAGGCGCTCGGCACCACCCCCGAGGGTGGCACCCCCGAGCGCGCCCGGACGGTCATCCGCTTCAAGAGCGCCAAGTACTCCATCGAGCACCCCCTGCTCCTCGGCGGCACCCTCGCCGGCGCGCCCCGGTCGCTGCTCGACGCCTACTCCTCGTACGGGCTCCCGCTGGGCGAGGCCTTCCAGCTGCGCGACGACGTCCTCGGGGTCTTCGGCGACCCCGCCGAGACCGGCAAGCCCGCGGGTGATGACCTGCGCGAAGGCAAGCGCACCCTGCTGGTCGCCTACGCGCTGGAACGGGCGACCCCGGCCCAGGCGGCCACGGTCCGGCGCCACCTCGGCGATCCGCGGCTGGACCCGCACGGCGTCGAGGTGCTGCGCGAGGTCGTCGTCGACACCGGCGCCCTCGACCGGGTCGAGCGGCTGGTCGCCGAGCTGGTCGAGCAGGCCCAGCGCGCTCTCGCCACCGCCGACGTCACGCCGGAGGCGCGTACCGTCCTTGACGGACTCGTCCTCGCCGCCACCGCGCGGAGGCTCTGACCGTCATGCGCACCGTCACCGGGCCGACCGACCACGTCGTCGTGGTCGGAGCGGGGCTGGGCGGGCTGTCCGCGGCGCTCCGGCTGGCCGGGGCCGGGCGCAAGGTCACGGTGCTGGAGCGCGAGCCGGTCCCGGGGGGCCGCAACGGGGTCGTCCACGACGCCGGCTACGCCTTCGACACCGGGCCCACCGTGCTCACGATGCCCGACCTCATCGCCGACGCCTTCGACGCCGTGGGCGAACGGATGGAGGACTGGCTGGACCTCGTCCCCGCCGAGCCGCTCTACCGCGCCTTCTACCCGGACGGCTCCCGGCTGGACACCCACGCCGACGTGGAGGACATGGCCGACGAGATCGCCCGCGTGATCGGCCCTGAGGAGGCCGACGGCTACCGGCGCTTCGTCCGCTACGTCTCCGAGCTCTACCGCCTCGAGCAGCGGCACTTCATCGACCGCAACCTGGACTCACCGTTCAGCCTGCTGACGCCGCACCTGGCCCGGCTCGCCGCCATCGGCGGCTTCCGCCGCATGGCGCCCAAGGTCGCCGAGTACCTCAGAGACCCCCGTACGCAGCGATTGTTCTCCTTCCAGGCGATGTACGCAGGGCTCAGCCCGTACGACGCCTTCGCGATCTACGCGGTCATCGCCTACATGGACTCGGTCGCGGGGGTGTACTTCCCGAAGGGCGGTATGCACGCGGTCCCCCGAGGGCTCGCTGGGGCCGCAGAGAAGCACGGGGTCGACATCCGCTACGGCACAGAGGTCGCCCGGGTCGAGCTCGCCGGTCGCCGGGCCACGGCGGTGATCACCGCGACCGGAGAGCGGATCCCGGCCGATGTCGTCGTGCTCAACCCGGACCTCCCCGTGGCCCGCCGCGACCTGCTCGGCCACCCGGTGCGGCGACCGCTGCGCTACAGCCCCTCGTGCTTCCTGCTGCTCGCCGGGTCCACCGCGTCGTACTCGCAGATCGCCCACCACAACATCCACTTCCGGCCGTCGTGGAAGCAGATGTTCCGCGAGCTGGTCGACGACGAGGTGCTGGTGAGCGACCCGTCGTTCCTCGTCACCAACCCGACGCACACCGACCCGTCGCTGGCGCCGGACGGGCGGCAGATCTACTACGTGCTCTTCATGACGCCCAACCTGCACGGTGGGCAGGACTGGGAACGGCTGCGTGCGCCCTTCCGCGACGAGGTGGTCGGACACCTGGAGCG
>DATHUJ010000017.1:0-6269 GCA_035462375.1 Jiangellales bacterium
CCACGGAGAGACCGCGGCCGCGAAGACCAGAGGAGGTGGTTCGGCATGCGTCGTTACGAGGTCATGGTGATCCTCGACCCCGAGCTCGAGGAGCGCACCGTCGCCCCGAGCCTCGAGACGTACCTCAACGTGATCCGCCAGTCCGGCGGCAGCGTCGAGCAGGTCGACGTCTGGGGCCGCCGCAAGCTCGCGTACGAGATCAACAAGCGGTCCGAGGGCATCTACGCGGTCCTGGACCTCACCTGCGAGCCCGCGGCGGTGCAGGAGCTCGACCGCCAGCTCGGCCTGTCCGAGTCGGTCCTGCGTACCAAAGTTGTGCGGCCGGACGCCGCCTGACCTGGCTGACCGTCCACACCCGGCACCACCCGTCCACCCGGTCCGGTCACCGGCCCGGAAGGGAGCCACCATGGCAGGCGACACCGTCATCACCGTTGTCGGCAACCTCGTCGACGACCCGGAGCTGCGCTTCACCCCGAGCGGTGCAGCCGTGGCCAACTTCCGGATCGCGTCCACCCCTCGGACCTTCGACCGGCAGACAAACGAGTGGAAGGACGGCGACACACTGTTCCTCTCCTGCTCCGTGTGGCGGCAGGCGGCGGAGAACGTCGCCGAGTCGCTCACCCGCGGCGCGCGGGTCATCGTCCACGGCCGGCTCAAGCAGCGGTCCTACGAGACCCGTGAGGGCGAGAAGCGCACCGTGGTCGAGCTCGACGTCGACGACGTCGGCCCGAGCCTGCGCAACGCCACTGCCAAGGTCACCAAGACCTCCCGGTCCGGCGGCGGGTTCGGCGCCCCGGCTCCGGCGTCTGCCCCGGCAGCGGGCGGTGGCGACGACCCCTGGGCTGCGCCGGCCGGCGGCGGTCGCCCGGCACCGGCCAACGACCCCTGGTCGGGTGGTACGGGCGGCGCGTCCGACGAGCCCCCCTTCTAGTCCACATCCACCATCCCGGCACCCGGCGCCGCACAGCGCCGCTCCGCCGGGCTCCGACACCGGAGGAGCACCACGATGGCCAAGCCCCCTGTGCGCAAACCGAAGAAGAAGGTTTGTGTCTTCTGCAAGGAAAAGATCCGCTACGTCGACTACAAGGACACGGCGCTGCTGCGCAAGTTCATCTCGGACCGCGGCAAGATCCGCGCCCGCCGGGTCAGCGGCAACTGCACCCAGCACCAGCGCGACGTGGCCACGGCGATCAAGAACAGCCGTGAGATGGCGCTGCTGCCCTACACCTCTACCGCCCGCTGAGGGAGGAGTCCTCCGATGAAGCTCATCCTCACCCAGGAGGTCCCGGGCCTCGGCGCACCGGGTGACGTGGTCGAGGTCAAGGGTGGCTACGGCCGCAACTACCTCGTCCCGCAGGGCTACGCGATCGCGTGGACCCGTGGCGGGGAGAAGCAGATCTCCTCGATCCGCCAGGCCCGGTCGGCCCGCGAGATCGCCGACCAGAGCACGGCCGACGACGTCAAGGCCCGGCTCGAGGCCACCACCGTGCCGCTCACGGTGCGAGCTGGTGAGGGCGGGCGGCTGTTCGGCTCGGTGAGCCCCGGCGACATCGTCGGCGCCGTCCTGGCCGCCGGTGGGCCCGAGGTCGACAAGCGCAAGATCGAGGTCCGTTCACCGATCAAAACGGTGGGCGTGCACGAGGTCACCGTCCGTCTGCACGCCGACGTGTCCGCGACGGTCCGCCTGGACGTCGTCCCGGCCTGACGGCCGACGTCTCCTCCCCGTCCGGGCGGTGCGGGCCGGTCGTCCGCGCGGGCGGGCGGGGCCGCCGCGGCTGCGCCCCGCTCAGCGCAACGCGCCGGTGACGATCCATGAGTCGCCGCGCTCACGCAACGCCAGGGTGGCCAGCCGCGCGAGCATCCACACGCCGATCGCCACCCACAGCGCCACCAGCCCGAGGTCGTGGACGCTCACCGCCCACGCGGCCGGGAGGAAGGCCAGCACGCTGAGCGCCGAGGCAACTGCGAGGTAGCGTCCGTCACCCGCGCCGATCAGCACGCCGTCGAGGACGAAGACCCAGCCGGCGAGGGGCTGCATCACGGCCACGACCAGCAGGGCGACCACCACGAGGTGCCGGACCTCCGGGTCCCGCGTGAACAGGAGCGCGTACACCGGCGCGACGACGGCCACCACCGCCCCCAAGGCGGTCCCTGCCAGCAGGCCCCACTCCACCATGCGCCGGGTGGTGGCCCGCACGACCGCGACGTCCCCGGCCCCCAGGTCCTTGCCGACGAGGGCCTGGGCGGCGATCGCGATGGCGTCGAGCACGAGGGCGAGCAGCGACCAGGTGATGTAGGCGATCTGGTGGGCCGCCAGCTCGACCGTGCCAAGCCCGGTCGCCACGACGGTGGCCACCACCAGGGCGGCGCGCATCGAGACCGTCCGGACGACGAGGGGGACCCCCGCCCCGAACGAGCGGCGGACACCCGGCCAGTCGGGCCGCAGCGGCGCGCGGTGCCTGCGTGCTCCCCGGACGACGACGCGGACGAACGCGGCGGCCATCGCCGTCTGGGCGATGATGGTGCCCAGCGCCGAGCCTGCGATGCCCAGGCCGAGTCCGTAGACCAGGACGATGTTGAGCACCACGTTGCCCGCGGCTCCGGCGGCGGCGACGACGAGCGGCGTACGGGTGTCCTGCAGGCCACGCAGCACCCCGGTCGCCGCGAGGACCAGGAGCATCGACGGGATACCGAGGAGGCTGATCCGCAGGTAGGTCTCGGCGTGGCCCGCCACGTCCGGCTGCGGACCGAACAGCGAGACGACCCACGGGGCGATCGGCCAGCCGACCGCCAGGGTCACCAGGCCGACGATCACGGCCAGCCAGCAACCGTCCACCCCCTGGGTCAGGGCCGCCCGCACGTCGCCGGCGCCCAGCTGGCGGGCGACGGCTGCCGTCGTCCCGTAGGCGAGGAAGATCGAGACGTTGACCAGGGTGGTCAGCACGACCCCGGCGATGCCCAGGGCGGCGAGCTGCGGTGTCCCCAGGTGTCCCACGATGGCGGTGTCGGCCAGGAGGAACAGCGGCTCGGCGACGAGCGCCCCCAGTGCGGGCAGCGCCAGCCGCCAGATCGCGGGGTCGGCCGGGTGTCGGCGGAGCAGCGCAGGTTTGGCCACGGTGGTCCGACGGTACGAAAGGGGCTCCGACCGACTGCTGCCGGCCTCCGCCCGTCTCGCATCGTGAGATGGGCTCAGACTTTGTGGCGTCCACATCCGGTGGACAACGTCAGCGCAGGTCACACCGGGCAAATCGGACCGGCCCCACGCCTCATGCACCGGTTGTCCCCAGAGTTGTCCACACCTGTTGACGGACCGGCGCGGGGAGCCGGGTCTCGTGTCCACCTCTCGCCCACAGGGCCTGTGGACGGCCGGGTTCCCCGGGGTCGGAGCCGACCGTAGCCTCGCCCGGGCGCGGGGCTCCCGGGTTGTGTCCGGCCCGGGTGCGAGCGTGGGGACAACGAGGTCGTCGAGCCTGGGAGGGGGCCGCGGTGAGCATCGCCGAGCTGTCCGGCCCCGAGGCAGGACCGGGCCCGGGCTACGACCGCACTCCACCCCAGGACGTCTCTGCCGAGCAGTCCGTGCTCGGCGGGATGCTGCTCTCCAAGGACGCCATCGCCGACGTCGTCGAGATCGTGCGGGGCCACGACTTCTACCGGCCGGCGCACGAGACCATCTACGAGACGATCATCGACCTCTACGGTCGGGGCGAGCCGGCCGACCCGGTGACGGTCGGCGCCGAGATGCAGAAGCGGGGCGAGCTCGGGCGGGTCGGCGGGGCGCCGTACCTCCACACCCTGGTGTCGTCCGTGCCGACCGCGGCCAACGCCGGCTTCTACGCCGAGATCGTCCGCGAGCGGGCGGTGCTCCGCCGGCTGGTCGAGGCCGGCACCCGCATCGTGCAGATGGGCTATGGCGGCGACGGCGACGCCGACCAGATCGTCGACCGCGCGCAGGCCGAGGTCTACGCCGTCACCGACCGGCGGACCTCCGAGGACTACCTGCCGCTGTCCGAGATCATGGAGGGCACCCTCGACGAGATCGAGGCGATCGGGTCACGCGGCGGGGTGATGGTCGGGGTTCCGACGGGCTTCGCAGACCTGGACCAGCTCACCAACGGCCTGCACTCGGGTCAGATGATCGTCCTGGCGGCGAGGCCGGCGGTGGGCAAGGCGCTGGCAATCGACACCCCGCTGCCGACACCGACGGGCTGGACGACGATGGGCGCGGTCCGGGTCGGCGACGAGTTGATCGGCGACGACGGCCGGCGGACGAGGGTGACGGCCGCCACCGACGTCCTGCACGGCCGTCCCTGCTACGAGGTCCGCTTCTCCGACGGACTGGTCGTCGTCGCCGACGCCGAGCACGGGTGGCTGACCGAGACGCGCGCCGCGGGGACGACCGCGCGCACGGCACTAGTCGCCACGGACGGCACCTGCAGGCAACCGAGCCTCCCTGCGGTCCGGACGACCGCCGAGATCGCCCGGACTCTACGCGTGGAGACCGGGCAGGACCGCGGACTGGACCATGCCGTCCGCAACGCCGCGCCCCTCCAGCTGCCGACGGCATCGTTGCTCCTCCCGCCGTACACCCTCGGTGTCTGGCTCGGCGGTGGTCACGGCGCTGGAGCCCGCTACGCCGGTGCGGATCCCGAGGTCGCGGTGTACACCGGGGTCGAGGGACCGGTCGTGCGTCGCGAGACGGGGCTCAGCTGCTCGCTGCACCTCGATGAGTCCAGCGACCTCCCGCGGAGGACCTGCCTCGTCTGCGCCGAGGAGTTCACCCCTCGAACCGTCGACATCTGCACCTGTGGCCGTGTCTGCGGTGGTCGCGCACGGGGGCTGGAACCGTCACGACGGCCGCGTCGTCGCGACTGCGACAGGCAGTACTCCGGAGTGCGCCGTGCCGACTGTCGTGCGCACGACCGGACGGTTCCCGCGATCCTGCGGACGCTCGGTGTGCTCGGGGACAAGCACATCCCGCAGGAGTACCTCCGTGCGGCTGAGGAGCAGCGGCGCGCCCTCCTGGCCGGCCTGCTCGACACGGGTGCAACGGTGGCGGAGTCGGGCTCGGTGCAGTTCGCTGTCAGCAACCGTCGGCTCGCGGAGGATGTGCGAGAGCTGGTCTCAACTCTCGGGTACGACTGCGGACTGACCACCAGGCGAGTCAGTGGTCGTTCAGGGTCGAGCTCCACCGTCTACTCGATGACGTTCTTCAGCAGCGACGACGTCTTCCGACTCGAGCGCAAGCGCGTGGTCCACCAGGAGCGCCGGTCCGGCCGGGACGAGAAGATCGGGTACCGCCACATCGTCGAAGTGCGTCCGGTTGCCAGCGTGCCGGTGAAGTGCGTGGAGGTGGACAACGGCAGTCATCTCTACCTGGCCGGGCGCACCCTGGTCCCCACCCACAACTCGACGCTCGGGCTCGACCTCGCCCGCTCGGCGGCGATCAAGCACCAGTTGACGACGGTGATCTTCTCGCTGGAGATGGGCCGCAACGAGATCACCATGCGGTTGCTCTCCGCGGAGGCGCGGGTCCCGCTCCACCACATGCGGGCCGGGCAGATGAGCGACGACGACTGGAACCGCATCGCCCGGCGCACCGGCGAGGTGTCCAGCGCACCGCTCTTCATCGACGACTCGCCCAACATGACGATGATGGAGATCCGGGCTAAGTGCCGCCGCCTCAAGCAGCGTCACGACCTCCGCCTGGTCATCATCGACTACCTGCAGCTGATGACCAGCGGCAAGCGGGTGGAGAGCAGGCAGCAGGAGGTCGCCGAGTTCTCTCGTGCGCTCAAGCTCCTGGCCAAGGAGCTGGAAGTACCCGTCGTCGCCATCAGCCAGCTCAACCGCGGCCCCGAGCAGCGTCAGGACAAGAAGCCGATGCTCTCCGACCTCCGCGAGAGCGGCAGCATCGAGCAGGACGCGGACATGGTGATCTTGCTCCACCGCGAGGACGCGTACGAGAAGGAGTCGCCGCGAGCCGGCGAGGCCGACTTCATCGTCGCCAAGCACCGCAACGGCCCGACAGCCACGATCACGGTCGCCTTCCAGGGGCACTTCAGCCGCTTCGTAGACATGGCCCAGTAGGCGCGAGATGTCGAGATGCAGCGAGTCTTACTGGTCATGTCAGTACCTCCCAGTCACGTAACGGTCCCACCCACCGTGCTGAGCCGGAGCACGCTCTCCCGGAACGCCCGGCCGGCGGCACCCGGTGCCATGCGTCGCGAGACGACCTCCTGTGCTGCGGCATGGGCCAGGGCCAGGGTCGC
>DATHUJ010000018.1:0-30014 GCA_035462375.1 Jiangellales bacterium
TAAAGCGAACGGCCATCCGTTTTAGGAGACGCCCATGTCCACCTCCTCGGCCCACACCCCGCCCCCCCTCGCCAGGGCGACCCTGTTGGCGACCGCCGTCGTCGTGTTGCAGGCCGTGCTGCTGCTGGCCTTCGCGTGGCCGGCGCTCGAGACCGCACCCCGCGACTTGCCCCTGGTGGTCGCGGGTCCGGCCGCCGCCGCCGACCAGGTCGCAGTGTCCCTGGAGTCCGCACAGCCCGGCGCCTTCGAGGTCACCCGGGTGGACGACGCCGCGGCCGCCGAGCAGGCCCTGCGCGACCGCGAGGCCTACGGCGCGGTGGTGCTCGGCCCCGAGGGGCCCACGACCTTGGTGGCCGGGGCCGCCGGTCCTACCGTGGCGCAGCTGCTCACGACCGCGGCCCAGCAGCAAGCGGCTGCTGAGAGCGTGACGGCCGAGGTGGTCGACGTCGTCCCGGCCGACCCCGACGACCCGCGAGGCGTGGCACTCACGGCCGGGCTGCTCCCCATCGTGATGACCAGCATCGCCGCGGGCGCCGTCCTGGCCCTGGTGGTCCGCCGCCGTGGCGCCGTGGCTGTGGGACTGCTGACCTACTCGGGGCTGGCCGGTCTCGCCGTGACGGCGATACTGCAGCTGTGGTTCGGCGCTCTGCCCGGCAGCTACCTCGCCAACGCCGGCGTCGTGGCCCTGGTGGCCCTGGCGATGAGCGCCGCCGTCGCGGGTGCCACCGCCGTCGCGGGCAGGATCGGCCTGGTCCTCGTTGCCGGGACGGTCTTCCTCCTCGGTAACCCGCTGAGCGGTCTGGCGAGCGCACCGGAGATGCTGCCGCAGCCCTGGGGCGCCCTCGGCCAGCTGCTGCCACCGGGGGCGGGCGGCTCCCTGCTCCGTTCGGTCGCGTGGTTCGACGGGGCCGCGGCTGCCTCACCCGCGTGGGTCCTCACCGCCTGGGCGGTGGCCGGCCTGCTGCTCGTCGCCGCGGTCCCCTCCCGTACGGGAGACCGGCGCCGGGTCGTCGAGGACGCCGCGGAGCCAGAGCCGGTCCGCGCCTGACCGTCCTGCTTGCCGCCGAGCGTCCCGGGGAGGGACGCTCGGCGGCATGGACGACCGCGACATCCTGCACCGGATCACCGGCCTCGTGGACGAGGAGCACGAGCTCCGCGAGCGTCACGTGGGCGTGGGACTGCACGACGACGACCGCACCCGGTTGGCGGAGCTGGAGCGCCAGCTCGACCAGTGCTGGGACCTGCTGCGGCAGCGCAGGGCGCGGCGGGAGTTCGGCGAGGACCCGAACGCCGCGTCGCCCCGGCCGGCCGACGAGGTGGGGGACTACAGGCAGTAGAGCCGGAGGCTCGCCGTGCCTCATCAGGATCGCTGCGGGCACGGAGGTTCGACAGAGCGTGTGCCTTCAGGCAAGTTCCGCGACAAGTCCCTCCCGCAACCGTGTCCCGGGGCGTAGGTTCAGGCCCGGTGCGGGATGTCGCGCCCGCGGAGGGTGAGGGGCATCGTGGGTCACGGATCGCGGACGACTCGACGGGTGGCGGTGCTGGCCGCCGCAGCGATGACGACGGCGTTGGTGCCGAGCGTGCTTGTGGCGGCGCCTGCGGCAGCGGCGTCACCGGACCTGGTGGTCAGCCAGGTCTACGGGGGCGGGGGCAACACCGGGGCCCCCTACACGCACGACTTCGTCGAGCTGTTCAACCGGGGCACGGCGCCGGTCTCGCTGGACGGCATGTCCGTGCAGTACGCGAGTGCCACCGGGACCGGCAACTTCGGGGCCAACAGCGGGCAGCTCACCGAGCTGCCATCAGTCACCCTTCAGCCGGGGCAGTACTACCTGATCCAGCAGGCGGCCGGCGTCGGCAACGGCGTACCGCTGCCGGCTCCGGACCTGGTCGACGCCACACCGATCGCCATGGCCGCCGGCGCTGGCAAGGTGGCGCTTGCGACCGGGACGACGTCCCTCGGCTGCAACGGGGGCAGCGCCCCGTGCTCGGCGGAGCAGCTCGCCCGGATCGTCGACCTGGTGGGCTACGGCAACGCCAACTTCTTCGAAGGCTCCGGGGCTGCCCCCACCTTGTCCAACACGACGGCCGCCCTCCGCGCAGGCGGCGGCTGCACCGACACCGACCACAACGGAGCCGACTTCATCGCCGGTGCGCCCGCCCCGCGGAACACCAACTCACCGGTGAACCCCTGCGGGTCGGCATCGCCGGTGATCAACGAGTTCGTCGCCAACCACGTCGGCACTGACACCAACGAGTTCATCGAGGTCAAGGGATCGCCGGACACCGACTACAGCGCGTACAGCGTGCTGCAGATCGAGGGTGACGGGACCGGTGCCGGCATCGTCGACTCGGTGCACGTCGTCGGTACGACGAACGCGACCGGGCACTGGACTACCGGGTTCCTCGCCAACGCGCTGGAGAACGGCACGCTGACCCTGTTGCTCGTCGAGGCCTTCACTGGCGCTGTCGGCACCGACCTCGACACGAACGACGACGGAACCCTCGACGTGACGCCGTGGTCCGCAGTCGCCGACACCGTCGCCGTCTCGGACGGGGGCGCGGGGGACCTCACCTACTCGGACACCGTGCTCGCCCCCGGCTTCGGGGGTAGCTCCTTCACACCTGGCGGGGCGTCGAGGATCCCGGACGGCGCCGACACCGACGCCGTCGTCGACTGGGCGCTCAACGACTTCGACGGCGAGGGGCTCCCTGGCTTCACCGGCACACCACAGGAGGGCGAGGCGCTCAACACCCCGGGCGCCCCCAACGCCCTGGTCGAGATCGTCGTGGACGAGTGCGACTACGAGTTCACGCCGATCCACGCTATCCAGGGCGACGGGCCGACCTTCGACCCTGCCTGCGGCGGTGTGCAGACGGTCGAGGCGGTCGTGATTGCGGTCGAGGACGGGCTGAACGGCTTCTACCTCCAGGAGGAGGACACGGACGTCGACGACGACCCGGCGACGTCGGAGGGCATCTTCGTCTTCGGAGCATCCACGGTGGGCGTCGTCAGCGTCGGAGACCTGGTTCGCGTCACCGGGACCGTCGCAGAGTCCAACACCGGGGCCAGCTCGCAGACGCAGCTGACCAACGCCACTGTCGAGGTCGTCACCGCCGGTGTGCCCCTCCCCGACGTCACGGCGGTGACGTTCCCGGTCCCGTCGACGACCTACCTCGAGCGGTTCGAGGGGATGCGCGTAGAGCTGGTCGACGAGCTGGTGATCAGCGAGTACTTCAACTACGACCGTTTCGGCGAGGTCGTGCTGGCCAAGCCGCTGGACGGCCAGGCCCGGCTGCACACGCCGACCGCGGTGGTCGATCCCGGCCCGCCGGCTCAAGCACTCGCGGCCGAGCAGGCGTTGCGGATCATCACGCTCGACGACAAGAACAGTGCCCCGAACCCCGGGGAGATCCCGCACCCAGGCAACGGAGAGCCGTTCAGCCTTGACAACCGCTTCCGCGGCGGCGACACCGTCACCGCTGTCGTCGGCGTCATCGACCACACCTTCGGGCTCTACCGGATCCAGCCGACGGAGTACGGCGCCTACGAGGCGGTCAACCCGCGCCCGGTCGACGCCCCCGACGTGGGCGGCAGCATCCAGGTCGCGAGCTTCAACGTGCTCAACTACTTCCTCACGATCGACCGGGGCGGGCAGGCCAACTTCGTCTGCGGTGCCAACCAGGCCCAGGAGTGCCGCGGCGCGGACACCGAGGAGGAACTGGAGAGGCAGCGCATCAAGATCCTCGCTGCGCTGGCGGAGCTCGACGCCGACGTGGTCGGACTGATGGAGATGGAGAACACCCCGGGTGTGGAGCCGGCGGCGGACCTGGCCGACGGGCTCAACGACATCCTCGGCGCGGGCACCTACGGCTACGTCGACACCGGCGTCATCGGCACCGACGCGATCCGGCTGGGCTTCCTCTACAAGCCGGGCACAATGCGCCCGGCGGGCGACGTCGCGATCCTGGACAGCACGGTGGACGAGAGGTTCGTGGACACGCTGAACCGCCCCATGCTCACCCAGACGTTCGACGAGGTGGCCACGGGAGCGCGCGTCACGGTGTCGGTGAACCACCTCAAGTCCAAGGGCTCGGCCTGCGCGGGCGACCCGGACATCGGCGACGGTCAGGGCAACTGCAACCTGACCCGGACGCGAGCGGCAGAGGCGATCGTGGACTTCCTCGCGACCGACCCGACCCGCAGCGGTGACCCGGACCACCTGGTCATCGGCGACCTGAACTCCTACGACCACGAGGACCCGATCCGGGCGTTGGAGACGGCGGGCTACACCGATCTGGTCAAGGAGTTCGGGGGCGAGTTCGCCTACGGCTACGTCTTCGATGGCAAGGTCGGCTATCTCGACCACGCGCTGTCCAATTCCTCGCTGACACCGCAGGTGACCGGGGCGGCGGAGTGGCACATCAACGCCGACGAGCCGGACATCCTCGACTACGACATGACCTTCAAGCCGGACACGATCGACGAGCTGTTCGAGGAGAACCAGTACCGGTCCTCCGACCACGACCCGGTCCTGGTCGGGCTGGACCTCGACCCGGTGACCCCGGACCGTTGCTACGCCGACGGGTCGCAGACCGTCGACTCGTACGAGCCGGGGCTGCGGGCTAACGGCACCGCCGTCCCGCCCGGGCACACGGACGCCACCCAGGCGCTCGGGCTGTCCGACGCCGGCGGCGACGACCCGTACTGGGTGACGCTCGGTCTGGAGGGGGAGATCGTGCTGGAGTTCGCCCGCCCGGTGCAGAACAACAACGGAGTCGAGGCGGACCTGCGGGTCGTCGACGCGGCTGACGGCGCGAAGGGCAGTCGCGACGCCGCGCTCGTGTACGGCTCTTGGGACGGCGTCTCCTGGGTGGATCTCGGCCGGGTGACCGGGACCGACGGGGTCGACATGGGAGCCCTTCCCGCCCTGCGGTACGTCAAGGTTGTCGACGACACCCCCGCCCAAGGCAACCCGGCCACCGACGGCTACGACCTGGATGCGGTCGAGGTGCTCACCGGCTGCGTCTGACCGGGTCGACCGTCATGTGACGGCGCCCCCCTCCGGCACCAGGCGGGGCGCCCGTCACGGCCGACGATCGGTGACACTGGGCAGTGGTGACCTGCGGGGCCGGCGCTCCCCAGGCCGTCCGTGACGGAGCTACTGGTAGGACACCCACCACGGCTTCGGCTCGACCGCGAAGGTCTCCTCCGGGGTGAAGGTCGGGGAGTCCTCGTCGTAGAAGTTCTTCCAGCCGAAGAACAGGCCCTCAGGCGGGTTCTGCTTCAGCGCCTCCCACGTCGCGAACTTGTCGCCGGGGGCTCCGTCGCCGTCCATCTGCACGAGGTAGGCGAGCTCGTCGCGTGTCGCGTCGAGCGTCTCGCGTTCGGTGATCATCGACGTCCGGAACTGGTGCAGCAGCAGCAGCTTCTGCGGCAGCCGCTCCTCGCGCACGATGCCGGCGAGCCAGTCGGCCACCTCCTCGATCTCGGCCGCGCTCACCCGACCGATCTGCCGCAGGTGCACCTGGTTCGGCTCGAGCCGCCACTCGGGGTCGAGGGCGAGACCTACGTGTGGGAGGCGCAGCAGCTCCTCGTACAGCCGTGCCTGGGTGAGGAAGTCGGTGCGTCCCGGCTGCAGGTCGAGCACGACGTAGACGCCGGCCTCGGCGGCGGCGTCCACGTGCGGCCGCAGCGTCGCGATCTCCGCCTCGTTGGAGTAGTCGCCGTCGGTACCCGGGAACGACGAGGCGACGGTCGCGATGATCTCGAACGCCGGGACCACCGGCTCGTCACTGAAGGGCTCGTACTCCGCCGCGACCTCGCGGGCCCGCTCGACCGTTTCCTCGGGTCCCTGCTCGCCGAGGACCCCGAGGCTGGCCGTGCCCGGGTGGCCGTAGAGGGCGACCAGCCGTCGCCCGGGGAAGAGCACCTGACCCCCGCCTGGCAGCTCGCCCCCCGTCGCGGCGACCTGGGTGCGCCACCACAGCTGGTCGGGGTCGCCGAAGTCCTCGCCGACCGCCACGACGTGCTCCACCGGTTCGGCGGCGACCGCCTGGACGACCGCGCTCTCCGCCCGGGGGTCGGGGGTCGTCGCCTCGACGATCCGGGCGCCGGCTGCCTCCGCCGTGGCCCGGGCCGCCGCCAGCTGCGGGTCGCTGCCGGTGAGGACCACGACGCCGGGCATCGGGTCCGGCGCGTCGACGTCGGACACGGCGTCCGGGTCATCCGATCCGACCACCTCAACCTCACCCAGGGAGGCCTCGTCCACCGTCCCGTACGTGACGGCGGTCGTCGCCCCCAACCGGGCGATCTCCTCGGCGACCGCGTCGGCACCACCCGGACCGGAGTCGACCAGCAGCACGGGAGCGGGGACGTCGACCGCGGCGGACGCCGCCGACGCGGAGGCCTCGTCTCCTGCGGCGACGAGGACGACCGGTGCCTGCCGCCACAGCGTGCGGCTCACTTCGAGGGTGGCCTGGGGCGGGTCGGTCGCGGCCAGGACGGTCGCGGCCTCGGCGGGGGCGGCGGTCTCGGCCCGGGCCGGTTCGGTGGGCTGCTGGTCGTCGCCCCCGACGTCGCCGAGGGGGGTCTCGACCGCCGCGCAGGCGGAGAGCAGGACCGCGAGAGCCGCCGCAGCGGCTGCGGTTCGGCGCGTCATGTCGTCCCATCGGTCGGTGACAGGTCCCCGACGAGGGTAGGCGACGCCCGTACGTCGGGAGTGTCCCGGTTCGAGGCTGGGAACCTCTCGTCCGTCGACCCGAGAGGACCCGGTCATGTCCCCGCTCCGCCGTCTGGCACCGGTACCCGTCCTGGCGCTCGCTCTCGTGCTCTCCGGCGGCTGTACCGACGAGGCCACCCCCGAGGACGCCGCCGATGTGACGGTCGAGGACGACACGTTGCTGGAGGGCGGTGGGCCCGGGGCCAGGGTCGACCTGGTCGTGGACGGCGTGGACGAGGCACTCGCCTACGCGGTCGACGCGTGCGCGAGCAGCGAGGACGGGGGCGCTGGACCTCGAGGGGTCGAGCGACACAGGTGAGATCCGCGTGGCCGCCGACGGTGGGACCGGGACGGTCGTCGTGTCCGGCGACGCCGAGTACGAGGGCCGTCTCGAGACCCTGACCGTCGAGGACGACGGGGCGTTCACCGGCTCCGGCACGACACCGAGGCCGACGACGCGGCCGAGCCCTCGCCCTTCGAGCTCACCGGTGGGTGTGGGCGCTGACAGGATCGGGGGCATGGCCCCGCGCCGCACCGATCCCGCCACCGCCCGCGCCATGTACGAGGCTGCGCACGTGGCCCTGCGTGCGTGGCTGGCGGCCCTGCCCGCCGAGGCCTGGGCCCGGTCCAGCGTGCTGGCCGGGTGGAGCGTCTCCGACATCGGTGCGCACCTGGTGCTCGTGGCCGACTCGGTTACGGCGCTGACCCCCGCGCCACGGTCGACCCGGCCGCTCAGCCTCGCGGCCTACGTCGCGACCTACCCGGCGGCGGCCGAGGCGATCGCCGAGCGGACCAGAGCAGCGGCCGGGGGGCCGGACCGCTCGCCGGCGCAGCTGCTCGACGCGCTGGACGAGCGCTTCGTCGAGGCGGTGCGGGCGCTCGACGGGCTCGGCGCCGGTGATCTCGTGGTGGCGGCAGGCCGCGGGCCGATCCGCCTCGGTGACTTCCTGGCCACTCGGGTCGTGGAGCTGGTCGTCCACGGCGACGACCTGACACGGTCGTGCCCGGACCTGGCCCCGCCTGTGGCGCCCCGTGAGCCCGAGCGGCTCGCCGTACGGGTGCTGCTCGAGGCGCTCGCGGAGCGGACCCCCGGCCGGAGCCTGGAGGTCCGCGTCCCGCCGTACGCCGCCGTGCAGTGCGTCGCCGGCCCCCGGCACACCCGCGGCACACCGCCCGGGGTGGTGGAGACGGAACCGGTGACGTGGTTGCGGCTGGCCGCCGGGCGGGTGGGCTGGGCCGAAGCGCGCGAATCGGTCAGGGCGAGCGGCGAGCGGGCCGACCTCTCCCCGTACCTGCCGCTGTTCTGACCCGCCCCGCGAACGACCAGCTTCACCAGCCTCGTCGGGACACCACCTGGCGTCGACGCCCTGGGACCGCGCAGCGAAACGATCACCGGTCCGCGAACCGGACACCTGAGCGGGCCATCTCCGACCAGGGCACCGATGATCGTCCGGGGGTCGGCGGTGGGCAGTGCCGACCGGCTGCCCGGCAGCGTGCCGCTCCGGCCCCCGGGGCGGTTGTCGTTGACCCGAAGCTCCATCCGGGACTGGAACGGGGCGTCGTGGTAGGAGGAGGTTGCGGCGTGCCGCCACGCGGTGGTGTGCGTGGAGGTGGTGGCCTTGAACCGGGTGATCGCCGCGAACGAGCGCCCGCCCTGCCAGCCCGGCATCGGGAAGCTGGACGGTGCCGCGTCGGCCCACCCGTCCGGCCCGTTGTCGCCGGTGAACCACACCCCGCCCCGCACCTTGCCGGTGCCGCTGCGCGCTCGGACGGCCGACCTGTTGGAGCCTTCTGTCGCAAAGGGTCGAGCTCGGGCCGTCGTTGCCACCGGGTCGCTGCCGTGGTTCCAGCGGATATTGGTCCAGCGCCGGTGGTGCACGGACCTGAGAGCTCGAGCTCAGGAGCCCGTCGGCGCAGGTGCAGCGTCTGCTCCGGGGAGCGCCGCCTCGGCGGCACCGTTCCCTGACCGCCTGAGCCCGGCCCTCGCGTACGCCCGCTCGGTCTCCTCGGCCAGTCTGGCCCACGGGTACCGCGTCCGCGCCCGCTCCACCGCTGCGAGGCCGTACCCCTCGCGGCGGAGCGGGTCCGTCACCAGGGCCTGCAGCGCAGCCGCCAGCGCGCGGGGGTCCTCCGGCGGGACCAGCACCCCGGTCGCGCCCTCGACCACCGCGTCGAGGAGGCGGCCGACGGCCGGCCCCACGACGGGGACGCCGCAGGCCATCGCCTGGACCACCAGGCGGCCGATGGGCTCGTCCGGTCGGGTCCGCACGAGCACGTCCCGGAGCGGAGCACTCCGGGCAGTGCCGCCGCCGGCACCGGGTCGAGCAGGTGCACCCGGTCGGCCACCCCGTGGCGCCGGGCGGAACCGAGGAGCCGCACGGCGTCCTCTCCGTCGACCGGGCCGGCCGGGAGGACGACGAGCTCGGCGTCGCGAACCCCGCCGAGCGCGCGCACGGCGAGGTCGAGGCGCCCGGCCGGAGCGAGCGTCCCCGCGGCGAGCACGCGCACCGTTCGTCCGTCCGGTTCCACAGGTGGCCCGGGGTGGAAGACCTCGGCGTCGACGCCCGTCGGCACGCCGTCCACGTCCTGCCGGGAGACGCCCAGGGCAACCAGCCGCTCGAGCTCCTCGGTCGAGAATGCGAGCACGCGGTCGGCCTCCCGCGCCACCGCCGCCTCCAACCTCGGCCTGACCGATGCCTGTCGGGGTCGGGAACCGTGCCGACGGTGGGTGGCCGGCGGGAGGTCAGGCCGTGGAAGGTCTGGACGACGAGCGAACGGAGCGAGGCCGGCAGGTCCCTGGCCGCGGCCAGGCCGGCCAGTCCGGCCAGCCACCCGTGCGCGTGCACGACCTCGGGGTGTGAGACGGCCCAGTCCCGGGCGAGCCGGTGGCCGAGCTCGGGTACGGCCAGGAGGCGCTCGTCGGCCCGCAGCGGGCGAGGAGGGCCGGCGTCGAGGCGGTGGACGCGCAGGTGTCCGTGTCCCGCCTCCTGACACGCCGGTGCGAGCGGCTCCGTGCTCCGCTCGACGCGCGTGATGTCGTGGCCCCTGGCGGGGCGAGGGCGTTGCCGAGTCCGGTGAGGTGACCGGCCGCGCGGGAGACGGGCTCCACGAGCAGGGCGACCCTCATCGCGCCGCCCCTGCCCCGGGCGGCTCGGCCGCGAGCTATGGCGGTGTGGCGCTGGCGTCGTACGGGCACGGCGGGGCCTCCTGGACGTGCGGGGAAGGGCCGTACCTTGCTGCCTCAACCGCTGTGGCGTCCCTACCCGGGACTGGCGGCGGCCAACCGCGGGACGATCACGCTTTCGCAGGTTCGAGGAGGCGCGGTCCTGGGTGGGCCACAGCGCAAAGCCGCCGGGGAGCCGCAGGAGGCGCCACCGTGAAGCACCGCGCCGTGCGCCAACTGCGCAGCGTCCTGCTCGTCCCGCGCTGAGGATGCCGGGTGGGACCTGCCTGCGTTACAGGGCGGGTGGAGGTGACGGCCTGAGAGTTAGATCACCCGCCTCCGAGGTGCTGTCACCGACCCCATCGGGTATCAGGCAGGCATGAGCAACGACAAGGCAGCCGAAGCCCGTGAGGGACTGTTCGACAGCGTCACGGGCAAGGCCAAGGAGGTCGCCGGCGCCGTGACCGGCAAGGACAACCTGGTGGAGGAGGGACAGCTCCAGCAGGCTGAGGCCAAGAACCGCAAACAAGCCGTCGCCGACGAAGCCGTCGCCGAGGCCAAGCGGGAGGAGGCCACGCAGGAGATCCGTGCGGCCAACCGCGAGGCCGCCCAGCAGAAGAACGCGGCGCATGCCCAGGCGCAGCGCGAGGAGTTCGTCGTCAAGCGCGAGCGGGCCAGCGAGCATGCCGTTGCCGCCCGCGAGGCCGGGCGCGTGGAGGCGGCGGGCCTCGAGGCCGCCGAGGAGAACGCCGAGGCACTCGCCGAGTCCCGGCTGCGCGAGGCCGCCGACCTTGCCAAGGACGCCACCAGCACCGAGCGGGAGGCCGCCGCGGAGAAGCTCCGCCTCGAGCGCGAGGCCGCCGCCGCACAACAACGGGCCGCGCAGCTGCGCGCCGACACCGGAAAGTGAGTACCACCATGATCAGCACCGTGATCGCCCTGCCCTACGAGCTCGCCCGGCTCCCTCTGACCATGGTCGACAAGTCCCTGGCCGGCCGGCTGGCGGAGACTTCCACCCCGCGCGTCACCCTTGATCGGGCCATCGGCTCGGCCGACAAGCTCGCCGGCGCCCTGCTCGGCAACGGCGACATCGCCCAGCGTGGCGTGGAGCGCATCGAGCGCTCCCACAAGCTGCTGACGGCCGCACGCCTCGAGCAGGAGGCCGAGGCCCGCCTGGGGCATGCATCGCAGATGGCTGCCTCCGGCCGCCAGGAGGCCACGCGGAAGCGCCAGGAGGCCAAGGAACGTGCCCAGTCCGGGCTCGTCGAGGCCGACGCCGCCGAGGCGCGCGGCAAGCAGGAGGCCAAGGCCAGGGCCGCGCGTACGGCTTCGGCCAAGAAGGCCGCCGCCGACCAGCGGGCTTCGAGCCGTACAGACACGGTCGAGCGGCGCAAAAGTCGCGTCGACTCCGCCGCCGAGGCCAAGAAGAAGAGCGCCCAGCGCTCTGCCAAGGCCGAGCTCGACGACGCCCGCGAGACCAAGCAGTCCGCCGCCGAGGCCCGCGCCGACGCCAAGCGCCTCAGCGACCTCACCGAGGCCAAGAAGCAGGAGCGCAAGCAGGCCTGAGCCACCGCGGTCGTGCCCCGCGCACCGATACGTCATCGGCGCGCGGGGCCACGTTCTTGGGGCCATCGCGACTCATTGGACCCTGGCTTTGACGCGACCGACCCGCACGCGATCGGAAAGCCCGGCTCACGAGCACCATCCCGAACTGATTCGTTGTGCCAGGCCCTGCGTGATGTTCGAGCTCAGCGCCGGGCTGTGGAGTGGCTACTCGACCAAGAACCCATCGCTGGAAAGTGCCGCGGAAGGGTTCGTGACGCCACCGCAAGTCCGGATGGTGCGGGTCGGCGACCGGTACGTCCCGTCGCGTGAGGCAGGCGGGATCGAGGCTGTCCTCGCCCGTCATCGCAGCCCTTCACGGCGAGCGATCGTCGTCGCACAATCGCGAGAATCTGGCTGAGGCCTGCTTGGACCAGTCACTCAACGGGATCGACGGGCCCGGGAACCCATTCGGCCAAGTGCCACCAGCCGAGGTGCATTGGACGTGACGGCGAGACACACACGAAGCAGCGCGATCCGGTGCCCACACATGCCGATGTGCGTGCGTCTATCCGCCGCCGAGGTACCTGGGAGTGCGAGGCTCCGGCTTCCGTCGACATTGGCGTCCTCTCTTCCTGCTAATTGTCCTCCCAATCCCCGCCGGATTGCCCCACCAGGAGAAGTAGCGCGTCATTCGGGGCGCGCCATCGCACCTCTGCCGCGGCGGCCCAGAAGCCCTTCTCGGCCACCGTCTTCGAGGCGAGCTTCTCCCAGAAGCTGGGATCGACGATGGTGGTGTAGCCGGTCGGCTTCGTGGTGGCCTGGTCGAATCCGAGCAGGCGGGCCTGGGCGAGAACGATCCGCACGATGGCCGCCACGGCCCGGAGGTCGCCGTCCAATATCTTGTCCCACAGGGCGTCCTGCACTTCGTCGAGCCGGAGCAGTACTCAGCCAGTAACAGGGTGCGGAGTTCTTCCACGGCGTCGGTGGTGCGCTCCCGCTGTGCCTGGCTGACGGCCCGGTGCGCGGTGCCCCGGTTGGAGTAGCCGACTTCGCGGGCGATGTCGTCGTAGCGGCGGCCCTGAATTGCCAGCTCGACGGCGCGTGCCTTTCGCCAGGCGGCGAGGGCACGCCTTTCAGGGCAGGCCTTTCGTCGATGGCGGCTGCCTGGCTCACATCTCCTATGGTCCCAGGAACCGGAGCCGTTGGCGTGCAGGAAGCCATCGAGTCTCATCGACACGCACGAGTGATCGGGGAGAGGAGCTTGCGGCATGCGGGGACGGAGTTCGGTCAACGGCTGAACTCGCGGTCCCCACCGCCGGAGCTGCCGAACACCGAGGGGTCTGTCATTCTCAGCTTGAGCTTGCCAGACTGTGTGTCGCAGGACGATGCGCCGCAGCCGTCGACTGCCCGTCCGAGCTCGATCTTCTCTACCGTGACGTAGGTCTCCCGCGAATAGTCTGACGGATCGTTTGCCCGGCCCGGGGCCGGGCAAGGTACCTATGCCCGCCGCGCAACGCTGCGCGCTCCAACGAGATCGGGCTTCAAGCACTCTTAACGGTTAGGACGTCTCCTGCATGTCTGCTCACACTGAATACACCGAGTCCTCGGCTTTGGATGCTCGAAGGGGCGACAGCGGCGGTCTTCGTCGCCGCTACGACGAGTCCAAGAACGGATTCAAGACCAGCGAGTTCTACGTGACGGCCGTGTTCGTGGTGATGGTGCTCCTCGCCACCTACCTCGACGCCGACAGCCTGTCGCGTGAAGACGGTTGGCGCCTCGCAGCCTTCGCGGTTGTCGCCTACATCGTCAGCCGCGGCCTAGCCAAGCTTGGCGTGCGACAGCCCTCCGACAACGACCGCTGAGCGGAGTCTGTAACGCCGACACTGCACAGCAACGGCCCGTTCCTCAGCGTGAGGAACGGGCCGTTGCCTGCCTACCACGAGATCCACGACATCGAGCGGGCCCGGTGAGACAGCAGCACGGATTGGCCGTCGCTGGCCGAGCCGACGACGACCACGGTCGAGCGGGCCTTCCGCCTGTCGAAGAGCCTGCGGCGGCTGATGACCTCATCGAGCGCTCGTGAGATGGCCGCCTGTCCGTCCAGCAGGCCGACACCGGGGACCGGGCCGGCGCGCTGGCCAGCATCACCGAGGCCGTCCAGCACTACCGGGCGGTGGCCGAGGCCAACCCGGCCGCCTACCTGCCCGACCTCGCCGGATCGTTGAACAACCTCGCTGATCACGCCGGCCTCACAGCTGGCGAGTCCGCGTGGCGGCAGGCCATGACCTCGCTGTCGTTGGCGCCAGCGCTGGGGGAACTGCGCGTCGCGCTCCTCACTCGGTTGGCCCGCGACGGGGTCGAGGCTGCATCGATATCCGAGCTGGGCCAGGCGGTCGACGAGATCGACGCCGCCGACCCGGGGGTTCCCGTGGAGCGGATCGTCGCCGCCCGGGCCCGGCATGCCGCCCGCACACTCGCCACCCGGCTCGGACTGGATACGAGCCGCACCTTGCCGGCGTGGATGTTGGCGGACCTGCCGGACCGGCTCATCGCCCTGGCGAACACGCTGGGCAATGCGCCGGACTGGACCGCCGTCGAACACGCCCTCACCGAGTACGGCCCAGCCGAGCTGACGCTCCCCCAGATCCGGCAGGGCACCCAGGCACTGATCGCGCGTACCCCGACCACCGTGGCCCGCGGCTGCTCGGCGACGCGCAGCACGCCATCAGCGAGATCGGGTTCGAGGCGATGGTCGACCAGCAGCGGCGAAGGCAAGCCCTCCAGGCGCTGGTCACCGGCTGGATCTCCACCCCCACCTGGGCGGAGTCCCGCTCCTACTTCGATGCCCACCAGGGCGAGCTGACCAGCCAATCCGAGGTCGACCTGCTCGGCTCAACCGACGACGACGCCGCCCAGGCGCACAGGGCGATCCTCACCCTCGCCGCCGGGCTCGACGTCGACGCGGCCTACACCATCGTCGCCGACGTCGCCGCCGCAGACGCAGCAGAAGACGCCATCGAGACCGGCCGCCCAGAACTCCTCCCGGCGATCTACGCCACGCGTCCGACCTGGAGCGCGCGCGACCGCTACTGACCGCGGTCACGGCCGCCCTGCTGAGCCAAGACGCAGCGGCGCCCACCGAAACAGGCACCAACACCGGCATCCCAGATCACGACGGCCAACACAGCGACACCAACGATGAGAACACCACCACCGACTGGAACAACGCCGTCATCGGCGCGGCCGCAGCCGACACCAAGCCCCTGGAGCGACGCGCCCTCACCGTCCGGCTCCGCTCCTTCGCCAAACACCACCCCGACCACCCATCCGTGAACACCCTCATCTCCACCCTGGAGTCAGCGCAGTAGCAGCAACCCCGGCTTCAAGGTGCGGTCCTTTCTCGTTGTCCAAACACACCCTTACACGCGGGGGCGAACGCGACTGCGGACACACGCGCCCCCCTGCATCTGCCGCGATGGAGTGCCGTCGAGCCGCGTGTCACTACGAGGATCCTGGCTTCGAACTCGTGTGAGCCGTACACACCCAAGGCCATCAGTTTCGGTTCGAGTACGTCTTGAGGGTGCTGAACGTGGCCAGGGAAGCTGCGCCACTACCCACCACTAGGCCGCTCGGGTCAACACCAGGCGCGGACGCCTCGTGATGGCCCGACGAGGGTGGTGAACAGGGTCGTTCGGGGGCGGGCTGGGGCCGTCAGGAGGCGACGGCGCGCGCCCGCCCGGGGGTCCGCCCCCGGCGTAGCAGCGCACGCCACCGGCGGCGGTCCCAGGTCGACGGCTCGGTTGCTGCGACGAACTCCGCGATCAGGTCGGCGAAGCGCTCCGGCTCGTCGATGTGCGGGAAGTGCCCCGCGTGCGGGAAGACCTCGACCCGGGCACCCGGCATGGCCTCCGAGGCGTTCCGCGCGTGGGCTGCAGGGATCACCAGGTCCCGGCCTCCCCAGACGATGAGCATGGGCATGCCCTCGGTGAGGTAGGCCCGGTCGAGCATCGTCACCACCTGGCCGCGCCAGTCGACGCAGGCCCGCAGCACGTGCAGGAACGCCGTCCGTGAGTCGGGTTGGCCGAGCCCGCTGTAGACCTCCGTCATCGGCCCGACGTCGGAGGTCCAGGGCAGTCGGCTGCGCCGGACGGCCTCCGCGGCGAGCCTCAGCGTGTGCGGCAGCGGCGGCACGGAGGCCACCGCCAGCGCCGTGCTCGCGCCAGGCAGGGTCAGGGCCCGCATGAGGGGGTTGATCTGCCTGCCGAGTCCGCCCGAGCCGACCAGCACGAGGCGCTCGGTCCGCTCCGGGAACTGGTAGCCGAACTGCATGGCCACGCCACCGCCGAAGCTGTGCCCGACCACGGTCGCCCGCTCGTAGCCGAGCACCCCGAGGAGGTCACGCATGCCGTTGGCGAAGCCGCCCAGGCTGTAGTCGGCGCGCGGCTTGTCCGAGGCGCCGTGGCCCAGCAGGTCCGGCGCGACGACGGTGAAGCGCTCGGCCAGGGGTGCGAGCACCGGGCCCCAGGTGTGGTGGTCACAGCCGATCCCGTGCAGGAGCAGCAGTGGCGGACCCTCTCCGACACGCAGGAACGCCCGGGTGTGACCGTGGATGCGGACCTTCTCCACCTCCGGGAGAGCGAGCAGCGCCACCTCGACCTCCTTCGGGACCCGCCGCGGGACCGATGAGGCGGTCAGCGTACGCGGCAGCCGCCCGGCCCGCTCGGGGACCGCCTCCCTGCGGGGGTCCCGTACGCGGCCCGGACGTGCGAGAGCACGCCGATCCCCCACCCGAGCGCGGGCCAGACCGGCCACGGGTACCACGCTCCGGCCGTGACGCCGACCACCAGCCAGATCGCGACGAGGAACAGCATCACCGACAGGTATGAGGCAACGTGCCCGCGCAGCCCGGCCCGGGACGCTCGCCCCAGGGCGTCGCGCTGTGCCTGCTCCCGAAGGCGGTCGCCGCGCGCCCGCAGCCAGGACGCGGGGAGGTCGGTCGTCACCGCCGACAGGTCCGCCTCCGTACGGGCGGACCAGACCGCACCGAGTCGAGTGTCGACCTCGTCCAGGCCGACCAGGCCCTCGGCGACGGCGTCGGCGACGACGGCAGCCACCCGCTCGCGCTCGGGGTCGCCGACGCGGGTGGCGGGGAGGGGGGTGACGGACATGGGGACCTCCGGATGACGGGACCGTCCACAGTGGACTGTGAACCCTCATGGTGTACTGTCCACAGTGGACAGTCAAGGGGAGGTTCGGGTGCTCAACGCGACGTCGGCGTCGTTGCTGGCGATCCTCGACGAGTGCGGCGACGAGGTGACCGGCGCCGAGCTGGCCCGGATCGCCCAGACGCGGATCGGGGACTTCTGGAAGCTCACCCGCAGCCAGGTCTACCGCGAGCTGGCCGCCCTCGAGGACGCGGGACACGTGGTGGCCGGGGCGCCTGGCCCGCGCACGGCCCGGCCGTACCGGCTCAGCCCCGGAGGGCGGCGGGAGTACCGCCGCTGGCTGGCCGACGAGCTGCCGGACGAGACGGTGCGGATCCCGCTGCTGCTGGCGGTCGGTTTCGGCCGGGTGCTCCCGCCCGGTCGTCTCCGGTCGGTCCTCGACGCGGCCGAGGCGACGCACCGCGCCCGGCTGGGGGCCTACCGGACGCTCGACCACGAGCTTGCGGCCGCCGGAGTGGATCCCTTCGCCCGCGCGACGCTGTCCTTCGGGCTGCATTACGAGGAGGCCGTCCTGCGCTGGTTCGCGGCCCTCCCCGACGAGGTCCGCCAGGCCTGACGGTCGGCGCACACCAGGGTGGCCGACCTCCGGACGACCTCAGCGGGTACGCGCCGGCTGGCCCTCCTCGAGCAGGCTGGCCTCCATCCGTGCCCCGACGAACAGGATGCCGGAGAAGACGAGTGCGGCGAGGACGAGGGCCAGGATGAGGAACATGTGCTCTCTCTGCAGGTCGGGTGAATCGGGCGGAGCCTCCACTACCTGCCTCGTCCGCGTGGCTGTCAAACACTCCCGCCAGCCCTAGTCTCTCCCCCGGGCCGAGGGAGGGCCGATGAGCACTGCGACGGCGGCTGCGCTCGCGGCGGTCTTTCTGGCCGCGACCCTGGCTCCGCTCGTCTCCGACCGGCTGGCTAGGTGGTTGCTCGTCCCGTCCGTCGTGCTGGAGATCCTCCTCGGCATCGTGCTGGGGCCGGCCTTGCTCGGCTGGGTGGTCGAGGACGACGTCATCGGCGCGCTCGCCGAGATCGGGCTCGCCTTCCTGATGTTCCTCGCCGGGTACGAGCTGGAGTTCGTCCGCATCAAGGGGGAGCCGCTCCGGACCGCGGCGCTCAGCTGGCTGGTGTCGCTCGCGCTCGGTGTCGTGGCAGGCCTGCTGCTCGCCGGGACCGGCAGCCGCGCCGCGGGACTCGTGGTGGGGCTCGCGCTGACCACCACGGCGCTGGGCACCATCCTGCCGATGCTCCGCGACGCCGGGGAGACGCGGACGCCCTTCGGGTCGCGGGTGCTCGCCGTGGGGTCGGTGGGAGAGTTCGGGCCCATCGTGGCCATCGCCTTCCTGCTGAGCGGGGACCGCCCATGGCACGTCAGCGTGCTGCTGCTGGTCTTCGCCGCAGTGGCCGTGCTGGCGGCGGTGCTGGCGACCCGACCTCGGCACCCCGTGCTGGCTCGCGTCCTGAGCAGCACGCTGCGCAGCAGCGCCCAGCTGGGCGTACGAATCAGCGTGCTGGCGGTGGTCGGCATGCTCACCCTCGCCACGGCTCTCGGACTCGACCCCGTGCTCGGGGCCTTCACCGCGGGCGTGGTGGTCCGGCTCTTCCTGCAGGCCGGCGAGCCGGAGGAGATCGAGGAGGTGATGTCCCGGGTCGAGGGCATCGGCTTCGGCTTCTTCATCCCGCTCTTCTTCGTCGTCAGCGGGGTGCGGTTCGACCTGGTCTCGCTGGTCGAGGCCCCGTCTCGCTGGCTGGTGGTCCCCCTCGGTCTGCTCCTGTTCCTGGGAGTCCGGGGGGTCCCGACACTCGTGGCCCACCGGCGGACCCTGCCGACGCCCGACCGGCGCGCTCTCGCCCTGTACGGCGCGACGGCACTGCCGCTCGTCGTCGTCATCACGTCGATCGGCGTCGACAGCCACGACCTCTCGAGCGCCACGGCGTCGGCGCTCGTGGCCGCCGGCATGCTCTCGGTGCTGGTGTTCCCGTTGGTCGCGGGCCGAGTCCGGACCGCGACCGGAGCCGGCACGTCCCCCCGCCCCGGCTGAACCCTGTCTCACCACGTGGGCGGAGCCCGCCGAAGCGGTGGCGGCCGGGCGCCGCGCCTGCCAGGCTGGTGGTGCCGGGGACTCGGGGGCGAAGACCTGGCGGCGGACCGTCAAAGGCGCCGCCGCCGCTCCGAGCGCCCACCCCCCGGTGGTGCCCGCCCGCCGGCGCGACTCGGGGCGAAGTGCCGCTGCGGACCCCCTCCTGCGGTGGCCGCCGGCGGGCGGGTTGCCCCGACCCCGTCCGTCCGGCCCGGTACCGTGCGGCCGTGAGGGTTGCCGTGATCCGTGAGACCCGGCCGTACGAACGCCGGGTCGCCTTGGTGCCCGAGCTCGTGCTCAAGCTCGTCGGTGCCGGGCTGGAGATCGCCGTCGAGCCCGGCGCCGGGGCGCACTCCCACCACGCCGACGAGGAGTACGCCGCGGCCGGTGCGACGGTCTCGGCCGACGCGGTGTCGGGCGCCGACGTCGTCGTCTCGGTCCAGCCGCTGCCCGCGGAGACGGTCCGCCTACTCCGGCCGGGTGCGCTGACCGTGTCCTTCCTGCCGACTGCGGCCGAGCTCGACCTCGTCCGGGCGATGGCGGACGCCGGCGTGACGTCCCTGGCGATGGAGCTGGTCCCCCGGATCTCCCGGGCGCAGTCGATGGACGCGCTGTCGTCCCAGGCGCTCGTCGCCGGCTACCGGGCTGCCCTGGTCGCGGCCGAGCGGCTCCCGCGCTTCTTCCCGCTGCTGATGACGGCCGCTGGCACCGTGCCCCCGGCTCGGGTGCTCGTGCTCGGTGCCGGGGTCGCCGGGTTGCAGGCCATCGCCACCGCCCGGAGGCTCGGCGCGGTCGTCTATGCCTACGACGTCCGAGCCGCTGCGGCGGAGGAGATCAGGAGCCTGGGTGCGCGCTTCGTCGAGCTGGACCTGCCGCCGCTGGAGGGGGCCGGCGGCTACGCCCGCGAGATGGACGAGGAACGGGCCCGGATCCAGCGCGAGCTGCTGGCGGAGCACGTGGCGGGGAGCGACGTGGTCATCACCACCGCCGCGGTGCCCGGACGGCCGGCGCCCCTCCTGGTGACCCGCGAGGCGTTGGAGCGCATGCGGCCGGGCAGCGTCGTCGTCGACGTTGCCGCCGAGTCGGGGGGCAACGTCGAGGGCTCACGGCCGGGTGAGGAGGTGTCCGTCGGCGACGTGCTCCTCGTCGGCGGGCGCAACGTCCCCAGCGACATGCCGGGACACGCCAGCCGGCTCTATGCCGCCAACGTGACCGCGCTGATCCTGCTGATGACCACCGACGGCCAGGTCCGGCCCGACCTCGACGACGAGATCGTGGCCGGCGCGTGCGTGACGCACGACGGTGAGGTCCGCCACGGTCTCACCCGCGACCTGATGGGAGAGGTCGGATGACCGCGTCTACCGGCGCCGGAAGGGGCTGCACGTGACCGAGCAGGTGGCCCTGCTGACCGTCTTCGTGCTGGCGGTGTTCGTGGGCTTCGAAGTCGTCTCGAAGGTGTCCTCCACCCTTCACACGCCGCTGATGTCAGGGGCCAACGCCATCCACGGCATCATCCTCGTGGGTGCGATCATCGTGGCCGGGGCCGCCGAGACCACCGGCGTGCTGGTCGTCGCCCTGCTGGCGGTCGTGCTTGCCACCGTCAACCTGGTCGGCGGTTTCGTCGTCACCGACCGGATGCTCGAGATGTTCAAGGGTCGGGGCCAACAGCAGCCGGCCGTGCGGGACGGCGAGGCGCCGTGATCCCCGTCTGGGCACAGCTGGCCTACCTGGTGTCGGCCGGCTGCTTCATCCTCGCCCTCAAGGGGCTCTCCTCCCCCCGGACGGCCCGGCAGGGGAGCCTGATCGGCTCCGCCGGCGCCGCGCTGGCCGTGGTCGTCACGTTCCTGGCGTACGAGCTCGACCACCTCGTCTTGATCCTTCTCGCCGTCGCCGTGGGGGCCGTGGCCGGGACGTGGGCGGCGCGAGCGGTCGCGATGACCCAGATGCCGCAGTTGGTCGCGCTGTTCAACGGCGTCGGCGGTGCCGCGGCGGCCCTGGTGGCTCTGCTGGAGCTGTACGAGCTCGGCGACCTGGCCGACCTGCCGAACCTCTCGGCGATCGCCTTCACGGTCCTCATCGGCAGCGTCAGCTTCTCCGGGTCGATGCTGACCTTCGCCAAGCTGCAGGAGCTCATGACCACGCGGCCCGTCGTCCCGCCAGGGGGCCGCTGGCCGTTCCTCGTGGTCCTGGCCGTCGCGGTGGTGCTCGCCGTCCTGCTGGTGGCCGAAGGTGCGCTGTGGCTGGGGCTGGTGCTGGGGGTGGTCGCGCTCGGCCTGGGGATCCTGCTCGTGCTCCCGGTGGGCGGGGCCGACGTGCCGATCGTCATCTCCTTGCTCAACGCCTTCACCGGCCTTGCCGTCGCTGCCAGCGGCTACCTGCTCGAGAACACCCTGCTCCTCGTCGGCGGCACGCTCGTGGGCGCCAGCGGCACGATCCTCACCCGCGCCATGGCCTCGGCGATGGGCCGCTCGGTGGGCAGCATCCTCTTCGGCGCGCTCCAGGGCGGGTCGACCGCCGGCTCCACGGAGCTCAGCCAACGCTCGGTGCGCTCCGTCGGCGCCGACGACGTGGCGATCCTGCTCGCCTACGCCAGGCGGGTCGTGCTGGTCCCCGGGTACGGCCTGGCGGTCGCGCAGGCGCAGCACACGATCCACGAGCTCGCCCAGGTGCTCGAGGACCGAGGGGTGGAGGTCGTATACGCCATCCACCCGGTCGCCGGCCGGATGCCGGGCCACATGAACGTCCTGCTCGCCGAGGCCAACGTCCCGTACGAGCAGCTGCACGAGATGGAGCAGGCCAACGGCGAGCTGCGCACCGCCGACGTTGCCCTGGTCGTGGGTGCCAACGACGTGGTCAACCCCGCGGCCCGGACGTCAACCGGGAGTCCGATCTACGGCATGCCGATCCTGGACGCCGACCATGCGCAGGCCGTGGTCTTCCTCAAGCGGTCCATGCGCCCGGGCTTCGCCGGGATCGAGAACGAGCTGCTCTTCGACCCCCGGACCACGCTGCTCTTCGGTGACGCCAAGGAGTCGCTGACGGAGCTGGTCGCTGCGGTCAAGTCCCTCTGAGTCGGCCCCTCCCGCACAGGAGCAGCGCTGAGGATCAGGAGACGACGCCGTACAGGCGGTCCCCGGCGTCGCCGAGTCCCGGCACGATGTAACCTTTCTCGTTGAGCCTCTCGTCCATGGCGGCTGTCACCACGGTCACGGGGACACCCAGGCCGGACGTCTCCCGGTTCACCCGCTGGACCCCCTCGGGCGCCGCAAGCAGGCAGACAGCGGTGATGTGGTCGGCGCCGCGCTCCACCAGGAACCGGATCGCGGCCGCCAGCGTCCCTCCCGTCGCGAGCATCGGGTCGAGCAGATAGCACTGGCGGCCCGTGAGGTCGTCGGGGAGCCGCGTGGCGTAGGTCGTGGCCAGCAGGGTCTCCTCGTCCCGGATCATGCCGAGGAAGCCGACCTCGGCCGTCGGCACCAGGCGGGTCATCCCGTCGAGCATGCCGAGCCCGGCCCGCAGGATCGGCACGACCAGGGGCTTGGGCAGCGCGAGCCGGGTGCCGCGCGTCGGTGCCACGGGCGTGACGACGTCCACCTCCTCGGTCCGGACGTCCCGCGTCGCCTCGTACGCGAGGAGGGTGACCAGCTCGTCGGCGAGCCGCCGGAAGGTCGGCGAGTCGGTCCGCTCGTCCCTCAGCGCGGTGAGCTTGTGGGCCACGAGGGGGTGGTCGGCGACGAGCAGGCGCATGGCCCGGAACCTATCGCCTACAGGGGGTTCTCCCTGCTCGCGGCTGCGTGCTAGCGTCGCCGGTCGGGGGCAAGCGCTTGCGGGTGCAACTGGTGAGAGCCGACGAGGAGGTGCGATGCCCGACGACGCGTACGTCGACCCGGCAAGTGCACGAGGTCAGACCTCACCGGCTCCTTACCCTGCGGGCCCGTGCCGCCCGGGCCACCCGGCCCACGACCCCGAGCGGCTCCGGGCACGCGCCGTCTTCCTCCGTGAGCTCGCCGAGGCGCGCGACCTGCTCGTCCGGGCGACTCCGTGGCGCGCCCGGTCGGCTCGGCTGCGGGCCCGCATGCGCCAGACCACCTTCCGGGTCTGAGCCCGCTCGGTCCCGGTCGCCGGGGGGCCCTGGCGTGTCCCGTCACGATGGGTCACGATGCGGGGGTGTCCGGCCGCAGCGGAGGAACGATGGTGGACCAGCCCGTCGCGGAGGGGGTGGACTTCGCCCTGGCGCTCTACCGCGAGGACGGCCGGTGGGTCGTGGAGTCGATGCCGCCGCGCGTTGCGGCGGATCTCCGGACGCTGGTGACGGCGCTGCGGCAGCGCCCCGGGGACGCCGGTGCGATCGGTCTGGTCTCCGTGGACGAGGACTTCTTCGTGGCGGTCAGGGTGCTCGGTCGCGACGTGCGCCTGCTGCTCTCGGACGTCACGGCGGCGACCGATTGGCCGCTGGCGAGGGAAGTGCTCGACCACCTCGGGCTGCCGCTGCCGGACGACGACGACCAGGTCCAGCCGGCGGGGGAGATCGGTATCTTCGCCGACCTGGGCGCCGGCCCCATGGACATGGCCGCCATCTGCGACGACATCGACCTCTACCCGGAGGAGATGCTCGCTGAGGTGGCCGACCGACTGGGTGTCGCCCGTGAGTACGCGCAGGCGGTCGAGACCGCCCTGGGGTGATCGTGTCCTACTTCGCGGCCGTGCTGGCCCGCTCCGAGGACGGGTGGGTCGCCGCAGAGCTCGACCTCGACGAGGTCGAGTCGCTCGACGACGTCGGTGACGCGGCGCAGGGAGCGCTCCGGGAGGAGGCCCCGGACGCTGACGACGAGCTCATGGTCGTGCTCGTGGAGCAGCAGGACGAGTGGTTCGGCGTCGTGCGCTTCGAGCTGGACGAGGACCCCCGGGTCTTCGTCTCCGACGCCGCAGCAGCGCTGCGCCACGCGTTGGGCGAGACGCTGCTGCCCGACCTCGTGGTCCCGCCACCCGACGACGTCGACGTCCTCCCCGACGTCCTGCAGCCCGGGGCCGAGCCGACCACGGACCTCGACGCCCCGGTCCCGGACGGGGTGCTCGACCGTGCAGCTCTGGACGAGCCCGCGCTCGCACCGGAGCTGGAGGCCCCGCACCCCAGCGGCCCGGTGGGCGACGTGATCCTCCTCGACGACCTCGGGGTGGGGTCGACCGAGCTGCAGGGCCTGGCCCGTTCGGGTGAGGGGCCGCCGCCGGAGGTCCTGGAGCACCTCGCGCAGCGGCTCGGCGGGGCCGAGGCCCTCGAGTCGGTGCGCTGAGCCGTGCCCGACGGCCACACCGACGAGCACGCGATGCGCCACGCCCTCACCGAGGCGAGGCGATGCCGGGTCTCGGCCGACGTGCCGGTCGGGTCCGTGGTGCTGGGCCCTGACGGGCGGGTGCTCGCCCGCGGCTTCAACGAGCGGGAGGCGACCGCCGACCCGACCGCCCACGCCGAGATGGTCGCCCTCCGGGCCGCGTCTTCGGCCCTGGGCACCTGGCGCCTGTCCGGCTGCACCCTGGTAGTCACGCTGGAACCGTGTGCGATGTGCGCCGGCGCGCTGGTCCTGGCCCGCATCGACCGGCTGGTGTACGGAGCAGTGGATCCCAAGGCTGGTGCGGTGGGGTCGTTGTGGGACCTGGTCCGAGACCGTCGGCTGAACCACCGCCCCGAGGTCGTCGGTGGCGTCCTCGCCGACGAGTGCGGTGCCCTCCTGCGCGAGTTCTTCGAGGCCCGGCGGGGGGCCTGATCCCCCGTGCGCGGGGCTCCTCGTGCGGGGCAACCCGTTGGCCGGGCCGCGCATGCACCTCCGGTATCGTTCCCCGCGGTGGCGTGTCCGAGCGGCCTAAGGAGCACGCCTCGAAAGCGTGTGAGGGGGCAACTCCTCCGTGGGTTCAAATCCCACCGCCACCGCCATTCCGCTGTGCTGAATCAAGACACACCACCGCCATCCACGAGCGCCGCCCGCGCGGTGCACACGCCTCGGTGAGCACGTCCGCCGGGAGGTCGGGCGAGCACAGGATGCCCGCGGAAGCGCCGGATCACCCTGACTGGGTCGGCCGGCGTTCCCGAGTCGGCCGCGGCGACCGTTCGAGCGGTTGACGCATCATGATCGCCGAGCCATCCGGTGGTCTGCGTTGCCTGCATCACCGTCGCAGCGGGGCTCGTGATCGCGGTGGGCGGGCGGTGACTCGCTGACGTTGCCGCGTCAATGGGTGCGAAACCGCCTCATGATCGGCTGGCACGGTCGCGATCATGAGGCAGCAAAGCGCCCGGCTGCGCGGTGCTCGCGCTGCCCCCCGTCGGCGGGACAACTGTGCGGCCGACAGGAGCTGAGTTACGGTTGTCGGACAACCGTAACTCAGGAAGGGCGATGGCGGAGCGCGTAGGGAAGCACTGGACCGCAGGGTTCGACGGCATGAGCCGCCGAGACCGCAGGGGCTGCCGCTACGACGTCTATCTCCCGGACCCCCTCGTCGGCTGGAACCTCGTCATCCCCGCCGACGTAGCCGCCGACGTCGCGGACGCCGAAGGTGCCGTACGGCGGCTGAACGACGGTGGGACCACGCACGTCAGCCTGGAGGGACTGGCCCGGTTCCTGATGCGCGCCGAGTCGGTAGGCTCCTCGGTGATCGAAGGCCTTGCCGCCTCCCCCCGAAGGCTCGTCGGGGCCGAGGTCGCGCTGACCCGGGGTGACCACACCGCGGACCAGGTCGCCGTGGAGGTGCTCGGCAACATCGCCGCGATGGAGTCGGCGGTCGTGCTGGCAACGCGCCCGGGGCAGTTCTCCCTCGACGACCTGCTCCAGGTCCACCGGATCCTCATGGACCGGTCGACCACGCGACAGCTCGGCGGTCGCACGCGCACCGAGCAGAACTGGATCGGCGGCAGCTCGTACAACCCGTGCACCGCGGCTTTCGTCCCGCCACCCCCCGAGGAGGTCCCCGGCCTCCTGGACGACCTCCTCGAGTATGTCAACGGCGACGACCACTCCCCGATCGTCCAGGCAGCGGTGGCACACGCCCAGTTCGAGACCATCCACCCGTTCGCCGACGGCAACGGACGCACTGGACGGGCCCTCGTCCACGTCGTGCTCCGCCGTCGCAGGTTGGCTCCAGCGTTCGTCCCACCCATCAGCCTCGTCCTCGCGACGTGGTCCGGCACCTACGTCGACGGGCTCATGCGCTTTCGCCACCTCGCGGGGCCGGACAGCAAGGAGCGCTCGGCGGCGGCGTCGGACTGGCTGCGAGTCTTCGCTGCGGCCGCCCACCGTGCGTGCATCGACGCCCAACGCTATGCCGACCAGATCGACGAGCTCACCGCCCGATGGCGTGACCGGCTCGGCCGGGTCCGCGCCAACTCGGGTACCGACCTGCTCCTCCAGGTACTCCCGGGTGCCCCGGTCGTCAGCGTGGAGTCGGCGAGCGCACTGATCGGCCGCTCCAAGGCTCGCACCACCGATGCCGTCAACGCGCTCGCCGCCGCGGGGATCCTCCGGCAACGCAACGTCGGTCGCCGGCGCTACCGCGTCTACGAGGCGATCGACGTGCTGGATCTGTTCACCGGGCTCGAGCGCACGCTCGCGAGTCCCGAGGGTGACACCGCCGTGTCTGCCCCCGTCCGGCACGTCCCGGCGCAGCCGGCGTACCGGCGACGAGGGATGTAGGCACGGCGGACTTCTGCGCCGGGTCACCCCTGGCGACGCCGACGAAGGCGGCCGGTGGTGGCGCGGGCACGGCGGGCGAAGCGGTGGCGCGCCTTGGCCGCCTGACGGACGCCCGGCAGGGCGGCCACCTCCTCGTCGCCGCGCTCACCCATCCAGCCGGCCAGCCGACCCCGCCGGCTGACCGCGCGCAACCGGCGTTCGGTGATCGGTCGGGCCCGCAGAGAAGCCACCAGCAAGAGGTGGTCTCCCGGCGAGATGGTGGTCTTCTCGTCGGGCACGATGGTCTTCCGGCCGCGAAGGATGAGCGTGACGGCAGCTTCGGGCGGCAGCCGCAGCTCGAGGATGCTGACTCCGGCGAGCCGGGAGTGTGGGGGGACGCGGAACTGCAGGAGCGTGCCGTTGATCTCGTCGAGGGGCGCCGACTCGATGTCCACCTCGGCCGTGTCCTCCTTCTCCACGACGTGGAGGCGGCGCGCGAGCGGGGGCAGGGTCGGTCCCTGGATCAGGGTGAACACGACCACGAGCAGGAACACCACGTCGAAGATCTGCTGCGCCCCGGGCACGCCGACGCTGAGCGGGATCGTGGCCAGCACGATCGGCACGGCCCCTCGCAGTCCTGCCCACGACATGAACGCCTGCTCCCGCCAGGGAACCCGGAACGGCGTCGTACTCACGAGGACGGACAGGGGTCGGGCCAGCAGCAGCAGGGCCGCGCCCACGAGGAGGGCCTGTGGGAGGGCCTCCGGGAGTCGTGCCGGGGAGGCCAGCAGGCCGAGCAGCACGAACAACCCGATCTGTGACAGCCAGGCCAGTCCCTCCGCGAAGCCGAGGGTGGCGACCCGGTGGGGAAGGGGCGCGTTGCCCAGCCACAACCCGGCCAGGTAGATGGCCAGGAAGCCCGATCCGCCCACCACCCCCGCTGCAGCGAAGGCGAGCAGGGCGATCGTGACCGTCGCGACGGGGTAGAGCCCCGGTGAGGGCAGGGCGCTGCGGGCCAGGACGAACTGGCCGCCCCGTGCCACGAGGAGGCCCACCACGGCGCCCACCAGAAGCTGGTAGGCCATCGTGGCCATGGCGAGCACGGGGTCGGCGCGCTCCCAGGCATCCGAGACGACGAGGGTGACCAGGATGATCACCGGCGGGTCGTTGAAGCCCGACTCGGCTTCGAGCGTCGCCCCCAGCCTCCGGCGTAGTGGCAACCGACGGAGAACCGAGAAGACCGCGGCCGCGTCGGTCGAGGAGACCACCGCTCCCAGCAGGATCGCCGTGCGCAGTTCGATGCCGAAGGCGAGGGTCGCGACCGCCGCCGTGACGGCCACCGAGACCGCCACGCCCACGGTGGCCAGGACCAGTGAGGGTCCGAGCACGGGCCGGATCACCGACCACCGGGTGGTGAGACCGCCCTCGGCCAGGATCACCGCCAGGAAGACCAGGCCCACGACCTGGGTCAGCTCGGCGTCCTCGAACCTCAGCCCGAAGCCGGCCTCGCCGATGACCAGCCCGATCCCCAGGTAGAGGAGCAACGTCGGCAGCCCCGCCCGCGTGGACAGGCGGACCGCCGCGATGGCGACGAGCAGGACCGTCGTGGTCAGGAGCAGGGCGACGTTGAGCTCGTCGATGCTCACGGGGTCCCGTCCGCCGGTGGGGTGCCTGGCCGCCTCCCGTCGTGCCGCCCCGGACGGCGGGGTGCCTCTCCGGGAGCCCTGCCCGGCGCTCCGGTCGGTCCGGTGATCATGTCACAGGCCGGCGGTCGCCCGGATGCCGTCTCAGCAGGGGGGAAGGGCGGGGGCGGGCGGCGGCGCGTCCTCCTCGGCGGGCGCCTCGCCCTCCGCCGGGGCCTCGGCGGGTGCCTCGCCTTCGGCCGCCGGGTCGGGCTCGGCCGGGAGTGGGACCGCCAGGGACTCGAAGGAGTCGCCGAGGACCAGGTCGACGGTCGGCTCCGGGCGCTCGTCGGGGACGAAGACCGCTCCCGGCAGCTGTGCGAGGACCAGACTGGCGGCGGCCTGCTGCTCGGGGTTGGCGCGCACCTCCGCCGTACCGCTGATCTGCTTCGACAAGGGGTCGTTCGCGACGTCGCGGATGACGAACCCACGCTCCCGGAGCTGACCTGCGGTCGTCGAGGCCAGGCCGGAGCGGGACGTCGCGTTGTAGACGTTGACCTGGATCTCGGTCGGTGGTGGTGCGTCGGCCTGGGCGGCGGGCAGGCACTGCTGCGTCGCGACCGCGTCCGCATCGGGGTCGTCGGTGAGTGCGCGCCAGCCGTACAGCCCGGCGAACGCCACGAAGCCGACCAGGACCAGGAGTGTGAGCGCCGTCCGGATGTGCCGGGCGGTGTGACGGTGTCGGGCGCCACCCGGCCGGGTCTCCACGGCCATGGCCCCTCCGTCGGTCGTCCCTCGAGTGGGCGGCAGCCTAACCCGGGGCCGCCACGGTCAGCACCCGCGCGTGGATGACGGGGCGTTGCTGGAGGGCGGCGCGCAGTGCCCGGTGGAGCCCGTCCTCCAGGTAGAGCTCGCCGCGCCACTCCACCACGTGGGCGAACAGGTCGCCGTAGAAGGTGGAGTCCTCGGCGAGCAGCGTGTCCAGGTGCAGGGTGAGCTTGGTCGTCACCAGCTCGTCGAGGCGCACCTGCCGGGGCGGCAGGTCGGACCAGCCGCGGGACGTGGTGCCGTGCTCGGGGTACGGGCGGCCGTCCTGGACCCGCTTGAAGATCACGGCCCAAGTCTACGGGCGGGTGGCTAGGCTGCCGCGCGCCAGCCCAGCCGCCCAGACCGGAGGACCGCATGGCCGAGGCGGGTCCGACCGACTAGGTCGTCGAGGATGTACGGGCCGGGTACGCCTGGGAGGTCAATGCCTCGAGCTGGGCGCCCTGGTGCACGGCGGTTCGGCGGTCCCGGACGCGCCGGTGCGGATCCCGCTCTCGGTGCTCAACCGGCACGGCCTCGTGGCGGGGGCCACGGGCACCGGCAAGACCAAGACCCTGCAGCTCATGGCCGAGCAGCTCTCCACGCACGGCGTCCCGGTGTTCGCCGCCGACGTCAAGGGGGACCTCTCCGGCCTGGCCGCACCCGGCGCGCCGGGCGACAAGGTCCTGGCCCGAGCGGCCGAGGTCGGTCAGGAATGGGAAGCGCGGGCCTGCCCGGTCGAGCTGCTCGCCCTGGGTGGCGCCGGGACGGGCGTGCCGGTGCGTGCGACGGTCACGTCGTTCGGCCCGACGTTGCTGAGCAAGGTGCTGGGTCTCAACGCCACCCAGGAGTCGTCCCTCGGCCTGGTCTTCCACTACGCCGACCAGGCCGGGTTGCCGCTGCTCGACCTGAAGGACCTCCGGGCGGTCGTGCAGCACCTGGTGTCCGACGAGGGCAAGGCCGAGCTCAAGGTCCTCGGGGGACTGTCGCCGCAGACGGCGGGGGTGATCCTGCGTGAGCTGGTCAACTTCGCCGCCCAGGGGGCCGACGCCTTCTTTCGGCGAACCGGAGTTCGACGTCGCCGAGCTGCTGCGGACCACTGAGGACGGGCGCGGCGTCGTCACCCTGCTCGAGCTGCCGCAGGTCCAGGACCGGCCGGTGCTCTTCTCCACCTTCCTGGTCTGGATGCTGGCCGAGCTCTTCGAG
>DATHUJ010000019.1:0-6355 GCA_035462375.1 Jiangellales bacterium
GTGGGCCGCCGCTCTCGCTTCCTCAAGTTGTACGGCCTCCGGGTCGACCTCGGTCGGCTCGAGGAGCGGCTGGCCGGCGAGCACCGGCTCACCGCCTCCTGCGTCGGGGACGACGACGGGATCACCGTCGCCGTCGAGGGAGGGCCGGATCCGCAGCGCGTCCGGGAGGCGGTGGCGGCATCGTGCGCAGTCCCTGCCCGCGTGGTGCAGGTCCTCCCGGTGGACCTGCTGCCGCGGCTCGCCAACGGCAAGCCCGACCTGCGGGCGGTCCAGGCGCTGGCCGCGGTGCCGGTGACCCGCGACCCGGGTCCCACCGATCCGGGTCCCACCGATCCGGGTCCCACCGGCCCCAGTCTCGCCGGCCCGGTCGACGCCGCCGCACTCCGCCACCTGTATGCGGAGCTGCTCGACCGGCCCGACACCACCGACGACGACAGCTTCGTCGACCTGGGTGGCGACTCCCTCTCGTACGTCGAGGTCTCCGTCCGGCTGGAGGAGCTGCTGGGTCACCTCCCTGCCGGGTGGCACACCCTCCCCGTACGGGAGCTGGTCCCGGCCGCGCGGACCGGACGCCGCCCCGGGCGGACGGTGGAGACCAGCGTCCTGCTCCGCGCGGTGGCGATCGTCCTGGTCGTCGGCACACACGCGAAGCTGTTCACGGTGCTCGGCGGCGCCCACGTCCTGGTGGCGGTGGCGGGGTTCAACTTCGCCCGCTTCCAGCTGACGGCCGAGCCGAGGGTGGAGCGCCTGCGGCACCAGCTGGTCAGTGTCGCGCGCGTCGTGGCGCCGAGCGTCACGTGGATCGCGGGCGCATTCCTGATCACCGACCTCTACACCCCGGCCAACCTCCTGCTGCTCAACGCGGTGGTCGGGCCCGAGACCTGGACGACGGCCTGGCACTTCTGGTTCGTCGAGGTGCTCGTGTTGCTGCTGGTGCTCACCTCGCTGGTCATGGCTACGCCGTGGGCCGACGGACTGGAGCGTCGCTTCCCGTTCGGCTTCGTCGCCCTGCCGCTCGCGGTCGGCCTGCTGTCCCGGTACCAGGTCTGGGAGCCGGGCCTCGGACCGCTCGGTCTCAACACCCGGCCGGTGCTGTGGCTCTTCGCCCTCGGCTGGGCGGCGGCCCGCGCCAGTACGGTGCCGCAACGGGTCCTGGTGACGGCGGTGGTGGGGGCGAGCGTGCCCGGCTTCTTCGACGACCCGAGACGGGAGCTGCTCATGGTCGCGGGTATCGCGCTGCTCGTCTGGGCGCCCGGGGTGCGCTGCCCGCCGGCCGTGGCCCGGATCGCCGGCGTGCTGGCCGGTGCCTCGCTGTACGTCTACCTGACGCACTGGGTGGTCTACCCGCGGCTGGACGACCGGTCGCCCCTGGTCGCGGTGCTGGCCTCGCTCGCGGTCGGCATCGCCTACTGGGCGCTGGCCTCGCGGGTGATGGCCGTGGTCACGCGGCGGCGGTCCGGCCGTCGTGCGCCAGCACCGCGTCCACGAGTGCGTGCACGTCCGCCTCGGTCTGCCGCGGGTTGATGAAGCAGGCGCGCAGAGCGAAGTGGCCGTCCACGACGGTTCCCGACGGGACGTGCAGACCCTCCGCGTGCAGACTGCGGAGCACCCGCTGGTTGCGGGCGTCTACCGCGTCGTCGGGGTCACCGGCCGCTCCGCCGACGCGGAAGCAGCAGATCGACAGCGCCGGCTCGTGCAGCAGCTCGAGCCGCGGCTCGGCCCGGACCCGGTCGGCCATCAGCCGGGCCAGGCCGTGGTGCCGGACCACCCGCGCCCGCATCCCCTCGCGACCGATCTCGTGCAGCGCCGCCCACACGCCGATGCCGCGGGCCGCGGCCGAGAGCTCCAGGCTCCACTCCTGATACGGCGTGCCCATCGTGTCCCAGGGGGAGCCGACGGCCGCCGCCGGGTCGACGAACGCCCCCTCGATGTAGTCGCTTGGCTCCTGCGTGAACGTGCGCCCCAGGACCGCGCTGTCCCGGACGTAGGTGGCGCCGGTACCTGTCGGCACCGCGAGCCACTTGTGCATGTCGACGGCGACGGAGTCGGCCAGCTCCAGGCCCTCGTAGGCCTCGGCCACGGCCTCGTCGAGCACGCCGAAGAGGCCGTAGGCGCCGTCCACGTGGAACCAGGTCCCGTGCTCGACTGCCACCTCCGCGACCGCGGTGAGCGGGTCGAGGGCACCGGTGTTCGTGGTGCCGGGGATCCCCACCACCGCCACCGGCACCACCCCTGCGGCCGCGTCCTGCTCGACGGCGCGGCGCAAGGCTCGCACGTCGATCCGCTGCGCACCGTCCGTGGGGACGAGCCGAAGCCCGCTGCGGCCGAGACCCAGCACGCCTGCCGCTCTCAGCAGTGAGTGGTGCACCTCGCGGCTCGCGTAGATCCGCCCGGGCGGGAGGCCGGCCATCCCGTCCCGCGCCGGGTCGGCGCCGATCCGCTCGTACGCACGCTGCCGCGCGGCGCCCAGCCCCAGCAGGTTGGCCACGGAACCGCCGCTGGAGAAGACGCCCTGCAGGTCGGCGGACACGCCGCACAGCTCGGCGATCCAGCGGAGGGCGACCGCCTCGACGACGTTGCCGCTGAAGCCCAGGTAGCGCTGCTGCCCGGCGACGCTGGTCACCAGGCCGGCGGCGACGGGGACCGCAGTCGGCGCGCCGATGATCCAACCGCTGAAGCCCGGGGCCAGGAACGGCGCCCCGTGCCGAGTGACCGGACCGGCCAGCAGGCGGAGCGTCTCCGCGGCCCCGGCGCCGTGCTCGGGCAGCGGCCGGTCGAGCTGGGCGCGCCAGCTGTCGCCCGTGCCGGGGCTGCCGGTCCCCGGGCCGCCGCTGGCGGACGTGTCGGGGAGCTCGCCGCGGACGAGCGGGGAGAGGGCCGGGGCGAGAGCGGTCAGCGCCGACTCGAGGTCGGTGGAGGGGTCGGGCACCCCCGGAGTGTCCGGCGGCCGGGCGGTCCGGTCAACGCCCGGGCGCCGCGGGCTAGGGTCGTCCGGTGACGGCCGATCGTGAGCTCGACGTCGTCGTCCACGGGGCGACGGGCTTCGTGGGCCGGCTGACCGCCGAGCACCTCGCCCGCTGCGCGCCGCCGGGGGCCCGCATCGGCCTGGCCGGGCGCTCTCGCGAACGACTGGCGGAGCTGCGCGGCTCGCTCGGCCGACAGGCGGGTCGCTGGCCCCTGCTCCTCGCCGACGCCGGCGACGAGGAGGAGCTGGCCACGCTCGCCGCTCGGACCCGGGTCGTCGCCACCACCGTCGGCCCCTACCTCACGCACGGGCTGCCGCTGGTGGCCGCGTGCGCCCGGGCCGGGACCCACTACGCCGACCTCACCGGGGAGCTGCTCTTCGTCCGGGAGGCCATCGACCGCCACCACGACCGGGCGGTCGGCACGGGAGCGCGGATCGTGGTGTCCTGCGGCTTCGACTCGGTGCCGTCCGACCTCGGTGTCATGGTCACCGCCGAGCGGGCCCGGGCCGACGGGGAGGGCGAGCTCACCGACACCACGCTCGTCGTGGTGGGCGCGAAGGGCGGCATCAGCGGCGGGACCCTCGAAACGATGCGCACGACCATGGCCGCGGCCAGGAGCGACGCGCGTGCCCGCCGCCTCCTTGCCGACCCGTACGCCCTGAGCCCGGACCACGACGCCGAGCCGGTCGACCGCGAGCGGCGTGACGGTCTGGGGGTCGGGCACGACGCCGACCTCGGGGGCTGGACGGCCCCCTTCCTGATGGCCTCGTACAACACCCGCGTCGTCCGCCGTAGCAATGCCCTGCAGGGCTGGGCGTACGGGCGGGACTTCCGCTACAAGGAGGTCATGCGCACCGGCACGGGGCTGCCCGGGGCCGCGCTCGCAGCAGGGATCACCGGGGCACTGGGTGTGGGTGCCGCGGCGCTGGCCTTCCGGCCGACCCGCGCCGTCCTCGACCGGCTGCTCCCCGGACCCGGTGAGGGACCCGACGAGGAGACCCGACGGCGCGGCAGGTTCCGGATGGAGGTGCACGCCCGGACCACGACGGGCGCCCGGTACGTGACCGTCGTGGCCGCCCAGGGCGACCCCGGCTACGCGGCGACGTCCGTGATGCTGGGCGAGAGTGCCCTTGCGCTGGCGCTGGACTCCGACCGTCTGCCGCCCGCCTCCGGCGTGCTGACCCCGGCGACAGCGCTGGGCCAGGTCCTGGTCGAGCGGCTCCGCGCCGCCGGCTTCGCCATCACCGTGGACCGGGCCTGACCTCCGTACGGGAGGCACGCCGCCGTACGGGAGACCACGTCAGCCCAAGTGGCGGTCGGAGCCGGCGGCCAGCTCTTCGTCCCGCGGAGGGAAGACGAGCTCGTCCGGGCGCGGGACCGGCAGGATGCGGGCGGTCTGGGCGAGGCCGATCCCGACGAGGACGACCGCTCCGCCGACCAGCTGGACGGCGGAGAGCGACTGCCCCAGCCACAGCCAGGCGACGAGGGCCGCGAGGACCGGCTCGGACATCCCGACCACGCCCACCTGGGTCGCCGGGAGGTGGCGAAGCGCGCCGAGGTTGAGTGCGAAGGGCACCAGGGTGCCGCCGAGGACGACGAACGCGAGGGCGGTCCACACGGGGGCCTGGGTGGCCGCGAAGGCCCCCAGCATCGACGCCTCGTCGCCCAGCACCGACGCGTCGAAGCCCGGCCAGGGGAGCACGACCGCCCAGAAGAGCGCGGCGAAGGCGAACATCCAGAAGGTGAGCGAGATCGGGTCTCGCCGGGCGACGGTGCGCGCACCGATCACGTAGTAGGTGGTGAGGCACAGCGCGGCGGCCAGCCCGGCCGTCACACCGAGGCCGTCGAGGCCGGCGTCGCGCCAGACCTCGGCGACCAGCCCGAGCCCGGCCAGGGAGAGCCCGATGGCCAGCCAGACCCGGCGGCGTACGGCGGCGCGCTGGACCACCCGGGCGTACAGGGCCACGAAGACCGGTGCGGTGAACTCGAGCAGCAGCGCGATGCCCACCGGCAGCCGGTCGATCGCGACGAAGTAGAACCACTGGATCAGCGCGGCGCCGACGACGCCCAGCGCGACCAACGACGGCACCTCCCGCCAGGTCAGGCGCAGTCGCGACGGTCCGGCGACGAGCGCGACCACGAGCAGGCCCGCCGCAGCGCCGGTGCACCGGAGCGCGGTCAGGCGATCCGGGGCTATGCCGGCGGTGAGCACCACCTTGGACACCGACGCGTTGACCGCGAAGAGCACGGCAGCGCCCAGCACGAGGGCGTACCCCCGGGCGGCGTGGGTCGTCTGCACGCATCAGACAGTAGCGTCGGCTACCGACACCCGTGACAGCGTCTCAGTCCTCGGACGTCCGCGCCGCCCCCTCCGTCGCTCCTGCATCGCCTCCGTGATCATGGAAGGATCGCCCTCCCGGATGGCTTCGCGGGGCGATCTCTCCATGATCAACGGACTGGTCCCGGGGCCCCGGGACCCGGGCGGGGCTCGCTAGGGTTGCAGCCATGACGCCCCCCTCCGCCGACCGGCCCACCCCCCGCCTGCGGACCGCGCTGGCTGGCCTACCGTCCTACAAGCCCGGCCGGCCCTCGGTGGCCCGGGCGGGCGTGACGACCTACAAGATCTCCTCCAACGAGAACCCGTACCCTCCCCTGCCCGGTGTGCTCGAGGCGGCGGTCGAGGCGGCGGGGGTCATGAACCGTTACCCGGACATGACCGCGAGCGGGCTGGTGGCGGCGATCGCCGAGCACCTGGGCGTGCCCGAGGAGCACCTGGCCACGGGCACGGGGAGCGTCGGGGTGCTGCAGCAGATCGTCCAGGCGACCGCCGCCGAGGGCGACGAGGTCGTCTACGCGTGGCGCTCCTTCGAGGCCTACCCGATCGTCGTGGGGATCTCGGGGGCGAGGTCGGTGCGCGTGCCGCTCCGGTCGGACGCGACGCACGACCTCGACGCCATGGCGGCCGCGATCACCGACCGGACCCGGCTGGTGCTGGTCTGCAGCCCGAACAACCCGACCGGCCCGGTCGTCCACCGGGACCCGCTGACGCGGTTCCTGGACCGCGTGCCCTCCGACGTGCTGGTCGTGGTGGACGAGGCGTACAAGGAGTTCGTCCGCGATCCGGCGGCGGTCGAGGGCATCGAGCTCTACCGGGACCGCCCCAACGTCTGCGTGCTCCGTACGTTCTCCAAGGCGTACGGCCTGGCGGGCCTGCGGGTCGGCTTCGCGGTGGCCCACGAGCCGGTGGCCGAGGCGTTGCGCAAGACGGCGGTTCCCTTCGGGGTGTCCAGCGTGGCCCAGCGGGCGGCCGTCGAGTCCCTGCGCCGCGAGGCCGAGCTGCTCGAGCGGGTGGAGGCGCTGATCAAGGAGAGGTCGCGGGTCTGGGAGGA
>DATHUJ010000020.1:0-9342 GCA_035462375.1 Jiangellales bacterium
GATGACGCGGTGCACCACCCCGCGACCGGTCAGCGGCAGCGTGCAGGCCTCGACCAGCTTGTGGGAGCCGTCCTTGGCCACGTGCTCCATGAGGACGATGACGCGCTTCGCCCCGTGCACGAGGTCCATGGCGCCGCCCATGCCTTTGACCATCTTGCCGGGGATCATCCAGTTGGCCAGGTCGCCCGACGCCGACACCTGCATCGCCCCGAGGATCGCGGCGTCGACGTGGCCCCCCCGGATCATGCCGAAGGACAGCGCGGAGTCGAAGAACGACGACCCCGGCAGGGTCGTCACCGTCTCCTTGCCGGCGTTGATGAGGTCCGGGTCCTCCTCCCCCTCGAAGGGGTAGGGGCCGACGCCGAGGATGCCGTTCTCGGACTGGAGGACGACGGTGACGTCGTCGGGCACGTAGTTGGGGACCAGCGTCGGCAGCCCGATCCCGAGGTTGACGTACGAGCCGTCGGTGAGCTCCCGGGCGGCGCGGGCCGCCATCTGCTCGCGGGTGAGGGCCATCAGCTGTCCTCCCGCGGACGCACGGTCCGCCGCTCGATCCGCTTCTCGACGTCGGGACCGACGTGGACCACCCGCTGGACGAAGATCCCTGGCAGGTGCACGTCGTCGGGCGCGATCTCGCCGGGCCCGACCAGCTCCTCCACCTCCGCCACGGTCACCCGGCCGGCCATGGCGCAGAGGGGATTGAAGTTGCGGGCGGACTCGTGGAAGACGAGGTTGCCGTGGCGGTCGCCGCGGAGCGCGTGCACGAGCCCGAAGTCGGTGGTGATGGCCTCCTCCAGGACGTACTGGCGGCCGCCGAACTCGCGGACCTCCTTGGGCGGTGAGGCGAGCGCGACCGAGCCGTCCGCGCCGTAACGCCACGGCAGCCCGCCGTCGGCCACCTGGGTGCCCACCCCCGTGGCGGTGAAGAACCCGGGAACGCCGACCCCGCCCGCGCGCAGGCGCTCTGCCAGCGTTCCCTGCGGGGTCAGCTCGACTTCCAGCTCGCCCTCGAGGAACTGCCGGGCGAACTCCTTGTTCTCGCCGACGTACGAGGAGGTCATCCGGGCGATGCGGCCGTCGGCGAGCAGGATGCCGAGTCCCCAGCCGTCGACGCCGCAGTTGTTCGAGACCACGCGGAGCCCGGACGTGCCCTGGGCGTGCAGCGCCCGGATCAGCTCCATCGGGTTTCCGGAGAGGCCGAAGCCGCCGACCGCCAGGCTCGCGCCCTCCGGGACGTCGGCGACCGCCTGCGCCGGGGAAGGGACGACCTTGTCCATCCGCGCTCCTTCGTCAGCGGGTCAGGCTCGCCACTGTAGTGATCGCCGCGCAGACCGGGGGCGCCGGATCCGCCGGGCGATCAGAGCACCCGGTCGACCCGCTCCGTGGCGGCGAGCCGGGCGATGCTGGCGTCGTCGGCCGGGCCACGGACGAGCACGGCCGAGCCGTCTGTGACCAGCGGGACGAGGAGGAGGTCGAGGAGCACTCCGAGGTCGAGGGCGGCTGCCTGCCGCAGCACCCGACCTCCCACGGGGAGCCCGGAGGAGATCACCCGGTCGCGGGCCAGCTCGACCAGACCGCCCTGCGTACGGACGGTCGTGCCGTCGTCGAGGGCCGGCTCCGCCGGCTCGTCCGGCCCGGACGGTACGAAGCGGTCCGGCTGTGCCGGGACCTCGAGCGCGTAGTCCGAGACGTCGGCAGGCAGTGGGTCGCGGAACGGCGCCCCCCACGGCAGTAGCGACAGCGCGACGACCTCGTCGGCGCCGGTGAGCAGTGCCGCCTCGATGCCAGCCGGCCCCGTGACCACGACCTCGGCGTCCCGCGGCTCCTCGAGAACCGCGCAGCAGTCCGCGGCCCAGCACGCCGCCGCCCACACCAGCCCCTGCCAGTGCGCCGGGAGGAGGAGCGCCACGCGGGCACCGGGCTGCATCTCGAGGCCGTCGCGCAGCAGCCCGGCCGTCTTGGCGACCCAGTTGTCGAACGTGGTCACCGACAGCTCGACCCGCTCGCCGGTGCCCTCGTCGTACGACGTGAGCAGCGGGCGGCTCCCGTCGCGCCGGAGCGCCGCACGTAGCAGCGCCGGCGGGGAAACGGGGGCGGGAGGCACGTGGCGGAGGGTACGGTCCTGGGCGTCCGGTTCGCGAGGAGGCCCAGCCATCGAGGCGATCCTGCTGGTCGGCGGCCTGGGCACCCGCCTGCGCCCGCTGACCGAGCGCACCCCCAAGCCGATGCTGCCCGTGGCCGGTGTCCCGCTCGTCGTGCACCAGATCGTCCGGGCGCGCGACGCAGGCGTGGACCACGTGGTGCTGGCGACGTCCTACCGCGCCGAGGTATTCGCCGACGCGCTGGACGACGGGTCGGCCCTCGGCGTCCGCGTCGACTACGCCGTCGAGGACGAGCCGCTGGGGACCGGGGGGGCGATCCGGAACGCGGCCGACCTGCTGTCGGGGACCGGTGACGACGACCCAGTGCTCGTGCTCAACGGGGACGTCATCGACGGGCACGACATCGCCGCCCAGGTCGCCGAGCACGTCGGGCGGGAGGCCGACGCCAGCCTCTACCTGACCGTGGTGGAGGACGCCCGGGCCTACGGGTGCGTGCCCACCGACGAGCGGGGCCGGGTCACCGCTTTCTTGGAGAAGATGCCCGAGCCGGTCACCGATCGGATCAACGCCGGCTGCTACGTCTTCCGGCGGTCCGTCCTCCGGGCGATCCCCGCCGGCCGGCCGGTGAGCGTCGAGCGCGAGACCTTCCCGGGGCTGCTGGCCGCCGGCCGGCTGCTGCTGGGGCGGGTCGACACCGCGTACTGGCGCGACCTGGGCACGCCCCAGTCGTACGTCCACGGCTCCGCAGACGTCGTCCTCGGCCGGGTCGACGCGCCGGCGCGGCCCGGTCCGGCCGGTCCGGCGCTCGTCCTCGCCGGTGCCGCGGTCGCCGGATCGGCCCGGCTCTCCGGGGGGACCACCGTGGGGTACCGGGCCCGGGTGGAGGAGGGCGCCGACGTGGAGGGCAGCGTCGTGCTCGACGGTGCCCGGGTGGGTCCGGGCGCCGTCCTGCGGTCCAGCGCGATCGGCCGTGGGGCGCAGATCGGCGCCGGGGCGGTCCTCGACGCGGCCGTCGTGGGCGACGGCGCAACCGTCGCGCCCGGATGGCGGCCGGCACCTGGCGCGCGCGTCGACTGCGACGCCGCCGTCGGCTGAGCCTCGGTCAGGCGCCGAAGGGCTCGGGAGCGTCGCTCGACGGGTGGGCCTGGACGAAGTCGCGGACGGCCTCGCCGGACAGCTCGCCGCAGTACTGACGGTAGCTCTGCTCCGCGCCCCATCGGGTGAGCGCGTAGGACATGCCGTCGGGGAACTCGCCGCGGTCGGTGTCCCACGGAGCGACGACGACCTTGCCGGCGGTCGGCTCCTGGGTGTCGTCGCTCTCGGCCGTCTTGACCGCCAGGTCGCGCAGCGCCTGCTCTTGGTCGTCGAGCACCTCCGGGTCGTACCAGAGGATCGCGTAGCCGTGCTCGAGGTTGTGCACCAGGCGCTCGACCCCGGGGGAGTCGGCCGGCGTGTAGAACTTGCGGGTGAACGGGGCCGGCACCGCGTAGTGCGGTCCGGACGCCGGCGGGGCGTCGTCGTACTCGATGACCTCGCCGTCGGGCCGGTGGTCGGCCTCGCCCGACGGGGGCTCCTGCTGCACGTCGTCACACGAGGCGTCCGCGGCCGCGACGCCGAACTCCGACCAGTCCTTGTTGGCCGGGTCGTCGAGGGTCTGGCGCACGAGCGGCACCGCCGCGGCGGCGACCAGCCCTCCGCCGATGACGATCGCGGCCGTGACGATGAGCACCGTGCGGCGTCGCTCCGACGAGCGTTGCTGTGCCCGCATCTCCTCGATCTTGGCGCGGCGTTCGGCGGAGCTCTGGGACTTCTTTGCCACGGCTCTCTCGTCTGTCGTCGGGACACGCGGTCGCTGGATTCTACGGACGTCGCGCCAGGATGGTTCCCGTGGACCCGATCATCCGCGTGTGGGACCCGGGCCGGCCGGTCGACCCGCGGGGCACGCTGGCCGTGCACCGCCGCGGCGCGGCGGACCCGACCCACCGGACGACGCCCGACGGCGCGGTGTGGCGTACGGCCCGGACGCCCGATGGCCCTGCGACCGTACGGCTGTCCGCGCGGCGGGCCGACGGCGTCGTCGAGGGACAGGCCTGGGGCCGAGGCGCGGCGTGGGTGCTCGACGCACTGCCGGCCTGGTTGGGGGACGCCGACGACGGCGACGGGTTCGACCCCGGTCACCCGGTGCTGCAACGGGTCCGGGCGCGGACGAGGGCGTGGCGGATCGGGCGGACCGGCTTGGTGATGGAGGCCCTGGTCCCGGCCGTGCTGGAGCAGAAGGTCACCGGGGCGGAGGCCCGCCGCGGGTGGCGGACGCTGCTGGTCCGCTTCGGCACGCCCGCCCCCGGGCCGGCGCCGGCCGGGATGCGGGTGGTGCCGACACCCGTGGAGTGGGCGGCGGTGCCGTCCTGGGAGTGGCACCGCGCGGGCGTCGGCCCGCAGCGGGCCCGCACCGCGGTCCGGTCGGCGCTGGTCGCTGCCCGCCTCGAGGAGGTGGCCGAGATGCCTGTCGAGGAGGCCGACCGCCGGCTCCGGTCCGTGCCGGGCGTGGGAGCGTGGACGGCCGCCGAGGTGCGCCAGCGGGCGCTCGGCGACGTCGACGCCGTCTCGGTCGGCGACTTCCACCTGTGCCGGCAGGTCGGCTGGGTGCTGGCCGGCGAGGAGCGGGCCGACGACGCGCGCATGCTCGAGCTGCTCGAGCCGTACCGCGGGCAGCGTTACCGGGTCTGCCGGCTGGTCGAGCTGAGCGGTCTCGCCCCCGAGCGGCGGGGGCCGCGGCTGGCCCCACGGGACTTCCGGGCGATCTGAGGGCGATCTCCTCAGCGCTCCACCAGGAAGTCCTGTGGGTCCCTGTCCGGCCGGTCCGCCGGGGCCGCGGCCGGATGTCCGACGGCGACCGCGCCCATCGGCTCCCAGTCCGCCGGCAGGTCGAGTGCGGCGCGGACCACGTCCGGGCAGAAGAGCGTCGACGACACCCAGGCCGAGCCCAGCCCCTCGGCCGACAGGGCGATCAGGAGGTTCTCGATCCCCGCGCCCATGGCGAGGAGGAAGAGGGCCCGCTCGGCGGCGGCGCGGCGCTCGTCGGGGTAGGGGTGCGCACGCTCGGGGACCAGGCACGGGACGACGAGCGCCGGCGCCCGGCGGAGGACGTCGCCCCGGCGCACCCGGCGGGCGACCTGCTCGTCGGTGAAGCCGTCGCCCCGCAGGTCCTCGACCCAGGCCGCGAGCATGTCGTCGAGCAGCCGACGTCGTGTCCGCCCGTCGCTGACGAGGACGAAACGCCAGGGCGTGGTGTGGTGCGGCGCGGGCGCCGTGACGGCCGCCCCCACGGCCCGGTGAAGCGCCGCCGGGTCCACCGGGTCCGGCGCGTAGTCCCGGACCGTGCGCCGCGCCGTCACGGCGGCCCGCATCGCCTCGGCGGTGCCGAGCCGGAAGCGGTCGGTGGCGGCGGGCCGCACCAGCGCCCGGCCCCCCGGACCGTCGTCGCCCGCTGGCAGGACGTGCCGGGCCAGGCCCCGGACCAGAGCGGCCGGGACTGAGTCGGCCTTGCCGCGGACCAGCTCCGCCGCGGCGGCCACCTCGTCGGCGACCGCGACCACGGTCGCGTCCAGGACCTCGCCTCGGGAGTCGCGGGTCCCCCGGAGGTCGTCCAGGACCCGTAGCCCGGCCGCCCCCAGGGCCGCGTCGACCTGGCCCTCCCGCCACGGCCGGCCGAGCGTGTCGGTGACCACCACGGCGGTGTTGCGGCCGGTCCGCGCCAGGACGCCCTCCCGGAGCCGCCGGGCCGAGGCGTCGGGGTCCTCGGGGAGCAGCACGAGGGTGCCCGGGTCGGTGTTGGAGGCGTCGACCCCGGCGGCGGCGAGCACCAGGCCGTGCCGGGTCTCGGCCACGACGGTCCTCCTGCCCGCCTGTTCCCACGACGTGACGACACGGGAGGTCTCGGCGGCCACCGCCTCGTCGCGGTCCAGCCCGCGGACGACGCGACCCTCGGCCTTGCTCACGACCTTGCTGGAGACCACGAGGACGTCACCGTCCGCCAGGGCGCCGGGGGGGAGGGCGTCGACGAGCAGGCCCGCCAGGTCGTCCCCGGGCTGCACCTCCGGGACGCCGGTCACCGGTTCGACGGCGAGCCTCATCGCACCCCCGCCGTGGCCAGGGCGAGCGCCTCGGCGGCGATCGCACCGCTCGCCGCCACGTCCCGCATGAGGAGGGGTACGGCCCGGCAGCGCACCCCTTCGGCCTCCACGACCGGCACGTCCTCGGCGTCCCGGACGTCGACCAGCCAGCCGTCCAGCAGGTCAGCGTAGAGACCGGCGACGGCACTCGCCGAGCTGTCCACGCCGATGGCGCGCAGGCACGCGTCGGCCATGCCCCGGACCGCGGCCCCGCCGACGATCGGCGACACACCGACGACCGGGGCGACGGCCTCGCGCAGCGAGTCGCGCACACCGGGGACGGACAGCACCGGTCCCAGGCTCACCACCGGGTTGGAGGGGGGGAGCAAGACGACGTCGGCGCCGCCCACCGCCTCCAGGACGCCCGGGCCTGGTCGGGCGGAGTCGATCCCCACCAGGACGAACCGTTCGGCCGGCACCTCGGCGTGCAGCCGGACCCACCACTCCTGGAAGTGCACCGCCCGACGGCCGCCCTCGGCCCCCGCGTCCGGCACCACGACGTGCGTCTCGACCCGGTCGTCGGTCATCGGCAGCAGCCGCACCCCCGGACGCCACCGGGCGCACAGCGCCTCGGTCACCTGGGAGAGCGGGTAGCCGGCGCCCAGCATCCGGGTCCGGACGAGGTGGGTGGCGATGTCGCGGTCACCCAGGGCGAACCACTCGGCTCCCGCGCCGTAGGCCGACAGCTCGCCGGCGACGGTGAACGTCTCGTCGTCGCGCCCCCACCCCTGTCGCTCGTGGACGCCCCCGCCCAGGGTGTACATCACCGTGTCCAGGTCCGGGGAGACGTGCAGTCCGTGCAGGGTGATGTCGTCCGCGGTGTTGCCGATCACGGTGACGTCGGCCTCCGTGCCGGTGGCGCCCAGGTGGTGCAACAACCCGCGCAGGAACCGAGCCGCCCCGATGCCCCCGGCGAGCACGCAGATCCGCATGGGCGCCATCCTCGCCGCCCGGTCGGCGTCCTCGCGCGTCGGGTGCCCAGGACCTGCTGACGTCGGCGCGCTCACGGGTGCGTGGACGGCGCACTGTCCGTGGGTCCCCGACGTCACCCGGCGCCGCCTGATCGCCGCTTCGAGCGGCCCAATATCAGATTGTGGCTTGACGAGCCGGTATTGCGGGCATGTAATTTCATCCGTGTCGTTCGGTGTCGCCGGCTCCCCGCCGGGGAAGACCGCCTGACACGCCAGCAATACACCAGGGTGCAGCCGCACCTGTGGGGACGAGGGTCGAGGAGGCGAGCCGTGGGGGAGTGGCTGGAGCCGCTGCTCGGCGACGCCGAGGAGCAGAGCTGGCAGGAGCGCGCCCTGTGCGCGCAGACGGACCCGGAGGCGTTCTTCCCCGAGAAGGGCGGTTCCACCCGGGAGGCCAAGAAGGTCTGCCTGGGGTGCGAGGTGAGAGCCGAGTGCCTCGAGTACGCCCTCCTGCACGACGAGCGCTTCGGGATCTGGGGCGGGTTGTCGGAGCGGGAGCGCAGGCGGCTGAAGCGGAGCGCGGTCTGAGCATGACGCGGGCCGCGTAGTCTGGTGGGCCTGCGCCGGCCCCACGCGAGTCGGCGCCACCCCCTGGCCCCCGTCCCCTGAAGAGGCATGCCCACCGACCCGACCGCTCCCGGAGGACGGCACGACCTCCTGGGACCCGGCCCCACGGAGCCCGCGACGTCCGCGGCAAGCACCGTCTACGACGACCCCGGCGTGGGCGCGGACCCGGCCCTCGACGCCTTCGTCGAGCCCTACGTCGCCCCCGAGCCGGTGCCGCCGTCCCAGCTGCTCCACCACCACGTCACGGCGGTGCTGGTCGCCCACGACGGCCGCCGGTGGCTGCCCCGCACGCTGGCCGCCCTCGGCGGCCTGGAGCGGCGGCCCGACCGCGTGCTCGCCGTGGACACCGGCAGCCGCGACGAGACCGCCCGGCTGCTCGACGACGGCCTGGGCCACCGCGCCGTCGTCCGGGTCGGCGCCCGGGTCGGTTTCGGCGCCGCGGTGGCCGAGGGTTTGCGGGCCGCGGATGCCCTCGGGCGGCCGCACGACGGGCGCACCGAGTGGATCTGGGTGCTGCACGACGACTCTGCCCCCGAGCCGGCGGCCCTGACCCGGCTGCTGGAATGGGCGGTGCGCCGGCCGGACGCCGGTGTGCTGGGCCCGAAGGTCCGCGGGTGGGGCGACGAACGCCAGCTTCTCGAGATGGGCGTGTCCATCACCGGCGGCGGCCGCCGGCACACCGGGCTCGAACGTCGCGAGTTCGACCAGGGCCAGCACGACGACATCGCCGACGTGCTCGCGGTCGGGAGCGCCGGGATGCTCGTGCGTCGGGACGTGTGGGAGGAGCTGGGCGGCTTCGACCCGGCGCTGCCCGTGTTCCGCGACGACGTCGACCTCGGTTGGCGGGCCAACCTGGCCGGGTACCGCGTGGTGCTGTGCCCGGACGCGGTCGTGCACCACGCCGAGGCCGCTGCGCACGGCCGCCGCCGGATGGCCGCCGTTCGCCGTCGGGCCCACCTGGTGGACCGGCGGCACGCCCTGTACGTCCTCGCGGTCAACACCCCGGCCCTGCTTCTCCCCCTGGTGCTCCTGCGCCACGTGCTGGGTGGCCTGGGCCGGGCCGCAGGGTTCTTCCTCGGCAAGCAGCCGGCGCTCGCCGGGGAGGAGGTCGCGGCGGTCCTCTCCGTGGTCGCGCGGCCCGACCGGCTGGTCCGGGCGCGGCGAGCCAGGCGGGACCTCCGGCGCGTTCCCCACCGCGACCTCCGGGCGCTCTTCCCGCCCCGGGGGCAGGCGGTCCGCCACGCCGGGGAGTCGCTCCTCGGCGTCGTCACCGGGACGGGGAGCGGCCACGACCTCCCGTCGTCACGGCGCCGCGCCGCCACGCCCGGTGTCGACGACGACGAGGACGACGAGGTCCTCGACACCGAGACCGCGCTGCTGCGTGCGTTGACCCGCCCCGGGGTCCTGGTCGCCACGGGCCTCACCGTGCTGACCCTGCTGGCCGTTCGCTCGCTCGTGGGCTCCGGCCGGCTGACCGGGGGCGCGCTGCTGCCCGCGCAGGACGGCGTCTCGGCGCTGTGGGCCTTCTAC
>DATHUJ010000021.1:0-8209 GCA_035462375.1 Jiangellales bacterium
GCGCCTGCGCCGAACGAGCCGGCGCCGTACGTCTCCGCCCGGACAAGGGTCGCCCGGTCGCCTAGCTCCCGTGCCCGGTGCCGGAGGGCGGAAAGCACCAGGTGGGCCTTGCGCCGATGGAAGCGGCGGCGACGGAAGACCGCCCGGCTCTCCCACGAGCAAGGCGGGCTGGTCCGGGTGGTCGAGGAAGTGCGGTCCGAGCTGGTCTGCGAACAACCAGCGGGTGGTGGTCACGGCCGCCGGTCGGTAGGGGTCACCTCGTCGGCCGGTCGTCGATCGCCGAGTCCTGCGCCTCGGCGAGGGCGTCCTGGACCTCCTGCTCCGCAGCGCCCACTGCAGCTGCGGACGCCTCCTCCGCCAACCGGGTGGCCTCCTCCTGTGCCCGCCGGACGTCCTCGGGCAGCTCACCCACCTCGACCGCCGGAGTCTGCGCCTCAGCGGCGGCGGCACCCATCCGGCCGCCGACCTGGCCGGCCAGGTTGCCCAGGCCCTCGAGCGCGGAGCCGATCTCGCTGGGGACTATCCACACCTTGTTGGCGTCGCCCTGGGCTATCTGCGGCAGCATCTGGAGGTACTGGTAGGAGAGCAGCTTCTGGTCCGGGTTGCCGCGGTGGATCGCGTGGAAGACGGTCTGGATCGCCTGCGCCTCGCCGTCGGCGCGCAACACGGCCGCCTGCTTCTGCGCCTCGGCCGTGAGGATCGTCGACTGCTTGTCGCCCTCGGCACGCAGGATCGCCGCCTGCTTCTCACCCTCCGCAGTGAGGATCTGGCTCTGCCGGTGTCCCTCGGCGGTGAGGATGACTGCACGCTTGTCGCGGTCGGCACGCATCTGCTTCTCCATCGAGTCCTGGATGGAGTGTGGTGGGTCGATCGCCTTCAGCTCTACGCGGTTCACTCGGATGCCCCACTTGCCGGTCGCCTCGTCCAGGACGCCGCGGAGCGCGTTGTTGATCTCCTCCCGGCTGGTCAGGGTGCGCTCGAGGTCCATGCCGCCGATCACGTTGCGCAGCGTGGTGACGGTCAGCTGCTCGATGCCGGCGATGTAGTTGGCGATCTCGTAGGTCGCCGACTTCGGGTCGGTGACCTGGTAGTAGATGACGGTGTCGATGGACACGACGAGGTTGTCCTGGGTGATGACCGGCTGCGGCGGGAACGAGACGACCTGCTCGCGCAGGTCGATCAGGGGCAGCACGCGGTCGACGAACGGCACGATGACCGTCAGGCCCGGCTCCAGGGTGCGGTTGAAGCGCCCGAGTCGCTCCACGATCCCGGCGCGCGCTTGGGGCACGATCCGCACTGACTTCGCCAGCACCACGAGGACGAACAGGGCCAGGACCCCGACGACGACGAGCAGCCCGATCTCCATGCCTAGACGGCCTCCGATTCGTAGACGAGTGCAGTGGCGCCCCGGATCTCGATGACGTCCACGGTCCTGCCGGCCTCGATGGTGGCGTGGTCGTCGAACGGCCGCGCGGTCCACACCTCTCCACCGAGCTTCACCAGGCCACCGTGCGGGTGCACGGTCTCGACGACCAGCGCCTTGCTGCCGACCAGTGCCGCTGTCCCCGTGCGAGCCGTGACCGGCTGGCGCAGGTGGCTCTTGGCGACCGGTCGAACCACACCCAGCAGCGCGGCGCTGCTGCCGATCGCCACGAGCGCGGCGAGCAGGAAGGGGGCGCCCAGGGCAGCGGCCACCGCGCCGGCCACGGCGCCACCGGCCAGCATGAGGAAGACGAGGTCCAGGGTCGTGGTCTCGGCGATGCCCAGCAGGAGGGCCAGGGCGAGCCAGGCGGACCACTGGTTGTCCGCGAGCCACTCGATCAGCTCTCCCACGGTTACCAACCTAGGTGATACGGGCGTGGCGTGCTCGGGCCGTCCACCGGCCGTCGGCGTGCTGGAGGCGCAGCGGCATGCCGAAGCACTCCGACAGCGCGGCCGGAGTCAGCGTGTTCCGCACCGGCCCGGCGGCGACGACGCGGCCCTCCCGGAGCAGGAGCGCGTGGGTGAAGCCCGGTGGGACCTCCTCGACGTGGTGCGTGACGAGGACCGTCGCCGGGGAGGTCGGGTCAGCGGCGAAGTCGGCGAGCGTGGACACCAGCGCCTCGCGCCCGCCGAGGTCGAGCCCCGCGGCCGGCTCGTCCAGCAGCAGCAGCTCGGGATCGGTCATCAGCGCCCTCGCGATCTGGACGCGCTTGCGCTCCCCTTCGGACAGGGTGCCGAAGGTGCGGTCCGCCAGGTGGGCGACACCGAGTCGGCCGAGCAGGTCGTGCGCCCGGTGCTCGTCGTAGTCCTCGTACCTCTCGCGCCACCGTCCCACCACGGCGTACGAAGCCGTGAGCACGACGTCGCGGACCCGCTCCGTGCGGGGCACCCGGTCGGCGAGCGCAGCGCTGGTGAGGCCGACCCGGGGGCGGAGCTCGAAGACGTCGACCGCCCCCAGCATCTCCCCCAGCACTGCCGCGTAGCCCGCGCTCGGGTGGAGCTGGGCCGCGGCCACCTGGAGCAGCGTCGTCTTGCCAGCGCCGTTGGGACCGAGCACGACCCACCGGTCGGCCTCGTCCACCGTCCACGTGACGTCGTCGAGCAGGCGCTGGCCGGACCGGACCACCGACACGTCGGCGAGCTCGAGCACGGCGGTCATCGGCGGTGGTCCCTCCCGGCGTGGTCGACGCAGCAGCACGACCCTAGGGCAACCGTCGGTGCCTAGGCTGGGTGCCATGCTTGCGCTCCCCCGCTCCGCGCGGCTGGCGACCTGGGCCACGGCCTGGCTGACCGGCGAGGCCTCGCTCGACGACGTCGTCGACCGCGTCCAGCGCGACGACGAGCCGCACCGGGTCGAGGGGGTCCCGGGCAGCCCGGGGGGGACCGGGCTGGCGACGGCCCTGGGTGCCCTCCGGGCGCAGGGGGCGAGTGCGGTGCTGCTCGCCCTGCCTCGCCCGGGGGATCCGCTGGGGGTTGCGGGGGGACCGGAGGTCACGGAGGCCGCCGTCCTGGCCGGGGAGGCGGCGGTCGCGCACGGCACCGGGGTGGCACTCGTGCCTCGGGTCGAGACCTTCGGCCCACCCGGCGACGTCGGCCACCTGGTGTCGTGGCGCTGGTTCCCCGCCGTCGAGCGGGCGGACCTCCCCGGGATGGCAGAGGCCGACCGGGCCCTGCGGGAGCGCCTGCTGGAGACGGCGGCGGCGCTCACGGAGATGGACATCCCGACCTGGCGGCCGGAAGTGGCCAGGCTCCTGGAGGACGTCCGCGGGACGGCGCCGGCCGAGCCGCTCCCCCGGCCCTACCCGCCGCGGGCCCAGGCCTTGGCCGCCCAGGCGGCCCGGCTGTGGGCCGTGGTCGACCTCGCCCTCACCGACGACGGTGGTGCGTTGAACTCGGCTGCAGCGGGTTCACGCCGGGCGGCCCTCCTCCCCCTCGAGTCGGCCGCGCGCCGCGCCCTGGTGGCGGCCTGCGCGTCCGTGGGGGGTCGGCGGTAGCGTCGCGCCGTGACCGCGCCCCGCTCGCTGCTGATCACGGTGACCGGCCGGGACCGGCCGGGTGTGACCTCGAGTCTGTTCTCGGCACTGGCCGGCCACGACGTGCAGGTGCTGGACGTCGAGCAGGTCGTGGTCCGGGGCCGGCTCGTGCTCGGCGTGCTCGTCACGTCCGGCCCGGACGAGGACGCGGTCCGGCGGGCTGCCGAGGCCGTAGCGGAACAGCTGGACCTCGAGGTCGAGATGAGTGCCGGCACGGGGGACGGCACCCCGGCGCGGGGGGGCCGGGTCCACGTCATAGTCCTGGGCCACCCGCTGCTTCCGTCGGCCGTCGCAGGCGTCGCCGGTCGGATCGCCGAGGCCGGTGCCAACATCGACCGGATCGTCCGCCTCGCCGCCTACCCGGTGACGTCGGTGCAGTTCGAGGTCTCCGGCGCCGACCCACGTACCTTGCGCCAGACGCTTGCCATCGAGGCGGCCCGTCAGCAGGTGGACGTGGCCGTGGAGCCGTCCGGGCTGCACCGGAAGGCGAAGCGCCTGCTGGTGATGGACGTCGACTCCACCCTCGTGCAGGGCGAGGTCATCGAGATGCTGGCGGCCCGGGCTGGTGTCCGGGACGAGGTGGCGCGGGTGACCGAGTCGGCGATGCGTGGCGAGATCGACTTCGAGGAGTCGCTGCGCGCCCGGGTGAGGGCGCTGGCCGGGCTGGACGCCGAGGCGGTGGAGCAGGTCCGACGCGAGGTGGTGCTCACACCGGGAGCCCGGACCCTCGTGCGGACCCTCAAGCGGGTGGGCTACCTGCTGGCGGTCGTCAGCGGTGGGTTCACCCAGTTCATCGACCCGCTCCGCGAGGAGCTGGGGCTGGACTTCGCCGCCGCCAACACGCTGGAGGTGGTCGACGGGCGGCTGACCGGTCGCCTCGTCGGGGAGGTGGTCGACCGAGCGGGCAAGGCCGCGGCGCTGCGCCGGTTCGCAGTCGACGCGGGCGTCCCGCTGTCCCAGACGGTCGCCATCGGGGACGGAGCGAACGACCTGGACATGATCGCTGCCGCCGGGCTCGGCATCGCGTTCAACGCCAAGCCGGTCGTACGCGAGGCCGCCGACACGGCCGTCAGCGTTCCGTACCTCGACGCCGTTCTCTACCTGCTGGGGATCAGCCGCGAGGACATCGAAGCTGCCGACGCCGCGGAGGGCATGGTGACCCCCGCCCCGGCCCTCGGCTGACGGGCGTCGCCCTCGGTCAGCCGCGCGGGACGACGAACGCTGCCAGACGACAGGTCTCCGGGTCCAGCGCCGACCACGGGTGTGGGACATCCAAGACCGCCAGGCCCGACGTCGGGAACTTCACCCGCATCCGGGTCCCGTCCCCGCTCGCGGCCTCCCCGTCGTCGAGCAGGGCGGCGAGCCGCTCGATCCCGGGGTTGTGGCCGACCACGAGAACGGTGGCCGACTGTTCAGGCACCTCACGGAGGACGTCGAGAAGGTCGCCGGCTCCAGCGCCGTAGACCTCGTCGGTGACCCGGACGTCGCCGGCGGGGCCGAGCTCGCCGGCGACGCCATCCCAGGTCTCCCGGGCACGCTGTGCGCTGGAGACGAGCACCATGTCCGGCCGGGCGCCGGCGGCGGCCAGCCATCGGCCGACAGCAGCGGCGTCGCGCCGGCCGCGTTCCCCCAGCGGTCGGTCGTGGTCGGCCACCCCCTCCGGCCAGGCGGACTTGGCGTGCCGCAGGAGCAGGAGGCGACGCAGGTCGGCAGGCACGGCCCGAGCATCCCAGACGTGCAGCGGCGCCGGCACACAGGTACCGGTCCTCGCACGGGTCCTCGAAAAGGCCGGTGGCCCGCTTCGCGGTCGGGCTGACGTTGCGGGTAGCTGCCGCCGGACGGGAACCGGGAGGACCCGCGGTCGTGTCAGCCGGCGGGAGCGGTCCGGTGGTGGTGGGTGTCGGGGTCGGGGTGGGCGCGGCCGGGTGGTCCGGTGGTGTGCGGTCGGCCGGCTCGGCGTCGGCGGGGGTGGTCGGTGAGGCGGTGCAGCCGGGCCCGGACCAGAGCGGTGAGCTCGGGGGCGGCCGGGGCCAGGGCTGGGATGTCCCCGAGTGGGGGCAGCGGCACGGTCGTGTAGGACCGGCCGAGCGGGCTGGTCTGGGTCAGCGCCCCGCTCTCGCCGTGCAGCCGGTGGCACCAGGCGCCGCAGGTCTTCGCGTCGTGGTGCGGCTGATGCAGCGGCAGGTTGTTGCCGGCGGCGGTGGGTCCGTGCGGCCACGGGATGTCGTGGTCGATCTGCAGGCCGTGGCGGGCGGTGCAGCCGCGGGCGGCGCACACCCCGCCGGCGCGGGCCAGCACGAACTCGCGCACCGCGGCCGTCGGCCGGTAGGAGCGGATGCTCTGGGTGATCAGGTGCCCGTCGACCGGGTCGGTCAGCAGCCGCCGCCAGGTGGACGCCGCCGCGGCCAGCTCGCGGGCCACCGACGCCGGCACCGAGCCCAGGCCGGCCAGCTCCCCCGGCGCCTCGTCCAGGCCCAGCAGGGTGGGCAGGGACACCGTGACCTGAGCGGTCACCCCCACGTTCAGCCGCGGCCGCCCACACCCACACGGAGCACCGGCCCCCGCGGAGCCAGCGGTGGGCCCGGCGGCGAAGATCCCCGGATCACCCACCCCGGCCCCAGCGGGTATGGCCGGCTCCGGCCCGGCGCCCCCGTTCCGGGCGTCGCGGCCCACACCGGGCCGGAGGTCCGCACCGGCCCCACCCACCGAATCACCGAGCCCCGGGGCGAACCCGTCCACGTCGTCGTCCTCGTGGCCGGGCGAGAGGCCCGACCCACCGCCACCCCCGCCGGCACCACCGCCGGTGGCCTCGTCACCGGCCGGGCCGGCCTTCCCGGCCCCGCCGGCCACGTCGTCGCGGGCATCGGGTCCGGGGTCGTCGGGCAGCTCCCACGGCGGAATCTCGTCGTCATCGGCCTCGGCGCCGCCAGCCTGGGTGCCGCCGGTCTCGGCGTCCGGGTCGGCGGTGTCGGCGGGTTCACCGTCCGGGTCGTCGGTGTCGGGGGCGGGGGGTGGCCAGGCCGGGTGGGTGGTGGCCGGCTGCCCGGTGATCAGCCACACCAGGGCGTCGAAGCGGGCCTGCTCCAAGGTCAACCCGGGGACGGCGTGCGGATCGGCCAGGACGGCCCGGGCCAGCGCGTCCACCCCGCGCTCACAGACCGCCACCCGCTCGGCCGGGCCGGTCATGCCCAGCGTGCCCGGTTCCCCGGCCGCGTCCGGGGCGCGGTGCCACACCCGCCGGTCCCGGACCGCGTGCACCTGCCGCCGCTGCCCGGCGTCGGGGTCCAACCCGGCCACGATCCGGCCGAGCAGCCGGGCCGCCTGCGGACGGGTCAACCCGCCACCCAGCACCCGGTGCGCCTCCAACAACCGGTCCACCGCCTCCACCCCTGTTCTGCGTCTGAGCTTGTAAGGTCACCGGTCCTGGAAATACCCAGCCATCGGACGGCGTGCCGGAGCCGCTTGGAGGCTGGTTATGATGTCCGATCCTGCTGTGAGGCAGCAGAAGGCGCGCCGTCGTCGTCGGCTGGCGCCGAGTCAGAAGTACGAGATGTTCGTGGCGGTGTTGACCAACGAGTGCACTCAGCGGGAGGCCGCCGAGCGGTGGGGGGTGGACCGCTCCACCGTGCTGCACACCTGTCGGGTGGCCAAGCAGGGCGCGTTGGACGCGTTGGCCGCCGCGGTGCCGGGCCGGCCCGGCCAGTCGGCGGAGGCGGCCCGGATCGCCGAGCTGTCCGCGCAGGTGGACCGGTTGCGGGCGGCGCTGGCCGAGCAGGCGGTGGCGTTGCACCTGCACGAGGGAAAAGGGTCCTGGGGCTGAGCTGCGGCTCGGTCCCCCCGCGGGTGCCGGCCGAGGTGAAGGCCGGCCTGCTGGCCCTGATCGAGGACGCGGTGGCCGCGGGCTGGTCGGCCCGGCGGGCCGCGCAGCTGCTGGGCGTGGACACCGACCGGGTCGGCAGGTGGCGGGCCCGTGGCCCGGACGGTCTGGACGACGCCGTCGGCGGGGTGGCCTTGCACGGGCTGCTGGACTGGGAACGGGCCGCCATCGTCGACCTGCGCCACGCCTGGGGCGAGATCGACCGGGTCCCGAGCGTGTCAGATGGTCTGTGTACGGGAGGTGCGTAGGAGTCTGGAGTGACGGTTGTGACTCCGGGCTCGGATGGGAGCACCAGATGTCCGCATTGACCGATCAGGACGCGACGACGACCACCGGCCTCGACGACGTGCGCGAGGCCACCCACGACACCCCCACCACTCCTATCGCGAGTACGACGACGAGCGCCGGTAGGACCACCGGCACAACGACGAGCACCGTCCCGACGGCGGTGCCGGCGGTGCGGGTGACCGGCGGCGGGCCGGCCACCGCGGCGGAGCCGGTGTCCGGGCCGTGGCTGGAGGACCTGCTGGACACGGTGACCGACTCCGGGGTGCGCCTGACCGGGGAGGGCGGCTTCCTGCCCGAGCTGGTCAAGGCCGTGCTCGAGCGCGGCCTGGCGATCGAGCTGTCCGACCACCTCGGCTACGAGAAGGGCGACCCGGCCGGGCGGGGCTCGCCGAACTCCCGCAACGGGGCCACGCCGAAGACGGTGCTCACCGAGGTCGGCCCGGTCGGCCTGGACGTGCCCCGGGACCGGGTTTCGTCCTTCGAGCCGCGGCTGGTGCCCAAGGGCGCCCGCCGGGTCGGCGGCGGCCTG